>DCGR01000001.1 GCA_002315285.1 Bacteroides sp. UBA1773 | reverse complement strand
AGGAATGACGGTATGCAGGCGTGTCATCACGATAGAATCCATGTGACTGCCAATAGGATGACAATGCTGCTCAGAAAAAAGATGAGTTGTTTAGGTCGCCGATACTTGAGGTAAACAAACAGCAGGATGAATGCAAGGTAGATGAGTACTACCTGTATCCATCCTATGTTTCCTACATCGAGACTTGAAAATGGCAATTGGCTCACAGTGCTTGCCAACCGACCAAGCAGTGACGTGAGCGTATCGACAACATTCACACAACAGGTTTGTAAGGGGGTGATGTCCGAGAACAACATACACGCGAATATGCCATAAAGGATGAGTGGCACAAGCAGGGCTGTGAAGAGATTGGCCAATAGGAAATGAAGGGAGAAATAATGGAAATAGTGCATGACCAAGGGGGCTGTGCCTATTTGTGCGGCGATGCTGACCATTATTGTGGCAAAAATCCACTTGGAGAAGATGTTTGATGGATGGAATCGTTGATATGTCGAAGGCACGATGGCAATGATGGACAGCACGGCCAAAAAGGACAATTGAAAACCTACATTGAAAAGGTAGAGGGGATTGTATGCCAGCATAATCAGGGCAGATAGGCTGATGGTGTTCAGAGATAGTGCTTTCCGATGGCAGAGCAGGCTTAATTCCATGAGCGTACACATCAGCACGGCCCTGATGACGGAGGGTGCCAAACCGGCAAGTAGGGCAAACAGCCATAGCAACGTGGTGGCAAGCATCCATTTCAGATAGCGCAGTGAGGAATGGAACCGAAGAGGATACAATAGACATTGTATCAGAAGCCAGATAAATCCGATGTGCAGTCCGGAGAGTGCCAATACATGGGCTATGCCAGCATGGGCAAACTCGTCGCGCTGGCTGGGTGTCAGTGCTCCTTTATGCCCCACCGTAAGTGCGGAGATGATGGGGAGATTAGATGCTGAGAACCCCCATTGTGCATATCTTTCGATGATATGTTCACGCAGAAGCAACGCCTGCTGTCGGAAGGTCAACGGAGTATTGCCGATGCATTTCCATTGTCGATTGAATACGAAGTGTTTGCCATGGGTGTTTTTCTGACGATACAATATGCGGTCGCCCATGGTTGGAGGTGCCGATATGGTGTCTTTGATAAAATAGACGGTGTAATTGTGGTTGTTGGTTCGGACGATGCAACGATAGGTGCGCTTGGTGGATTGGGGCGGCTCTTGTATGGTGCCTTCATAGTTGATTCCTTGCTGTAGAGTGGGCAGATTGTCGGTTTGTCGTTGGTTCTGACATAAAGTGCATCCCAGGACAATGCAGAACACATAGACACAAAGTGGAAAAGAATGATTCGGATGTGGAAAGCGGTTGCCTAAGCAGAAGAAAGAGATTGGAATGGGGATTACAAGGATGGTGAACAAGATGGTAGGAGGAATGGGTGGAATGGCTTGTCCCAGTATGATACCAATCATGAAAGGGAGCAGGAGTCGAAGTGCGGGGGGAGGTGAGAATTTCATTCCGTGGCACCGAGTTGATGGTTGATGTGTGTCAGGATGGCATCGTACTGGTCGGGATGAAACCAGGTGATGGCAGTGTCGCGCTTGAACCACGTCATCTGTTTGCGAGAATAGATGCGGCTGTTCTGCTGGATTTTCTCGATGGCGAAAGGGAGCGTCCATGTGCCATCTATGTATTGGAACATTTCTTTATAGCCAACCGTGTTGAGCGAGTTGAGTGTCCGGTATGCAATCACTTGTCGGGCTTCTTGCTCCAGACCGTCTTCAATCATTTTCAGTACCCGTTGGTTGATGCGATTGTAGAGTTCTTCGCGCTCTCGCTTGAGGCCAATCTTGATGATGCTGAAAGGTCGTTGCTTCTGAGGACGTGTGCGGAAGGAGGTGTATGTGCGCCCTGTCATGTAGCATATTTCGAGCGCATGAAGCACTCGCTTCGGATTTTTGATATCGACGATGGTATAATATTCGGAATCGAGCAGACGCAATTCTGCAGCCAAGGGTTCTAATCCTTCGGCTTGATAACGTTGTAACAAGGTTTGACGAGTTAAGGTATCAACAGTGGGGATATCATCGATGCCATTGCATACGGCATCGATATACATCATGGAACCTCCTGTAAGTAAGACAACATCGTGCTGACTGAACAGTTGACGAAGCGTGGTCATGACTTCTTCCTCGTAACGCGCAGCGCTATAATAGTCGGTTAGTGAAAGTGTACCTACGAAATAGTGGGGTACTTTGGCCAGTTGTTCAGCTGTGGGTGCTGCTGTGCCTATTTTTAGTTCGCGATAGAGTTGACGCGAATCGGCACTGACAATGCTGGTGCCGAAATGTTGGGCCAAATGCAGGCTAAGTTCTGTCTTTCCAACTCCTGTGGGACCCAGCAGCACAATGAGTGTTTTCGACATGCTTGGCGCGGGGTTACAAGGGTTCGTCGGTCAGCTCAAATCCTTCGGGGTCGAATTCCTCTTCATCAAATCCCTCATCACCATAGAAATTCTCGTCGAGGTCGAGCGAGTTGTCGGTATTTTTCTTCATCATATCTTCGAAATCGACTGTTTGTGCCGGAGGATTGCCTTCCGAACGTGACACTTGTGCATTCTTCAGAGTTTTTCCTGTGAGGATCTCGGAGAGTTCCATGAAAAGGCAACGGTCGGTGAGTGGATCGAACACATAGATGAGCTTTTGTTTCTCTTCCTCAAGCAAGTCGCAAAGTTTGGTGTTGCTCATGACATAGGTGTCGATGTCGGAAGCACCTGCACCCATGTCTTCCAATGTCACTTCTTGTTGCTTTTCCCAATATTCATCACAGATGAAGAACGATGTCATCTGGTCGTCCTTGTAAGCATTGGCCTTAAGAATGACCTTGTGGAGGTCGAGGAATGTGGCTTCGGCATCTATCTTGATTTCGCGAAGATAGTTGTCAACTTCGTCGGAAATGAGTCTGAATTTGTATGTCATTTTACAATACCTCTTTCTGAGGATTTGATAAAGTTGATGATGTATTCGATTTCTGGACTCATGGGAACTTCGTTGGGGATGGCTTCCAAGGCATCCTTTACGTTCAGTCCACGCTGGTAAATAAGCCGATAGGCTTTGTGGATGTGCTCAATGAGCTCATTGGAGAAATTGCGCCGACGCATTCCCACAAGATTGAGTCCGCAATAAGCAGCAGGTTCGCGCGCTGCAATGATATAGGGGGGGATGTCTTTACCGAAGCGTGTGCCTCCCTGAATCATCACGAGACTACCGATGTGCGTGAACTGGTGTACCAGACAAGCAGCACTGATGATGGCGGTGTCATCCACTATCACCTCACCTGCCAGTTTGGTCTGGTTGCCGATGATGCAGTTACTTCCTACCACACAGTCGTGAGCCACGTGCATGCCTTCCATGAGCAGGTTGTTGTCACCGACTATCGTACGACCTTTTGAGGCCGTACCTCGGTTGATGGTGACATTTTCGCGGATACGGTTGTTGTTGCCAATTTCGGCTGTCGTTTCCTCACCTTGAAATTTCAGGTCTTGGGGAATTGCTCCGATTACGGCACCAGGGAAAAACTGGTTGCCATTGCCTATACGTGAACCTGACAGGATGTTTACATTGGGCATAATGACGTTGTCATCTCCAATGACAACATTCTTATCGATGAACACAAATGGACCGATTTCTACGTTTTCCCCGATTTGTGCTTCTGGATGTATGTAGGCTAAATTGCTAATCATCGTCTGTAATTCTTTGTCGTTTTGCCTTTATGCTTCATGGTTGTTGCACCCATGTTGTCTTGCATATTCCTGACGCATCATGCGGGCAAATTTGTTGTTGATGGTATGTCCTGGTCGTGTGGCTATGATACGTCCTCGAATAGGATGTCCTACCAAGGCGAGATCGCCGATAATGTCGAGCAATTTGTGGCGGGCAGGTTCGTTATCCCATACCAAAGGTTTGTGGTTGATGTAACCAAGGTGGGTGGCATCCATGTGGGGCACTCGCATCACATCGGCCAGCATGTCGTATTTCTCTTGACTCATCTGACGTTCGTAAATGACGATGGCATTATCCAAGTCACCACCCTTGATGAGTCCAGCTGCAAGAAGCGGCTCTATTTCGCGTACGAATACGAATGTCCTGGCGGGAGCCACTTCGGTGGCAAACTTTTCCAGGTTGTCGATGGTCGCGAATTGGTTGAAGAGAATTTTCGATTCGAATGCAATGAGGGCATTGATAATAAATTCGTCATCAGGATAGATTACTATGGATGAACCTGTTTTCTCATCACGGACCTCAATCTTTGATTTTACCACATAGTAATCCTTTTCCTTGTTTTGCTCTTCTGTTCCTACGTGCTGAATGGCTTCACAATAGGGTTGGGAACTGCCATCGAGAATAGGAAATTCAGGACCATCAACTTGGATAAGGCAGTTGTCGATGCCAAAAGCATAGAGCGTGGCCATGGCATGTTCAATGGTGCTGACTTTTATCCCTTCTTTTTCGAGTACGGTGCCTCGTGTCGTGTCTGTTACATTGTCGGCAATCGCGTCAATGATGGGTTGTCCCGCTAGGTCGATGCGCTGGACTTTGTATCCATAATCCTCGGGCGCAGGATTGAAGGTGACAATCAGATTTAGTCCTGTGTGTAGGCCTTTGCCTTGTAGCGAGAAACTATTTTTAAGTGTTTTTTGTTTGGGCATTGGTTGAACGTGTTATTGTCAGGAGTTCTTGGCAGCTAAGGCTTGCTTCAGTTCCTCCACTTCTTTTTTCAGTTGATTCAATGTCGTGTACATATCGGGCAGGTTTTTGAACACAACCGATGATTTCATGAATTTCTTGGAGTCAATGGCGGGATAACCCATCAGAATCTGTCCGTCCTTGATGCGTCCAGGTACTCCCGATTGAGCTCCGAGCTGTACTTTGCTGCCAATAGTGATGTGTCCGGCTATGCCGCACTGGCCGCCAAACATGCACCATTCACCTACTTTAGTCGATCCTGCCACACCAGTTTGTGATGCCATGACAGTGTGGCTGCCTACTTCTACGTTATGGGCTATTTGGATGAGATTGTCGAGCTTTACGCCTTTGTGCACGATAGTGGCTCCCATAGTGGCGCGGTCAACACATGTGTTGGCTCCTATTTCCACATTGTCCTCTATGACGACAATTCCTATTTGGGGAATCTTTTCATATCCATTGGCTGTTGGCGCAAAACCAAATCCGTCAGCTCCGATTACACAGCCTGCATGAAGTATGCAGTCATTGCCAACTCGACAATCATGATATACGGTGGCGTGGGGATATAGTGTGGTGTTGTTGCCAATCACAGCTCCGTCGCCCACATAACTGAAAGGATAGAGCGTTACGTTCTCACCGATTTTTGCTGTTGGTGATACGTATGCCAAGGGATCAATGCCTGTGTGACGTGGTGTGGTCTGTTCGTAAAGCATCATGAGCTTGGCCAGACTCTCATAGGCGTTATCTACCTTGATGAGGGTGGCATTGACGGACTGCTCTGGCTCGAAATCCTTGTTTACCAATACTATGGTCGATTTCGTCTGATAAATATAGGATGTGTATTTGGGATTTGAAAGGAATGACAATGCCCCTGGAGTGCCTTCTTCTATCTTGGCAAATGTATGTACTGTGGCATTTTCATTGCCTACAACAATGCCTTGAACGTATTCTGCTATTTGTTTCGCGGTAAATTCCATTGCATTCTAACGTTTTGTCGCGCAAATATCGGAATATTTTTTGAATAAAACCAATTTTTTGCTAATTATTTATAATAACATAAATAATACTTTTTGTCCGGACGGGTGACCAGTGAAGTATTCATCACGTCGCTTGCTTCGGTAATATCCCTTATGGTTCCGTTTTTATAAAGTATTTCTATTTTCCCATCATCAGTGGCATACATTTGGTTGCTGATGTTGGCTAAGTACCAGAAATATTGGGTGTCATTGGGATGGATATGGAGTGTATCGGCCAGGGATTTTTCCAACTCATGCTGTTGCTCCGTTGAAAGTGGTTCTTCTAATACTTTCACTTTGAATAAATGCCGGTGAACGATACCGTGACTTAGCCGGGAGAGGATGGGGTCGGAGTCGTCACACCAGACTTTCAGTGCCGACCAGATGTCGTTGTCATCAAGTTTTAGGAAATGGCGCAAACAGTCTGGATTGTCCTTGAAATCCTTGCGGTTGATGCTGTTTTGCAAGAAAAAGAGCAATGAGGGTGAAGCAAATGGTGAGCGGCCTTGGCTTGACAATTGTTGTGCTCGTCGAAGGGTGTTGATAAGCATTCGCTCGTAGCCTACCGATGTCTTGTGCAGATAGACTTGCCAGTACATCAGTCGGCGTGTAAGCAAGAAATTCTCGATGGAATAGATGCCTTTTTGCTCCACCACGAGATTGTCATCCTTTACGTCGAGCATCTGGATGATGCGGTCGGAGCCGATATTGCCTTCCATGACACCCGTGTAGAAAGCATCGCGGCGCAGGTAGTCCAGACGATCCATGTCAAGTTGGCTGCTTACAAGTTGATGCAGAAAGTGTTTGGGGTATTTGTCCTTGAAAATCTCTATGGCCAGACTTAGCTGTCCGTGCATTTCCTGATTCATCTGTTCCATGATCATCTCCGATATCTCTTCGTGGGAGATGCCACTGACCAGTGTGTGCTCCAGGACATGGGAAAAAGGTCCGTGGCCAATGTCGTGTAGCAGAATGGCTATCCTTGCCGCTTCAGCCTCGCTGTCGAAGATGAAATTTCCCTTTTCCTGTAAGTGCTTGATGGCTTCACCCATCAGGTGATAGGCGCCCAGTGAATGTTGAAGGCGTGTGTGCTGTGCTCCGGGATAGACCGTCGATGACACTCCCAACTGCTTTATTCGGCTCAAACGCTGAAAACAGGGGTGTTGCAGAATTTCGAGTATGGGACCGTGAGGTATCTCGATGAATCCGAATACAGGGTCATTGATGATCTTCCTGTTTGTCATGTGTTTATGCTTTTTTGAGTAATTGTGCCATGGCTTGTTGCACTTCGAAGGCGGCTTCTTTGGCTGCTTGTGCAAACAACTCGTCGTGACCAGCATAAATGATTTGGCGACTGCTGTTGACAATCAGTCCGCAATCTCTTGTCATGCCATATTCACACACTTCTTCTAGGCTGCCGCCTTGTGCACCGATGCCTGGCACGAGTAGGAAATGCTTGGGCGCAATACGGCGTACGTTGGCAAACGCGGCTCCTTGTGTGGCTCCAATCACATACATCATGTTCTCGTCGTCCCCCCATTCCTGACTTTTTCTCAACACCTTTTCGAACAGTTGTTCACCTTCGGCATCAGTTGTTTTCTGAAAGTCGATTGAGCCTTTGTTGCTGGTCAGTGCCAAGAGGATGACCCATTTGTCTGGATATCCGAGGAAGGGCTTCACGCTGTCTTCTCCCATGTATGGTGCCACTGTGAGCGCATCTACCGACATCTGTTCGAAGAATGAGCGGGCATAAAGTTGTGAGGTGTTGCCAATGTCGCCACGTTTTGCATCGGCTATGATGAAATGGTTGGGGTAGCGTTGGCGAATGTATTGGATGGTCTTTTCAAATGTCAACCACCCTTCGCATCCTAAGGCCTCATAGAAGGCCAGATTTGGCTTGTAGGCAATGCAAAACTGCGCGGTGGCATCAATGATTTCCTTGTTGAAACTGAATATTGGGTCTTTCTGGTTTTCTATCAAGTAGGCAGGGATTTTTTTGATGTCGGTATCCAATCCCACACACAGGAATGATTGCCTTCCCTTGATGTTTTCTATGAGTTGTTGCTTGTTCATATGCTTGTTCTGGCTATAGTTCGTTCTCTTTCAGTCGCTCGGCGTTTTCTGCCACAATCAGGTGGTCGATACAGTCTTGTATGTCGCCATTGATGAAAGCCGTCAGGTTGTAGATGGTGTAGTTGATGCGATGGTCGGTGATACGTCCTTGGGGAAAATTGTATGTGCGAATCTTTGCCGATCTGTCGCCTGTTGATACCATTGTCTTGCGTTTGGATGCGATGTCATCAATATATTTCTGGTGTTCCTTGTCGTAGATGAAGGTGCGCAGACGCGACAATGCACGTTCTTTGTTTTTGGGCTGGTCGCGTGTTTCCGTACATTCAATCAATATTTCTTCCGTAATGCCTGTTCCCGGATTTTTCCAAGGGTATCTTAGGCGTACGCCTGATTCTACCTTGTTTACGTTCTGCCCGCCGGCTCCGCTACTTCTGAAGGTGTCCCATTTGATGAGGCCTTCTTGTATGTTCACATCAAATTCATCGGCTTCTGGCAATACCGCTACCGAGGCTGCCGAAGTGTGGATACGTCCTTGTGTTTCGGTTGTGGGTACGCGTTGCACACGGTGTACCCCCGATTCGTATTTCAGCGTGCCATACACTTTCTCGCCTGTCACCGAACAGATTATTTCCTTGAAGCCACCCACGGCACCTTCGCTGCACGATGACACTTCCAGTCGCCATCCTTTTTGCTCACAGTATTTGCCATACATTCTGAACAAGTCGCCAGCAAACAGGGCGGCCTCGTCGCCACCTGTGCCTCCTCTGATTTCGAGCACCGCATTGCGGTCGTCTTGTGGGTCGGCGGGGATGAGCAATAACTTTATCTCTTCTTCCAACTGGGGAATCCGTTTCTCCAACATGTCGGCTTCTTCTCGAGCCATTTCACGCATTTCAGGATCGTTCTCGCCCATCATCGCTTTTGCTTCGCTTAGCCCGTCGAGGCAACCTATGTACGCTTTGCGTGCCTGCATCAAGTCGCCCAATTCCTTGTATTCCTTTGTGAGTTTTACATAGCGATGTTGGTCGCTGATTACGCTTGGGTCGGTAATCAGTGTGCCTACTTCTTCATATCGTGGAAGTAGGTTGTTCAGCTTTTCGAGCAGTGTGTTCATTGGTAGTGAAATTCGCCAAACTCGCTGCGTATTGTCAGCGATTTGTTGCCTTCTTCGATATGTCCGACCACTTGGGCATCGATGTTGAACTGACGACTGATGGCAATCACGCGTTCAGCATCTTCGGCCTGTACGTACACTTCCAGTCGGTGACCCATGTTAAATACCTTGTACATTTCAGCCCAATCGGTCTGACTTTCGTGCTGTATGGCCTTGAATAGGGGAGGAACAGGAAACATGTTGTCCTTTATGACTTTGCAGTTGTCGCCTACGAAGTGTAGCACTTTTGTCTGTGCGCCACCTGTACAGTGTACCATACCATGAATACAAGGGCGCAACTCATCGAGCATTTTCTTCACTACTGGGGCGTATGTGCGGGTGGGCGAGAGCACCAACTTGCCGGCATTTATGGGCGCGCCTTCCACAGCGTCACCCAGTTGGTAGCTACCACTATAAACCAGCTCTTTCGGTACGGCATGGTCATAACTTTCGGGGTATTTTTCGGCAAGGTATTTTGCGAAGACATCATGGCGTGCTGAAGTCAGCCCGTTGCTGCCCATTCCACCATTGTATTCTTTTTCATACGAGGCTTGCCCGCAACTGCTCAATCCCACTATCACGTCACCTGGTCGGATGTTGGCATTGTTGATGATGTCGCTACGCTTCATGCGGCAGGTTACCGTGGAATCGACGATGATGGTTCGTACCAGATCGCCCACATCGGCAGTCTCACCGCCAGTGGCATAAATGCCTATTCCCATTTTGAGCATTTCCTCCAACAGCTCATCTGTACCGTTGATGATGGCACTGATTACCTCGCCTGGTATGAGCATCTTGTTGCGTCCGATGGTAGAACTCACCAGAATGTTGTTGGTGGCACCTACGCATAGCAGGTCATCGACATTCATGATCAAGGCATCTTGTGCGATGCCTTTCCAAACAGATACGTCACCGGTTTCCTTCCAGTACATGTATGCCAGCGACGATTTTGTGCCTGCACCATCAGCGTGCATGATGTTGCAGTACTCAGAATCTCCGCCTAGTACATCGGGTATGATCTTGCAGAAAGCTTGTGGAAAAATGCCTTTGTCAATGTTCTTGATGGCGTTGTGCACATCCTCTTTCGCGGCAGACACACCGCGCATCATGTATCGTTGATTGCTCATACAACAGTAATTGTTTCAAAAGATGCCACAAAGATAGGACAAAATTGTTGAATATGCAAGAAGAACGGTCTGTTTTTGGCAATTCGAACAGTAGCCAGTTATCAGTTGTCAGCAGTCAGTTATCAGTTGTCAATTTTTATTTCCCACCATATTGGGAACTCTGTTTCCCCGATGGCTTTTTTGTTTCCTTTCGCCTCACAACTTTTACATAAAGCGTACAGTCTTGGTGATGGTTTCGGTCAATTTTTCCTGATGTATTGTCTCAACCCTTCGGTCATGTGGATTTCGTAGTTGGAGTTCCCCTCACAAATCAGATATGCCTGAATTTCTGGATGCTCTGCACAGAACTGCATGGCTGCATCCATGCCCATCACCATGAAGGCGGTGGCGTATGCATCGGCTGTCACGCAGTCATGGGCAATTACGGTGGCACTTAGCACGTCTTTCTGTACTGGGTAGCCCGTGTGCGGATTGATGGTGTGCGCGTATCGTTTCCCATCCTTGTAATAAAACCGTCGGTAGTTGCCGGAGGTGGCCATGCCCACATCACTTATCTGTAAGATGGTCTGTAGTCCTTGGCTGATGTGCAACGAGTCGTCGGTAGGTTGGTTGATGCCTATGCGCCAAGTGTTCATCTTTGCGTTCTTTCCTTTTACATCAACTTCGCCACCAATGTCAACCATGTAATTCCTGATGCCTTTTGATGTCAGGAGTCGTGCTACCTCATCCACTCCATAACCTTTGGCTATCGAACTGCAATCCAACATTATGCGCGGATCATCTTTGAGGATTTTCCCTTGTTCCAAGTGTATTTTCTCGTATCCAACAAACTGTAGGAGGCTGTCTATTATAGATTCGTTCACTTCGCTGGCATGTTTGAATCCGAACCCCCAGGCATTCACCAGGGGCGCCACGGTGATGTCGAAGTTCCCATTCGTTTGACGTGAAATGGTTTGCGCCAGTTGAAACACTGTAGTGAAAGCCTCGTTGAGTGTGGTATCGCGGTTTTGGTTCAAGGCACTTATGATGGAATGTTCGTTGAATGGCGAGAGCGCATCATCTACGGCTTGCATACAGTGCTCTATCTCTTGCTGCAGGTCCTTGTCGTATTGGTAGGTCACCTTGTAGATGGTACCGAACACGTAACCCTCGTTGGTGCGGAATGGTGGTTCTTCGCGTAGAATCAGTATGGTGCCAATGATGAGAAACACCAACACTGGGAGTTGCCAGATTAGTTTTTTATGTTTCATGTCAAGTGTTCTATTAGGATTTTTGTACCAATGACAATCAGGATAATACCGCCTAATAACTCTGCACGCAGGTTGATGCGTTTACCTACCATTGCGCCTATCAGGGAGCCCACACACGATAATACAAATGAAACCGATCCGATTACGATGATTGGTAGCAGGATGTCGCCGAATGTGCTCATTCCGATACAAGCAAATGAGATTCCCACGGCAAGTGCGTCGATACTAGTGGCTATCGACAACACCAGCAATGTACGCAAGTGGCTGATTTCGGCTGTCTGCTCTTCGTCCTTGAAACTCTCTCGTATCATGTTCCCACCTAGATAAAGTAACAATAGAAAGGCTATCCAATGGTCGAACTGATCCATGTAGGCAGCAAACTGGTTGGCACAAAACCACCCGATGACGGGCATCAAGGCTTGGAACAATCCGAAAAACAGTGCCATGAGCACAAACGGACCTTTCTGGGTGTTGTGCGATGACAAGCCTGCAGCCACTGATACGGAGAAACAGTCCATGGCTAATCCTATGGCGAGCAGCAAAATCTCAAGAATGCTCATGATTGTGATGTCAGAAGGGCAGTTTGTAGGATAGGCTATACACGATGCCAAAGCTTGATGAACTGGTGCCCTTGCCGTATCCTGGTATGAACCAAGGTTCCGTGTTGACCAGTTGCGTCACCTTCATCTTGTTCTTATAACGCACCGAGAGGGTCATGGCCACATTCTTTACAAGCACTGTCCGCAATCCTGCCACACACTCAGTCCATGCTGCTTTGCATTTGTTGTCCAGAAACTTGCAGGGAGTTGTAACGCCCCACACCGGATCGGTCATGTCGGGCGATTCCACGTCATAGCTGAACGAAGAATAGCCCACTCTGAGTCCCAAGAACAGGTAACCAGGCAGGTGTGTTTTCTTATACATCATGTTGTAATCACATCCAATGCGCACGTATGGAGCTTTTGAAGTGTAGTGTATGGCGTTGCTTTCTTGCAGTGCGTCTGCTTCGGCATACCCCATTTCCACCACTGGTATGAATCTGTTCCATAGGCTGGTTTCTATTGATACTTCGTAGTGGCGGGTGTCGTTCCCGATCAGTTTCTTGCCTATACCATACAAGTCGATACCAACGGAAATACCTTGGAACATGGCAGGTTTCACGTATTCCTTTTCATCCTTCCCTTTTTTCTTTGTCTGGGCTTCGGCGGGGAAAGAAAACAGCAAGGCACTACTCAGCAACAGTAAAATAAATGTTGAAATTCTTCTTTTCCTCATTAGTCACTTTGGGGTTTACCAGTTTGATGGAGTCAAGTGCATTGGTAGTATGTCTCACTGATGTTATTTGATAGAACATCATGAATCCGCAGTCGATGTCGGCTACGTAGGGAATGTTGTCATGCGTCAGCCAAATCGTGTCGCGAATCGCATCGGAGTGGTGGAGCACGTATGTAGTGGCTTTGGTGTAGCTCAGGGGAAGGCTGAACGTCGATGTTGACTTATTAAATAAGGTATCTGTTTTTGTCTCTCCTGTTTCTGTCGTAATGAATCCTGTCACCGTAATCTCCGATGTCGTGGTGACGCTTTTGCCCGTTCCGCTCAGAAAATCGAACCTGGCAAGAGCCACGTTTGTCATGGAGCAGTCGTTTTCGTTGCAGGCAACCCCACCTACAAGTACCAACTCCAACAGAATCATGTAGAAAACTTTTCTCATGCCAATCTCTTCCCTCAAATTATTCTTTCTATGTTGTAGTGGTTGCGTTCTTGCGAGTTTCGGGCTATCATCTCACCGAGGAATCCGGTCAGGAACAGCTGTGTGCCCAATATCATCAGGGTCAAGGCCAGATAGAAGTATGGCGAGTCGGTGATGAGCACTGTCGGCACACACCGCACCAGGTCGAATAACTTGGCTCCTCCAATGTATGCCACAGCCAGAAATCCCAGTATGAACATCAGTGAGCCTAAAAAGCCAAACATGTGCATGGGTTTCACTCCAAACTTCGATAGGAACCATAGGCTGACCAAGTCCAGATAGCCGTTGAAGAAACGGTTCATCCCTCCAAATTTTGTGGAGCCGAATTTGCGGGCCTGATGATGTACAACCTTCTCGCCAATCTTGCAGAAACCTGCGTTTTTTGCCAAGTAGGGTATGTAGCGGTGCATCTCACCATACACTTCTATGTTTTTCACCACCTCTTTGCGGTAGGCTTTTAGTCCACAGTTGAAGTCGTGCAGATTCTTGATGCCGCTTACCTTTCGTGCAGTGGCATTGAACAGCTTGGTCGGGATTGTTTTCGACAACGGGTCGTAGCGTTTTTGCTTGTAACCCGAAACCAAGTCGTAGCCGTCTTCCATAATCATTCTGTATAGTTCTGGAATTTCGTCGGGGCTGTCTTGCAAGTCAGCATCCATGGTAATCACAACGTTACCCTCGGCTTTTTCGAAACCACAAAATAGTGCCGGACTCTTACCGTAATTGCGGCGAAACTTGATGCCTTTCACGCAAGTGTTTTTTTCGTGTAACTCTTCAATCACCGACCACGATCTGTCGGTGCTTCCATCGTTTACAAAAATAACTTCGTACGAGAATCCATTGGCTTCCATCACGCGTTTTATCCATGCGTGAAGTTCGGGTAGTGACTCGGCTTCGTTAAACAAAGGTATAACTATTGTAATATCCATGTGCGTTCAAAAACTGAGGCAAAGGTAACAATTGAAGCCAAAAGCACCAAATTTTTAGATTATAATTTCAAGTTCATAGGCGAAATCCTGATTAGTCTTTCTCGCAATATTCTCAATGCCTTGAATGCCGCTTCTGCAAGATTAGGATATATTTCGAGACGAATCTTTGATAAAAAATCAGTAAGAACCTTTGAGTATCGCATCATGTTGGCTACGGTGATAAGGATTCGCTTTGCAAATTGGAATGAGTATGTAGGCTCATTCTTACATGTAAACGCTTGAAGTCACAGTGAAACAGAAATGGTTTGCAAAAATAGTTTCAATTGCCTTTGTTTTCGGTTTATTTTTTTTTGAGTAATGGAAAATTAACATTATTTTTGCAGGTGATAACCAATGTTTCCGAAAAGGAATGAAAAAACGTAAGTACAAATGAAAATAATAGGTATAGGAGAAACTGTTTGCGACATCATTTTCAAGGACAATGTTCCACAACGTGCGGTGCCCGGAGGTAGCACATTCAATTCCATGATTTCCTTGGGGCGCACCATTGGTAAGAGTGGCATTTCCTGTGTCATGATTTCGGCCGTTGGCGATGACCATATAGGCGAGTATGTCAAAAGCTTCATGACGGATAGCCATGTGTCGGCTGATTACCTGACGCAGTACAAAAGTTGTCAGTCAACCATATCACTGGCATTTCTTGATGCGAACAACGATGCACAATATGAGTTTTACAAGGATTCCAAACCTCAGTCGATGCCTCTCGTCATACCTGAAATAGAGTCCGATGACATTGTGGTTTTTGGAAGTTACTTTGCTGTGAGCAAAGCAACCCGAGAGTTGGTGAAAACACTGCTCCAGCGTGCGCATCAGGTGGGTGCCACCATTTATTACGACATCAATTTCCGTCCCAACCACTTGAAGGAACTGGAGGATTTGCGTGAAAACATAATCGACAATTACCGTTATGCTACGATTGTGCGTGGATCGACTGATGATTTCTTCAATCTCTATGGAACGCGCAATGCTGAGCATATCTACGAAAAATACCTCAGTCCTTACTGTAAGCACATGATTTGTACTGATGGAGGAAATTCCGTTACTGCCATTTTCAATGGTGAAAAAACAGTCGTTCCTGTCCAACCCATTACAACGGTGTCCACCATAGGTGCTGGTGACAATTTCAATGCTGGTTACATTTATGGCCTTGCCAAGGGACTACGCGATGAAAATGCTTTGATTTCCGTAGCCCAACAATTCTCAAGCTACGTTTGTCAGAGTTTGTACAATTACGTCGAACCGGATTTTATGCCTCAAGTATAGGGTGGTGGTGTCACATCTGTAATTCTTTGGGTGCCAGTATGGTGTCGATGGCTTTGAGCTCATCGGCGCTAAATGTGGTGTTGTCAAGGGCAAGGAGATTGTCGTTGAGATGTGACACTTGTGAGGCTCCTATAATGACACTTGTTACCCTCACATCGTGAAGCAGCCATGCCAAGGCCATCTGTGCCAGCGTCTGTCTGCGCTGGGCAGCCAGTTCGTTGAGTTTCTGTGCTGCTTCCACACGTGCGTCCGTAACTTGTTCCTTGCGTAAGAATCCTGTAGGCTTATCGGCTCTGCTTCCTTTGGGGATTCCGTGCAGGTATTTGTCGGTAAGCAATCCTTGTGCCAATGGAGAGAAACAAATGAATCCACTTCCGTATTGACTGGCCAATTCCAAATTTGTGGGAATTGTTTCGTCTTGGTTGGTTGCAGAAATCGTCAACCCGTTTTTGCCAACTCCCGATACCTGGCGGAACATGCTTGCTGGATATTGGCTTAACAGACAAGGCACGTCGTGGGCTTGCAGATATTCGTAACACTTGCGCTGTAATTTCACAGGGTATTTCGAAATGCCCACATACAATGCTTTCCCGGACCTTACGATGTCCACCAAGGCTTGCATGGTCTCTTCTATTGGGGTAACACCATCATAACGGTGGCTATAGAAGACATCTACGTAATCGATTCCCATGCGTCGCAGACTTTGGTCGCACGATGCAATGAGATTCTTCCGCGAACTGTTTCCACCATACACGCCTGGCCACATTTCATGACCTGCTTTCGTGGAAATGAACATTTCATCGCGATGTGCGCTTAAATGGACCTTTACAATCCGTCCGAAATTCTCTTCCGCGCTGCCTGCTATCGGACCGTAATTATTGGCCAGGTCGAAATGACAGATACCTGCATCGAATGCTCTGAGCAACATCTGCGTGGCTGTCTCAAAGTCATCGACCGAACCAAAATTATGCCATAATCCAAGTGATAGGGCTGGTAGCATCACTCCGCTATTCCCACATTTATTGTATTTCATTTACGTTGGATAGCTTTGCCTCAGATGATAGGTGTCAGTGCATTTGACTGTTATATTCTTCCAATGCTTTTTGCAACACAACAAGGGCCTTTGCCAAATCGGTTTTGTTGAGTACGTATGCCATTCGGACTTCGTGCCTACCTTCTTCCGGATTGGTGTAGAATCCCGAACCAGGAGCCATCATTACGGTTTGTCCCTCGAACGAGAAATCGGTCAGACACCACTTGCAAAATTTCTCGGCATCATCTACTGGCAGTTTCACCATGGTGTAGAATGCTCCCATGGGAGTTGGTGAATATACGCCAGGAATTTTGTTCAATCCATTGATTAGAAAGTTACGGCGTTGCAGATACTCGTCATACACTTCGTCCATATATTCATGGGGGGTTGATAAGGAGGCTTCGGCTATGATTTGTCCCAACAATGGTGGGCTGAGTCGTGCTTGGCAGAATTTCATCACGGCCTCGCGCACCTCTTTGTTTTTCGTTATCAGTGCACCGATGCGGATGCCACACTCCGAATAGCGTTTCGACACAGAATCGATGAGCACCACGTTTTCCTCAATGCCCTCAAGGTGGCATGCTGAAATGTAGGGCTGTTTGGTGTAGATGAACTCGCGATAGACTTCATCGGAGAATAGATACAAATTGTACTTCTTTACCAAATCGCGGATCTGACGCATTTCCTTTTTGGTGTATAGATATCCTGTTGGATTGTTGGGATTGCATATTAGGATGGCGCGTGTCTTGTCTGTAATGTGTTCTTCAAACTTTTCCACCGGAGGTAGTCGGAAGCCATCGTCGATACTGGTCTTGATGGACTTTACTACCGCGCCACAACTGATGGCAAATGCCATGTAATTGGCATACGAGGGATCTATCACAATGATTTCATCGCCCGGGTTCAGACAAGCCATGTATGCAAACATCACAGCTTCCGATCCTCCCGTGGTGATGATGATTTCATCGGGACTCAAATCGATGCCATATTCGGCATAGTACGATACCATTTTCGTACGCAATGACTTGTATCCTTGCGATGGGCTATATTCAAGGATGCTACGATCTATTTGCTTTACCGCCTCAATGGCGCATTCTGGGGTGTGGATGTCGGGTTGTCCGATGTTCAGATGATACACATGTATGCCGTTCCGTTTTGCAGCATCGGCATACTTCGCCAATTTCCTGATAGGAGAACTTGGCATGTTTTGGGCACGTTCTGATATGAACATTTGTTGTTTCTCGTTTGTTGTTGTATTTGTAGGCAATGGCTGGCTTTTATTTTGTGTTTCGATCCACCAGACTTAGCAAATATTGGCCGTACTGGTTTTTCTTCATGGGCTGGGCTATCTCAATGAGCCGTTCGGTCGAAATCCAACCCTTCTCGTAGGCTATGCTCTCGAGGCAGGCTATTTTCAATCCAGTTCGTTTTTCTAGCGTTTCCACAAAGATGGATGCATCGGCAAGGGAGTCGTGTGTTCCTGTGTCGAGCCATGCGAAGCCTCTTTCCAGAGTCTTGACTTTCAGTTCGCCATCCGAAAGAAAACATTGGTTCACTGTGGTAATCTCAAGTTCGCCTCGTGCCGATGGCTTGATGTGTTTGGCTACATCGATTACCTTGTTGGGATAGAAATAAAGTCCAACCACTGCATAATTGCTACGGGGATGTTGTGGCTTTTCTTCAATGCTGACACAGTTGTCTTTTGCGTCGAATTCAGCTACGCCGTAACGTTCAGGATCGCTTACCCAATAGCCAAACACGGTGGCTTTTTGCTCTCTTTCGGCGGTTAATACCGCGTCTTTCAGCTTTTCTGTGAATTGGCTTCCGTAGAAGATGTTGTCACCAAGCACCAAGCAGGTCGATTCGTTGCCTATGAATTGCTCTCCTATTATGAATGCCTGAGCAAGACCATCGGGCGATGGTTGTTCGGCATATTCGAAACGTACTCCATAGTCAGAGCCATCGCCCAATAGACGGCGAAAGCCTGGCAAATCCTGTGGCGTGGAAATAATCAGGATGTCGCGGATGCCAGCAAGCATCAGTACCGAGATAGGGTAGTACACCATAGGCTTATCATAGATAGGAAGTAATTGTTTGCTTACCCCCTTTGTTATTGGATAGAGGCGTGTACCTGAACCCCCTGCTAAAACAATTCCTTTCATATAGTACGTTTTTGCTTTCACAGGCCACAGAATCCTGTGGCCTGTGGATGTTTTTGGATAGGTTACTTTGCTTTGGCTTCGGCGATGTAGCTCAATGCTTCCTTACATTTCTCTGTGATGAAATTCCAATCCTCAGTTGCAATCTTGTCTTTCGGAAAGAGCTTTGAACCCATGCCCACACAATAGACGCCAGCTTTTACCCAAGCGGCCAGATTCTCCTGGGTGGGTTCTACTCCACCAGTTACCATCAACTTTGACCATGGCATTGGTGCCGTCAGACCCTTTACGAACTTGGGGCCCAACACATCTCCTGGGAACACCTTGCATAAGTCACAACCCATTTCCTGAGCTATACCCACTTCGCTCACACTGCCGCAACCAGGAGCGTAAGCTACCAAACGGCGGTTGCAAATACGGGCGACTTCGGGATTGAACAACGGGCCCACTACGAAACAGGCACCCATTTGGATGTAAAGGGCTGCAGTTGCCGGGTCAACGATGGAGCCAATTCCCATTGCCATTTCTGGACATTCCTTGGCCGCATATTTTACGACTTCCGCGAACACTTCATGGGCAAAGTCGCCACGGTTTGTAAACTCAAAAGCCCTTACGCCACCATCGTAGCAGGCTTTTATTACTTTCTTCGCAATCTCTGCGTCCTTGTGGTAGAATACTGGCACCATGCCCGTATTGCCTATTTTTGCCATTACGGCGAGCTTGTCAAATTTTGCCATACTTGAAATCTTTGTAATTATAACTCATGTCTGGTCATTATCTCTGTACACGACCATTGGCACTACCGCCCGCAAGGGCTTCCACTTCCTCGGCACTTACCATGTTGAAGTCGCCATTGATGGTGTGCTTCAAGGCACTTGCTGCTACTGCAAATTCCAAAGCATCGCCTTGGTTGTCTTTGGTGAGTAGGCCATGGATGATGCCACCCGAGAAGCTGTCTCCACCGCCTACACGGTCCACAATCGGGTTGATGTCATAACGTTTCGATTCGTAGAATTCCTTGCCATTATATATCATGGCCTTCCAGCCGTTGTGCGAAGCAGAAAAGCTCTCACGCAAGGTGGAAATCACATATTTGAACCCGAATTCCTTGGCCATAGCCTTGAAAATGCCCTTGTAGCCTTCGGCATTGGTCTCGCCTGCCTCGACATTCGCATCGGGTTTGAAACCCAAGCAGAGTTCTGCATCTTCCTCGTTGCCGATGCACACATCCACATATTTCATCAGCGGTTTCATGATGCTCTGAGCCTTTTCCTTTGTCCACAATTTTTTGCGGAAGTTCAAATCGACGCTCACAGTCACTCCATGACGCTTTGCGGCTTCACAGGCCAGACGGGTAAGTTCTGCAGCTTTGTCGGAGATGGCCGGAGTGATGCCTGACCAGTGGAACCAGTCAGCACCTTCCATGAT
>DCGR01000031.1:10714-12096 GCA_002315285.1 Bacteroides sp. UBA1773 | reverse complement strand
CTTACACGGCCTGAATAGTTACTTCAATAGTTCCATACTCAACACCGCGTTGGCATGGTGTGGGATTTTCGGATTGGAAGCTGTCGTCGAGTTGCTGCAAGCCATGACACATGCCGACAAGGATTTTTCCTGGATGAACATTGCCGACATCTGGTTGCAGACATTGCCTTTCTTCCTGACTTATGTGGTACATCAGTTCTGGCTCGCACCGCTATGGATTCGCAGGCGTCAGAAGCTGCGTTACATCGTAGGGGTGACCTCGCTGTTGCTTGCCTTTTGCGTGGCCATACAATTCACCCAGATGATTCCTTCCCACAATTACCATGATGCTGAGCCCGACCATTTCCACCCCGAAATCGGGTTGCCGAGTCACGACAAAAGCATCGACGATTTCCTCTTCCCTCCTTTTGGACATTCAGATTGCGACGATGACTATTCGTTGGATTCTCTGGCTACGATGCCTCACGCCGATTCCCCATTCCTGCCTCGCCTCGAGTTGCATCCGCCGCAGAATCCTGCCGACTGGCACCCCATTCCTCACCCACGTCCTTTCCATGTGATGAAAGACTTGTTGAAATTCATTGTGGCACTGCTGATGCTGGGCATAAATTTTGTAGGAGTCCATTTTGCGAGCCACACCCGGGAACGACTCCGATTGGAAGAATTGGAACGCGAAGACCTGAAGCACCAGTTGGCCTATTTGCGTTATCAGATCAATCCGCATTTTCTCATGAACACGCTGAACAACATCCACGCATTGGTCGATATAGATGCCGAAAAAGCCAAAGAGTGCATCGTGGTGCTTTCGCGGCTCATGCGTCACATGCTTTACGACACCAATGCCTCAGTGGTGCCATTCAGCATCGAGGAGCAATTGCTTCAACACTACATCACACTCATGCGCCTACGCTACACTCACAAGGTCAACATCGACTGCAAGTTGGAAGCAAGTTGTGCCATGGCCGAAGTCCCGCCGCTTGTGCTCACCACCATCGTCGAAAATGCTTTCAAGCATGGTGTCAGTTATCAGCAGGAAAGCTACATCCACATTGCAGCCCACGTAGAAGGGGGCAAACTCTTCTTCTCTTGCAAAAACAGCCGGCATCCCCAGTCGCAATCCTTCGATGCCAGCGGCACCGGACTGGAGAATGTGCGTAAACGTCTGCAATTGCTTTATGGCAGCAATGCCACACTCTACATCGATGCTGGCGACACATCCTATGAGTTGTTGCTTGTCATCCCTTCGCAGGTCCCATCATCTATTGTAGGCAATGATTAAGGTCCTCGCCGTCGATGATGAGCCCTTGGCTCTGCAACAATTAAAGATTTACATATCCAAGGTGCCGTTTCTGGAGTTGGTAGGTGCTTGTTCGGATGTCATG
>DCGR01000031.1:0-10691 GCA_002315285.1 Bacteroides sp. UBA1773 | reverse complement strand
GTCATCGAAGCCGCAGCAATACTGAGGCATACGGAGGTCGATGCCATGTTCCTCGACATCAACATGCCCGACCTTTCAGGTATGGAGTGGGTACGAGGAATGTCACATCCGCCACTTGTGGTGTTCACTACAGCCTACGCCGAGTATGCCGTGGAAGGTTTTCGGGTCAATGCCGTCGATTATCTGCTCAAGCCGTTCGGTCTGGGCGAATTTGTCGAATCGTCGAATCGTCTGAAGCAACGGTTGCAGCAAGTCCAGGCCTTGCAGCAGAATGACCCTTCCGATGTGTCCGACAGCACATTGTTCCTCAAGACGGGATATAAGATAGTCAGGGTCCAGTCGCGCGATATTGTCTATGCTGAGGCCATGAGTGAATATCTGAAAGTCTATGTCGTGCAGGAGCCCCATCCTGTTGTGGTGCTCACCAGTGTTGGCCGATTGCTGGGCCAACTGCCCCCAGATAGGTTCCTGCGCCTACACCGCTCCTTTTTGGTGAATCTCGACAGGATTGTCCAAGTCAGCCGACACTGTGTGTGGATGGACAATGGGAAGGAGATTCCATTGGGCAATGCCTATAAGTCTGATTTCCGCACATGGTGTGCCTGCCATGGCTGGGCGCAATAATTAGGAGGATGGCGAATGGCAGATATCTTCAGCAAGGAACAGCGCCATCATGTCATGGCAGCCATACGTGGAAGGAACACGAAACCTGAAATGCTGGTTCGGAAATTCTTGTTCAGTAGGGGATTTCGTTATCGGCTATGTCATCCGCGCCTTCCTGGCCATCCGGATTTGGTGCTTCGTAAGTATCGTACCGTGATCTTTGTAAATGGTTGTTTCTGGCATGGACATGAGAATTGCAGATATTATCGTCTCCCTCAGACCAATACGGAGTTTTGGCAAGCGAAAATAGAGCGCAACCAGAAACGTGACAAGGAGAAACAATGCCAACTTGCGGTCATGGGGTGGCATTGCATCACGGTGTGGGAATGTCAGCTGAATCCGAAATTCCGTGAGCGAACCCTTGAGTCGCTGGCCTACACTCTCAACTCCATTTTCTTGGCCGATTGTAAGGTGAGAACGTATGAGATGACAGATTCCCAAGATGCCATGTTGGCTGCTGATTCTGACGTGTCATATCGTAAAAAGGGGAAAATTGTGGAGTAGCTTGGGCTTCCCGGTTTTTCCGAATGATGCAGAGGACAAAACACATTACAATCGCCGCATGGTGTATTTTCCTGCAGGACCTTCCATCATTATTTGGTTTTCGCTCTCGCCGACCTCTTTTTCTGCTTTCTTTCCGTTGGGAAACGTGACTTGCCATTTTCCTGCTTTCAGGTCTGTGACAAGTATCTTGTAGGCGTTTCCGGTTGGCAGTTTGAAAGAGAAATTGTCGGTGTGGAAACCTCCATGCTGGCAAAACAACACGGCCTTTCCATTGAATGCCACGCCCTCGACTCCTGCCGATGAGACGTGCCTTACGTGTTCCGGATGGACATCGCTGTTGGAAATTTGAAGCACGTTCAGGAAACAGTCTTCCTCGGATGACTTCGACGGACAGACCTCTATGCGCCACCGGCCTTCCTCATCGCCAATCACTTCGGTCTTTTTGTTTACCATCGGGTAGTTTTTGCCAAACACCCAGAATTCCTTACCTGGTCCGCCCACAGAAGCGACTTCCGCCTTTTCAGGAAGCAGGGTGGTGCAGGTAAGCATGCCGCCTCGTGTGCCTGGAGCAAGAATGGTGCTGACGTTGCCTTGTATCTGGGGCTCGTCGGAGGTGTGCAGCAGGAAATATTTGCGGAAATCCTTGTTGGTGGAGACGACATGGTCATACACCACCATGGCTGCGGGTTGCTTGCTGTCGTGCAGGTTTACGAACACCATCGAACGCTTCACGTCGTTTACCTTGGCTGGGTTGTAGGCTTTGGTGATGTCGCATTTCACGAAAGCAAAGTCATCGTTGCTCCAATGCGAAAGGGTTTTCCCGTAGGTGTATTCATCGCTCAAAAGCATCTTGTAGTTTTTCGGACTTCTTCCATATTTTGGGAATCTCTGCCCGCCATCGTTACGATAGAGTTCCTTGCCTGCCTTTTCTTGTTGGCCGTTCTCGTCGAACACCTCGTCGGGGTCGTAAACAAGTAGGGCGTTGTGGGCAATGGTGCGCTTGTGGTAGCAATAGTTGTGTGCATCGCCATAATGACCGCCAAGACCCTGGTAAAAACCACTGTCGATGGCCAATGGCCCCTTGTAGAAGAGGTAGAAACTGCCTGCTTCGTGATGCTGGTGGTTACCCGTGTATTGCTCAATCATTCTCATTTCGGCTATTGCCGCATCCTGTCCCCATCCTGTACGTGCTATCATGGATCCGTATGGCGTGTCGAAATATTTCACCAATGGCAGGTCGTCGGGCGTTTTCCCTTGCAGGTCGAAATCGCGGAAAAGCAAGTCGAAAATCAGGTACTGGTCGGACACCTTGGGGTTGAGCTGAAACTCGTAAGCCAGGTATGGATCCTTGTACATCGACGAGGCGAGCATCATGGAGTTGGGATCAGTTTGCAGTTCGCCGGGTAGTGGTGTGTTGTAGCAATCGCCGCTTTTCAGCACCAGTCCGTCATCGCGACGGCGGTAGATGTGCTCATAGAGGAGATACTGCATGGAGTCGTCGAAAATTCTTCCGGCGCCGGCCTTCTCCAATATCAGTTGGCAAAACAAATCGCTTACGAAACGCCCCGATACATAGTTTGCCCCTTGATGGTGCATTCCTCCCTTGTAGAAATAATTCCGGATGGGGATGAACTCATCGACAAGCAGTTTCCTGATGCTGAGAAACATGTCGGGATATTCATCATAGATGGCGATAGAGGCTCCCAGCATGTCCTTGAGTATCATGTACTCGCAGGAGTGTCCGTTCACAGGGTTCACATTCTTGATGGGATAGCCACATTCAAGCAGGTTGGAGCAACGCTTTATCTCCTCGATGTATTCCTTCTTCTGCGTGTCGCTCAGCAGGTCGTAACACCAGTCGTAAACCAGTCCGCCCAGAAACACCATCACACCACAAGGGCGCGACAGGTCGTTCTGCCTCCCGAAATAGGTCCGTTTCAGTGTGTCGAGCATGCAGGTGGCGGCTTTCCTGCCTGCTTCGGCATTGCCGTTCACAAGGTAGTCCAAGGCATCGAGTTGTGCTTCTGTGGTCACACCCCTCATTTTCAGGTAAGGCGAGGTGGTGTTCCAGTCGTAGCGTTTCCTCTCGTCGTCGGTCATGGGTTTTGTGAGGTTTTTCATACGTTGCAGTATGGCTTGTGCCTCTGGGCGTTTGAGCCTTTCGCGTAGGGCTGGAATCTCGTTTCTCCGTATGAGCAGACGGGGATGTTCGGTGGGGGGAGTGAATGGAACGAGGTTGGTTTGTGCGAATGTGTTGCAGCAAATGGCAAGGATGATTGCGAGTAAGGTGAGTCTTTTCATGATGTGAACGGTTATGGGTGGCTAAAGAAACAGGCAGATTCGGCAAGTGTGTAAGGGTTGACGTTCCCTCCTCTTTGCAGAATCTGCCTGTTTTTTGGGTATCGGTTAAAAATTGCAGCTGTTTGGCGTACGCGGGAACGGAATGACATCGCGGATGTTCTGCATTCCTGTCACGAACAGCAGAAGGCGTTCGAAGCCCAATCCGAAACCGGCATGCGGACAGGAACCATAACGACGGGTGTCGAGATACCACCACATGTCCTTCATCGGGATGTTGAGCTCCTCGATACGTGCCATCAGCTTGTCGTAGTTCTCCTCACGCACACTGCCGCCGATGATTTCTCCGATTTGCGGGAACAGCACGTCGGTGCCTTGTACGGTTTTGCCATCGGTGTTTTGCTTCATGTAGAATGCCTTGATTTCCTTCGGATAGTCGATCATGATGACTGGCTTCTTGAAATGTTCTTCTACGAGGTAGCGTTCATGCTCTGATGCCAGGTCGCAGCCCCAATAGACGGGAAATTCGAACTTGTGTCCGCCAGCTATGGCCGCTTCGAGTATCTTCACTCCTTCGGTGTAGGGCAGGCGGACGAAATCGGTGCTGACCACTTTCTGTAGGCGTTCGATGAGGCCTTTGTCCACCATGTTGTTGAGGAATTCCAGATCGTCCTTGCAGTTGTCGAGAGCCCATTTCACACAGTATTTGATGAATTCCTCTTCGAGTTGGGTAAGCTCGTCCAGGTCGGCAAATGCTATTTCGGGTTCTATCATCCAGAACTCGGCCAGATGGCGTGGCGTGTTGGAGTTTTCGGCACGGAAGGTAGGCCCGAAGGTGTAGATGGCACCCAGTGCTGTTGCTGCCAGCTCGCCTTCGAGCTGACCCGACACGGTGAGGCTTGCCTGCTTGCCAAAGAAGTCGTCGTCGTAGATGATGGCCCCCTTGTCGTCTTTCTTCAGGTCGTAGAGGTTTTTGGTTGTCACTTGGAACATCTGTCCGGCTCCCTCACAGTCGCTGGCTGTGATGAGTGGGGTGTGGAAATAATAGAATCCTTTCTCGTGGAAGAACTTGTGGATGGCGATGGCCATGTTGTGGCGGATGCGGAACACGGCACCAAAGGTGTTTGTGCGTGGACGCAGGTGGGCTATCTCGCGCAGGAACTCCATGGAGTGGCCCTTTTTCTGTAGCGGGTAGGTGTTGTCGCACAGTCCGAGTACTTCTATCTCGCGGGCTTGTATTTCGGCCGTCTGGCCTGCGCCGAGTGATTCTACCAGTTCGCCGTCCACGCTCAGGCAGGCGCCTGTGGTGATGAGCTTCAGCATTTCCTCGTCGAATTTTTCAAGATCCACGACCACTTGTATGTTCTTGATGGTGGAACCGTCGTTGAGTGCCACAAAATTTACCTGCTTGCTGCCTCGGCGTGTGCGGACCCATCCTTTTACGTTGACCATTGAGCCAAAGTCATGGCTTGCGAGCAGGTCTGATATTCTTGTTCTGCGAATTGTGTTCATGTGTTATGTCCTATTTTTTTTGGGGAATTGAGTTATTCGAAAGCGCCCATCTTGAGCATTTGCACCTCTTCTTCTGTCAGATAGCGCCAGTCGCCACGGCGGAGTCCCTTCTTGGTGAGTCCGGCAAAATACACGCGGTCGAGTTTCGACACCTTGTAGCCCAACGATTCGAAGATGCGACGCACGATGCGGTTTCGGCCCGAATGGATTTCTATGCCGACCTGCGACTTGTCGGTTTCCGACACGTAGCTGATGGCATCGGCATGAATGTCGCCATCGTCGAGGTGAATGCCTTTGAGGATGGCATCCATGTCGGCATGGGTCACATTCTTATCGCAGAACACGTGATAGATTTTCTTCTTGAGGTATTTGGGGTGTGTCAGCTTCGATGCCAGTTCGCCATCATTGGTGAGCAGGAGCACACCTGTGGTGTTGCGGTCGAGTCGGCCTACCGGATAGATACGTTCCGTACCCACATCCTTCACCAGTTGCATCACGGTTTTGCGTGCCTGAGGGTCATCGACGGTTGTGACATAGTCTTTGGGCTTGTTGAGCAGCACGTAGAGTTTCTTCTCGAGGTTGATGGTCTGGTCGTGGAACCGGATTTCGTCGGTACGATGCACCTTTGTGCCCAGTTCGGTGACCACCTGTCCGTTCACTGCCACCACGCCAGCCTGTATGAACGTGTCGGCCTCGCGGCGTGAGCACACTCCGGCATTGGCGAGGAACCGGTTCAGACGGATGGGAGCGTTTGGGTCGGCGAGCATTTCCTTGTATTCAATGCGCTTTTTTGCGCTGTATTTTGCATTGGGGTCGTAGTCGTCGGTGTGCTGGCGAAAGGGTTTGCGGGTGGTGTCGGCGGGGGTGCGACGCGCGGGTGCTCCGCTTGTGCGGTCCTTGAATGTGTTGCCGGCAGCACGATAGGGCCGGCGTTCGCCGTCTTGCTGGTAGGCATTGTTGTCGGGAGTGCGTTTCCTCCAGGGTCTTTCCGAGTCGGAACTTCCTTCGAAGCGTGGACGTGCAGGACGTTGACTGTCGTTTCCGTAGCTTGCGCGTGGCTTGTACGGACGTTGATACCCTTTGCTGGCATCATCGCTGCTGGCAATCCTGTTTCCGAACGCGCGGTGTGTTGTTTCTCTTCCTTCGCCTGCGTTGATGCGTGGTCGGCGAGGACGCATGGCGCTACGACCATCGCGGCTTTGGCGCTGTGTTTCATCTTCTGTGTACATTGTCGTGTGTGTTTAAAAAAACGTTTGTCTTACATTATTACCCTCACGGGCTTTGGTTTTATTGTTTAGGTGTGGCCACCTGATTGTGGCTTGGCGTTTGTGTGGCTGTAGCGCGAATCGTGTCAATACACACCCGTATAGTTGTGTGGAGTGATGGCGCGTAGCTCTGTTTTGATGGCTTCATCCACATTCAGCTCATCGATGAAGTCCCTGATGGAATCTTCGGTGATGGCTTGGTTGGTGCGTGTCAGTGCTTTCAGTGCTTCGTAAGGGTGGGGGTAGCCTTCGCGGCGCAGCACGGTCTGTATGGCTTCGGCCACCACGCTCCAGCAGTTGTCGAGGTCGGCATAAATCTTGGCTTCGTTGAGCAGCAGCTTGCGCAGTCCCTTGAGCGAGCTTTGTATGGCTATGAGCACATGTCCGAACGGCACACCCACGTTGCGCAGCACGGTGGAGTCGGTGAGGTCGCGTTGTAGGCGCGATACGGGCAGCTTGCCCGAGAGATGTTCCAGCACGGCATTGGCCACGCCCAGGTTTCCCTCGGCGTTTTCGAAGTCTATCGGGTTCACCTTGTGGGGCATGGCGCTTGATCCCACCTCGCCGGCCTTGATTTTCTGCTTGAAGTATTCCATCGAGATGTACTGCCAGAAGTCTCGGTTCATGTCGATCATGATGGTGTTGATGCGCTTCATGGCATCGAACACGGCTCCCAGCGTGTCGTAGTTCGAAATCTGTGTGGTGTAGTCCTCACGCTCCAGTCCCAGCTTCTTTGTTAGGAAACAGTTGGCGATGTTGCGCCAATCGTAACCGGGGTAGGCCACATGGTGGGCATTGAAGTTGCCTGTGGCACCGCCAAACTTGCCGGTCATCCGGATGGCCTTCAGCATGTCGAGTTGGCGGGTGAGCCGATACACGAACACCATGATCTCCTTACCGAGGCAGGTGGGCGATGCGGGTTGTCCGTGGGTCTTGGCCAGCATGGGGATGTTGTCCCATGTTTCGGCATACTGTCGCAGCTGTGCTATCAGTTCTTCTATTTGTGGGTAGTAGGCCTGTTCCAAGGCGTCCTTGATGGAGAGGGGGATGGACGTGTTGTTGATGTCCTGTGAGGTCAGGCCGAAGTGTATGAACTCCTTGTAAGCCTCCAACCCTCCGAGGGCGTCGAACTGCTCTTTGATGAAGTATTCCACCGCCTTCACGTCGTGGTTGGTCACTCCCTCTATTTCCTTTATGCGTTGTGCATCCTTTTCCGCGAAGTTCTGGTAGATGCTACGCAGGGTGGGAAACAGGTCGTGGGGGAACTGTTCCACTTGCGGCAATGGTAACTCACACAGGGTGATGAAATACTCGATTTCCACCTGTACGCGGTATTTAATCAATGCGTACTCTGAAAAGAATGAGGCCAAGACTCCCGTCTTCCCTCTGTATCGTCCGTCGATGGGCGATATGGCTGTCAATACATCAAGATCCATAACTGAAAATTCGGGTTGCAAAGTTACTGCTTTTATTTGGAACAATATCAAAAAAATCGTGGAAAATCTGTGGCTGATTGGCCTTCGCCCCTCTTCTTTGGCAAGCCGCTCACATTTTTTGCGGACTACTGCACACTTTTCGTGCCAAAATCGTATCTTTGCAGTCGAACAACAAAACGAGATGTATGAAATGAACAGGAAAATTGTGACTTTTGGTGAAATAATGTTGCGTTTGGGCGTTCCGCGTTACAAGCGGTTCACACAGTCCCATTCGTTCAATGTCGGGTTTGGTGGCAGCGAGGCAAACGTTGCAGTGTCGTTGGCCAACTTCGGGTTGCATAGCGAGTTTCTCACTTGCCTGCCTCCCAATCTGATAGGAAAGGCGTGCCTCGATGAATTGCACTACTATGGTGTGCACACCCCGCACGTTGTCACCAAGCCAGGGCGCATGGGACTGTATTACATGGAGGAAGCCGTGTCGATACGCTCCTCACAGGTTGTATATGACCGTGCCGACACCTCGTTCGACTCGGTGGCTCCTGGCGACATCGACTGGAAGGAAGTGCTCACCGACGTTGCTTGGTTTCATTTCTCGGGCATCACGCCCGCTGTGGCTCCTGCGGCTGCCAACGCTTGTCTGGAGGCAGTGAGGACAGCACGGCAGATGGGATTGACAGTGTCGTGCGACATCAATTTCCGCCGTAACCTCTGGGCGTATGGCAAGCAGCCCATCGAGGTGATGCCCGGATTGCTGGCGTATTGCGATGTGGTGTTTGGTACGGAACTGGAGTACAAGAAGGCCCTCGGTGTCGATATGCCCGCATTCAAGGCCCTCGACACCCACTACCGGATGGAACTCGACGGATACGCTCGTGCTGCCGAAGAAGTGAACAGGATGGTTCCCCAGTGTCGGACCATCGTGTTTGGCTTGCGCAACACCTTGGGTGCCAACCACCATTTGCTGGGTGGCACATTGTGGCACGACGGTTGTCTGCACTCGGCAAGAATCTACGACATCGATGATGTGAAGGATTGTGTGGGTTGCGGAGATGCCTACGTGGCGGGAATCATCTATGGCATGATGAAGGGTCGCGATGCCAAGGAATCGCTGGCTCTGGGTGCTGCTGCCTGTGCACTGAAGAACACCTTTGTGGGCGACTTCTCGCAAACCACCGCCGAGGAATTGGAACACTGCGCCCTGAACGCCGATGCTCCATGCACTTCCGACGAATGATGACCATGACGATGAGAAATACTGGTTTCATGATAATGCTCGCGGGCTTGATTTGCACCATTGGCTTGCGGGCACAAGACACGGCTCCGAATGGCGCGACGTGCGGTGTGGTGACGTGCGGCGTCACGAAGAATGCTGCTAGCTATGGCTTCAGGCCTGGTGCGAAGGCAAGCGACAATGTGGCGGCTCTGCAACGTGCCGTAAGCGATGGTGGCACTGTGCTGATTGATGTGGCCGGCACTTACGACATCGACAAGGAAGTGGTCCTGAAGAGCAACACAACGGTGATTTTCGGTGCCAACACGATGGTGAGGAAGACGGCCGACTGCTCAGTGTTCATCAACGCAGGGGCTTTCACACGTACTTACGACGAAAACATTGCCATCGTGGGCCTACACCTCGACTGCAATGGCCACGAGGCCCATTTCTACGATAATGCCTATGGACTGTTGGGACATGTCGCCATGTTCTACGTGAAAAACCTGAAGGTGGATGGGTTCCACGTCACCAACCTGCCCCCTGCCACGTTTGGCATTCACGTGTGTTCGTTCGAGAACATCCGCATCACTAATTGTTACATCGAGGGACACAAGGATGGTGTCCACTTGGGTAGGGGAAAGGGGTTCTATATTGCTCATTGCTGGTTCAAGACATTCGACGACCCCATTGCGCTCAACGGACATGACTACCCCATCTCGAATCCTGAAATAGGATGGATAGAGAATGGACTGATCGATGACTGCTACGACCTGGCCGACGAGGAACGTGGCACCACGGGCTTCTTCGCACGCATACTGGCAGGCGGCTGGAAGGACTGGGAGGAGGGACAGATGTACCAATACAATGGCGATGTGTGTGTGAGCAACGGGAAAATTTACCGAACCACTGCCGGCGACCCATACGGGAAAGGCAAGCAGTTGGCCCGCGCCACCTCCCGACCCACAGAAACAGATGCGCCCGCCNNGACCCACCCACGACAGCGGAAGCGTGACGGGTGCCGATGGGCTGACCTGGACTTTCCAGCAGTCGCAGGGAGTGGGCTACACGGCGGGGGTGAGAAACGTGGTGTTCTCGAACATCCACTTGCAGAAACCACGCATCACGGCACTGTCCATCCACTTCGACCGCGATGGATGGTCGAGGAGCTACTACCCGGGCAGTGTCATTCCGGTGCAGGAGAATCTGGTGTTCGAAAACATTTTTGTGGAGGCCGAGCTCAAGTCGCTCATCGTGGCTGTCACTCCTGTCAACAACATCAAGATCATCAATTCCATCATCGACAATTGCAAGGCTTGCGACCTCATTGCCCTGGATCCCTCATCGGGCATCAGGTATGACACGACCCACATCCTGCTGCTTGGCACTACCTTCAGGGGACACGGCGCACAGACGATAGTCGATGCCGACCAACGCGGCGCAACGCTTAAGGTGGTGGGAAGCATCGTGGAAAACGACGACTACAAGGCGGTGGTCAACAACAATGTACGAGTGCTGTGCACCGACATCGACCTGCAACAGCAATGAACAAGTGTATGCGATGATTCCCCCAAATGCCATCTGATTTTCAAAACCGACGAATGAATAATTAAAAACGACCAAACATGAAAAAACTACAATTCGCAATTCTTTTCCTGCTGACAGCCATGCTGTCGGCTTCTGTCTCTGCCGGCAACCTGTTGCAAGGCAAGACCATCCTGTTCGTATATGGCGGCTGGGAGGGACACGACCCTGTGGGCTGCCGCGATGTGTTGGTGCCTTGGATGCAGTCGGAAGGGGCGC
>DCGR01000089.1 GCA_002315285.1 Bacteroides sp. UBA1773 | reverse complement strand
TATGGTTATGTCATGGGATTTTCGGCTATTTTTAGGTCGAAAAATTTTGCGATTCGACGAAGATTGAATAATTTTGCCCATGAGAAAACAAAAGAACATGCCAAAATGAAAAAGAAGACAAAAACAATGCTTGGAATCGGTGCATCGTTGCTACTTTGTATGTGCCCACTATCCATGCATGCACAAAGTGCCTTACTGAAACAAGTGCTACTCACCATCAATAGCGAGGATGGCGTGTATGCAAAGGGTGACACAGTGAAAATATACGGGCAGTTGACTGAGCCACTAGACAAGCCTTTGACGATGACTATCTATGAGGATGGCAAGCGCATGTATCGCACTACTGGTGAGATGCCCATTACAGTGCCCATTGAGCTGGGTAAGGAGCCAAAACTAATTTATTCAGTTGTGTATCAGCGTACAAAATCTGTCATGGTATCGGTGTCTGCTGGAGAGAAGGAGGCTTCGATGGTGGGTTTCATCGTGTCTCCCGGAGAGTTGCGTCCGGGTTTTGAGGTGCCGGCCGACTTCATGCGTTTTTGGACAGACCAGAAAGCGAAACTACGCGAAACCTCCCTGGAGGCAAAGCTGACTGCCGTGAAACTGGCGAATGAGGATGCAAAGAACTACAAGGCTTACTATGTGGAGATATCCATGCCTGAGGGGAATCCGGTGCGTGGCTACTTGGCCATGCCGAAGGGTACCAAGCCGCAGTCAATGCCCATTTACATGCGCACACGTTCGGCGGGCGTTGCCGGTGATTGGTGCCATGCTCGCGTGGAGACGGCGCTCGAATCCGCTAAACGGGGTAATGGAGCCATCGGATTCGATTTCAATGCTCATGGCTATCCAGAAGGGTTACCCAATGACTACTATGTGGAACTGGAGAATGGAGAGTTGAAAGACTATTCCATACGGTCGTTGGTGGATAGGGAGAGCATCTACTACCGACTGATGTATCTGCGCGAACTGCGGGCTCTCGACTACCTGTGTTCGCTGCCCGAGTGGGATGGCAAGCGCGTACTGGTGCATGGCGGAAGTCAAGGAGGCGGTCAGGCAGAAGCACTGGCTGGACTTGACGAGCGCATTACGGCTGTGGTGGCCTCAGTGCCTGCCATGACCGATTATGGAGGCATCCGCCAACACCGTCAAAGCGGATGGCCTGCGCCCTATGAAAAATATGCGGCTACGGAAATGGGATTGAGCATTCTGCCTTACATCGATGGAGCCATGTTCCTGCAGTTCACCACAGCACGTTTGTTCATGATTTCGGGACTGATAGACGAAACCTGTCATGCTGGCTGTGTGCACGCTGCCTACAATGTAGCCATCTCGCCCGACAAACAAATCCATACTTTCCCCTACCGCTGGCATTCGGGCACGAATGCGCCACACGACAAGCGCTGGAATGACACCGTAGGGAAACGCTGTGATGAATTCATCGATGAAGTGCTGAAATAAGATTCTGCGGAAGGGCATGATACTGAAGCTCTATCAGAAAAACAATAGTCCACGCGACGTGGAGCGGGTAGTGAAGGTGCTGAACGATGGAGGCATTATCGTGTTTCCGACCGACACCCGATATGCCTTGGGGTGCCATGTGCTGAAAGAGCGGGCCATCGAACGCATCTGTGAACTGAAGCGTCTGAATCCGAAGAAAAGCCACCTGAGCATTGTGGCAAACAGCCTGAGCGCACTGAGCGATTATGTGAAGATGAGCAATGACACTTTCAAACTTGTGAAGCGTAACATACCCGGACCCTTTGCTTTCATTCTGGAGGCCAGCAATCGTCTGCCGAAGATTTTCAAGAACCGCAAGGAGGTGGCCATACGCATTCCCGAGAATCAAATAGCGCGCGACATCTGCTCGCAGCTGGACGTGCCTCTGCTCAGTTCTACGTTACCGCTTGATGACGAGGATGAGACGGAATACTTGACCAATCCGGAACTAATAGCCGAACGTTGGGAAAATCTGGTGGATGTGGTGGTAGATGGTGGCTACGGAGAGAGTGAAGGTGCTACAATTGTGAACTGCTTAGGTGATGAACCAGAGATTGTGCGCCAGGGCAAAGGCGAACTGATAGAGTCATGATACTTGACAGATGAAAGAATTCATTCGTGATTTTGACTTGACAGCTACAGCGCAAGGCCTGCTCGATTCGGGTGTTCACGTGGGCTTACGACTGCTGGGCGCAACGGTTGCCTTTGTGGTGGGCCGTTACCTCATCAAGTGGATAAACCGCTTGTTTGCGAGAATGCTACAACGACGTCACTTCGACCAAAGTGTGCAATCGTTTCTCAAGAGCCTGCTCAATATCCTGCTTCTGGTCATGCTGTTTCTGGCCATTTTGGGCCAGTTGGGCATCGAACTGACCGGATTCGCTGCGTTGATAGCTTCGGCAGGTGTGGCCATCGGTATGGCTCTTTCGGGACAGCTGCAAAACATAGCGGGCGGCATCATCGTGCTGTTGTTTCGCCCTTATCAAGTAGGCGATTATATAGCATCATCGGGTATCGAAGGCACGGTGAAGGAAATACAGATTTTCCATACGGTGGTGATTACGGCCGATAACAAGGTGGTATATGTGCCCAATGGGATCATGAGTAGTGCCATGGTGACAAATTACAATCGCATGGAGAAACGTCGTGTGGAGTGGGTGTTCGGGGTGGAATATGGTGTGGACCTGAAACGTGTGAGGCAGGTGTTAGGCGAATGCATGGCTCGTGACAAACGCATACTGACCGCCCCAAAGCCTTTCATCGAACTGGGCGAACTAGCAAGCAGTAGCGTGAACGTGAAAGTGCGTGTGTGGGTGCTGACGGCCGACTATTGGGACGTACTGTATGAATTCAACACGGTAGTGTATGATGCGTTCAATGAGGCAGGCATCAGCTTCCCGTATCCTCATCTGACCATCAATACGGAAGCGTGAATAGGAAATACGAACAAGAATAGCATATTGATGAACAGAACGTTATTATTATTGTGTGTGGCCTTGTCGTTGTCGGCAGTGATGTTTGCACAAAAGGATTTACTGAAAACAAAATATGCCGAGATTGGGGTGGCCGAATCGTTCCGCCCAGGAGCCGAATGGCTCAATCTGCCAGACTATGACAATCGTGCTGGTTGGGAAAAACTGTTGGACGAGAAACTCAGGACTCAGCTTGTCAGGCGAGGCGAGGAGTATCTGCAATACAGATGGCAAGCCATCATGGCTACGGAATATCTGGAGTTTGAAAGGTCAGGCAATCGTTACGTGATGCAAGACATTTGGAGTGCCAACCGAATGGCCTTGGGTGCGTTGCTCTATGCAGAGTTGGCTGAGGGCAAGGGACGTTTCATGGAGCAAATCTTGAATGGCATGTGGTACTATGCCACTACCCCCTCGTGGGTGTATTCGGCGCACACTCCCAACCAACGTAGCCATCGTGCAATACCTGACTCGGCCGACAAGCTTATAGACCTGGGTGCTGGTACTTTGGCGCAGATGCTGAGCTATGGGCTCCATTTTTTCGAGAAGGATCTTGACAAGATCGATCCAGTGGTGTGCCGTGACCTGCGGAAAGCATTGAAACGGGAGATTTTTGACAGCTATCTCGACGATGGGGAGGATATCTGCAACTGGTGGATTGGCAACACTCCGAACTTCCAGAATGGAACATACGACTCGGTGAACAATTGGAATCCGTGGGTGAATACGAACATACTGATTTCATTCTTGCTTGTGGAACAGGACAACGATACATTGCATCGCTTCTTGAAGAAATCGGTGGCTTCGGTCGATAACTTCTTGAACTATGTACAGTCTGACGGCGCTTGCGAGGAAGGACCATCGTATTGGTCGCATGCCGCTGGAAAAGTATGGGAATATTTGCAGATATTGTACGACGCTTCGGGTGGACGTTTCAACCTGCTTGGCAACGAACGCATACGCCGCATGGGAGAATATACATCAAGGGCATACATAGGAGGCAAACACTACACACTCAACTTTGCTGATGCACCGGCCTGCATACGTCCAAGTTTCTCAATCGTATGGTTGTATGGCAAGGCTGTGAACAGTATGGAGATGCAACGGTTCGCGTTGCTGGGACTGGCTGGTGAGAAACAATTTGAGATGCCGCGTGGATTGGGTGGCGAGATGTGGCGTGATTTTTGTCTGCTTCAGCATTGGAATGAAGTGCGGCAGGTTGTGGATGAAGCCAACGCCAGAGTGGCGCAGATAGGTATGACGGCAACGTTGGCAGAATTACGCAAGGATGTACCGGCCGCCACGTGGTATGACGAGACGGAAGTGTGCATGGTCCGGACTGCCGACAATTGCTATTTTGGAGCGAAGGGAGGATATAACGGCGAAAGCCATAACCATAACGATGTGGGCACATTTGTGTTCTTCAAGGACAATGAACCGCTGATTTTGGATGTGGGTCCAACTACTTATATGCGTCAGACATTTACGCACGAGCGCTATTCCATTTGGTCGATGCAAGCCCAGTGGCACAACTTGCCGCTCATAAATGGTGTTCAGGAAGAGGCTGGAAGAGCATATCACACCAGCAGTGCCACGTATAAGAAGAACGGTTCGAGACACACCTTGAGTCTGGGGCTTGAAAGTGCTTTCCCTGATGAAGCGGCTTGTACATCGTGGAAACGCACTTATCAGCTTACGGATTCACGTAGAGGTTCCTCGCTCATAATCCGTGAGGATTACGAGTTGAGGAAACGCAAAGCAGCCGATGTGGAGCATTTTCTTGTGAAGGGAGATGTGGAGCTGGTGACACCTGGTTTGCTTATGGTGAGGAATGGCAATGTCGGCATACGTATGATCTATCCGAAGACCTTCACAACTGAAGTGACCACACGTGTACTTGATGATGTCCGCCATTCAAGCATTTGGGGACCAGAGCTGAAACGTATCAGTCTCAGTTCGGCAACCGATGCTCCTATCAGTGGTTCATACGAGATAAAGATAGAGGTGATACGTTAGATTTAGGGTCGGATGAGTCAGGTTTGGACAAGTGCTTTTGGATTGTGTGGCGCTTCGGTCGTAGGCATTCTGTTGGGATTTCTTGTGAAGGAAGTGCCTCACAAATGGAATGACATCATTCTTGGATTTTGTGCGGGGGTGATGCTTTCAGTTGCCGTGTTAGGACTTTTGGTGCCTTCTTCTGAACTTGCCGGCGCATCAGGTTGGTGGATGGTGCTTGCCGGTGTGTTGGGTGGTGCATTGTTCCTGAATATAATAGATTTTGTGACTCCACATCTGCATCATATCACCGGACTCGATCCTGAACGGCACCAGCACAACACTTCCATCAACAAGATTCTGTTGTTTGTGATGGCAATAGCCATTCACAAGCTTCCGGAGGGCATGGCCACAGGTGTAGGCTTCAATGTCGACAACCTTGACAATGCTTGGACGGTGACTTTCGGTATAGCCCTGCAGAATATCCCGGAAGGAATGGTGGTGATTTCACCGTTGCTGTTGGCAGGCGTAAGCAGGATGCGTACATTGATCATATCACTGGGTATTGCCATCATCGAAGTGGCAGGTGTATGGATAGGCTATTCGTTGGGTGTCATCTCTGCATTTTTTCTGCCTGTGATGTTGGCTTTCGCGGGTGGGGCCATGCTTTATGTGGTGAGTGATGAAATGATTCCCGAAACCCATGCCCACGGTTATCAAAAACAGGCGACATATTCTTTGCTGCTGGGATTCGTGGCGGTGTTGCTGCTCGAAAACATGGTGTGAGGCTCCCTTGTGAAAAGTTGGAAATGAAATGCCAACAAAAGAAGGGATAATATATGGCTTTCTCGATATTTTGCTTATCTTTGTGGCTAGTTAGGTTAAGGCAATTATATAATGATTAGGTTAAATTGTTTTTTTAAGTCAAATAATCCGGCTGATTATGCAAGGGCGCTACGTGCGGCCATGATGCTGACGGATTGTTCTCGCAAACACGAAGGCAACATTGCTTACGATGCCTTTCAAAGTGTTACTCGCGCGGATGTGTTTATGATTTGTGAAACATGGACTGATGAACAGGCACTCGAAAAGCATGGCAATACACCCGAATTTGTGAAGTATGTTGCCATTGTGAAAGAATGTGGCGAGTTGACAGTGGAGCGTCTCGTGTTATAACAGGGTTTGATTCATTATAATCGAAGGAAAATGAAGAATATTGTTGTGACCGGCGGTGCCGGATTCATAGGTAGCCACGTCGTAAGGTTGTTGGTGAAAAAGTATCCAGAATACCACATCATCAATGTCGATAAACTGACCTACGCAGGTAATTTAGCAAACTTGAAAGATGTGGAAGACTTCCCGAACTATACATTTGTGAAAGCCGATGTCTGTGATTATGACCGCATGTGTAAGTTGCTTCGCGAACATGAGGTTGATGGTATTATCCATCTTGCTGCTGAAAGTCATGTGGACAGGAGCATCAAGGATCCGTTCACATTTGCACGCACCAATGTCTTGGGTACCATCACCTTGCTGCAGGCTGCCAAGGAATATTGGCAACCACAGGGATGGGACGGCAAGCGTTTCTATCATATCAGTACCGATGAGGTGTATGGTGCATTGGAAATGACTCATCCAGAAGGTGTGAGACCACCCTTTTCCACCCGAGCGTCATCGGTTGAACATCATGAGGCCTATGGCCTGGTTTTTTTTACTGAGGACATGAAATACCAGCCTCACTCGCCTTACTCTGCCAGCAAGGCCAGTTCGGATCATTTCGTCAGAGCTTTCCACGATACTTACGGAATGCCATCCATCGTGACAAACTGTTCGAACAACTATGGCCCTTATCAGTTTCCTGAAAAGCTCATTCCGCTTTTCATCAACAACATCAAGTTGCGCAAGGCATTGCCGGTGTATGGCAAAGGCGAGAATGTGCGCGACTGGTTGTATGTGGAGGATCACGCGCGGGCTATCGACCTTATTTTTCACGAGGGAAAGGTGGCCGACACGTACAACATCGGTGGGTTCAACGAGTGGAAAAACATAGATATCATAAGGGTGTTGATTAAAACTGTCGATCGATTGCTCGGTCGCCGAGAGGGTGAGGACCTGAACTTGATAACATACGTCACTGACCGTGCTGGCCATGATTTGCGTTACGCCATCGATTCTTCTAAATTGCAGAAAGAACTTGGTTGGGAACCGAGTCTGCAGTTTGAGGAGGGTATTGAGAAAACTGTAAGATGGTATCTTGATAATCAGGCATGGATGGACAATGTGACATCGGGTGACTATCGGAAGTATTATGACGACATGTATCAGAACCATTGACATAAAGTGGAGGCAAGATTGGACAAATGGCTGTGGGCCGCACGCATATTCAAGACCCGCACGGTAGCTGCTGAGGCTTGCAAGAAGGGACGCGTGATGATGCAGGGAGTGCCCATGAAGCCAGCACGCAGCATCAAGGAAGGAGATGTGATAGAGGTGAGGAAACCTCCCATCACTTATTCGTTCAGGGTGCTGAAGCCTATAGAAAACCGAGTGGGCGCAAAACTTGTGGCAGAGGTGCTGGAAAACATTACTCCCCCCAATCAGTATGAATTGCTTGAAATGAGCCGTATCAGCGGCTTTGTGGATAGGGCGAAAGGTACTGGCCGACCAACGAAGAAGGATCGGCGTGAGTTGGATGAATTTATCGATTTTGAGGATTTTGATTTCGATGATGAATGAAACGTGACGACACATACAAGATTATTCAAGAAGAAAGACTAAAGAGAAAAAGATGAAGGCATACGTTTTTCCCGGACAGGGTGCCCAGTCGGTAGGTATGGGCAAGAATTTATACGATGAATATCCTGTAGCCAAGGATTTGTTTGAAAAAGCGAATGACATATTGGGATTTCGAATCACCGATTTGATGTTTGAAGGGACAGATGAGGATTTGCGCCAGACAAAAGTGACACAACCTGCCGTGTTTCTCCACTCGGTTGTTACGGCACTTTGCTTGGGTGATGATTTCAAGCCCGATATGGTGGCTGGCCATTCGTTGGGCGAGTTTTCCGCATTGGTGGCTTGTAGAGTCCTTTCGTTTGAGAGTGGTCTGAAACTTGTCCATGCACGTGCGATGGCTATGCAAAAGGCATGTGAAACGCAACCTTCTACGATGGCTGCCATTCTTGCTTTGCCCGATGAACAGGTGGAACGGATTTGCTTGGACCTGCAGAAAGAGGGCGAGATGGTTGTTCCTGCCAATTATAACTGCCCTGGACAGGTGGTCATTTCTGGTACTGTGGCTGGTATCGGCAAGGCATGTGATGCCATGAAGGCAGTTGGGGCCAAACGGGCATTACCACTAAAAGTGGGTGGAGCGTTCCATTCTCCGTTGATGGAGCCTGCACGGGTCGAACTTGGTGAAGCAATCAGTAGGACGGAATTCATGCATCCCACTTGTCCTATCTATCAAAATGTGGATGGGCTTCCTCATGTCAATCCGGATGAAATCAAGGAGAATCTCATGGCACAACTTACCAATCCGGTTCGCTGGACACAATGTGTGGAACACATGTTGGCCGATGGTGCCGAGGAATTTGTAGAGTGCGGTCCTGGTACAGTGTTGCAAGGACTGATCAAGAAAATCAGGAAATGATTGTAATCTATCAAGTGTTGCCTCGGCTGTATGGCAATGTGGCGCATGTGAATCTGCCTTACGGCTCAATTCGCCAAAATGGTTGTGGAAAAATGAACGACTTCACAGCCGGGGAGCTGTTGAGGATCCGCGAACTTGGATTCTCGCACGTGTGGTTCACTGGATTGTTGGCTCATGCCACTTGCACCGATTATTCCGCACACGGCATTCCCTCTTGCCATCATGCCACGGTGAAGGGACGTGCGGGATCACCATATGCCATTCGGGATTATTATGACATCGACCCTGACCTTGCACAGCATGTGGACGAACGTCTTGCCGAGTTCAGACAATTGGTGAAGCGTACCCACGAGGCAGGTTTGAAGTTCGTGATGGACTTTGTGCCCAATCACCTTGCTCGCGAATACAAAAGTGTGATGAAGCCAGCAGGTGTGGAGGATTTTACTGACAGGAATTTCCATGTGTTGCCTGGCACTACACTCGGTGGTGAGATTAATTGGAATGGTTATGTGGAAACACCCGCAAGAGCCACGGGTAACGATTGTTTCACTCCGTCGCCCACGCGCAACGATTGGTACGAAACGGTGAAACTCAACTATACTGAGCGCGATACTTGGGAGAAGATGTGCCACATCTTGTTGTATTGGGCTGCTCAAGGGGTTGACGCTTTCCGATGCGACATGGCAGAAATGGTGACAGTTGACTTTTGGCATTGGGCGACATCAGAAATCAGGAAGCGATATCCGCAGATTGTGTTCATCGCTGAGGTGTATGATCCACAGCAATATCGCAACTACTTGCATTACGGAGGTTTCGATTATTTGTACGACAAGGTGGGGCTTTACGACACTTTGCGTGGCATTGTGAGTTGTGGACAGTCTGCTTTGGGCATTACCCGTTGCTGGCAGCAGCAAGAAGACATTTGTGGCCACATGCTTCATTTCATGGAAAACCATGACGAACAACGTGTTGCCTCATCGTTCTTTGCTGGTGATGCCCGTAAGGCTTTTCCTGCCATGATAGTGAGTGCCTGTATGTCCTCTTCGCCGCTGATGGTTTATGCCGGTCAGGAACTGGGTGAGCCTGGCATGGATGAAGAAGGCTTTTCTGGCCGTGATGGGCGTACATCCATTTTCGATTATTGGTCGGTCGATTCGCTCCATCGCAGGCTGCAAGGAAAGTTGACTGCCGAAGAAGAGCGAATACAGTACTTTTATCAGCGTTTGCTGCGTCAGTGTAGCGAATCTTCAGCACTGTGTGAGGGAAGTTTCTTCGATTTGCAATATGCCAACGTGGAGGGTTCGCTATTTGATGAGCATCGTCAATACGCGTTTCTGCGCAAAAGCGATTCACAGTTGTTGCTTATTGTCGTGAATTTTGATAGGGAAGATGTTCGGCGCGGTGTGCGTGTACCGCAGCATGCCTTTGATTATTTGCGCCTTGATGCGCGATACGAGACAAATGCTCGCGACTTGTTGTCTGACCAATCGATATTCCTTGATTTCATGCCCGAAACTCCCATCATGCTTGATGTGCCAGCGTATGGAGGAGTAATGCTGGAAATAGGGTAGTGGCATCATGTTTTCATAAAGGAAAGGCAGGAACGACTCTTTTGTTGTTGTCCTGCCTCCTTTATGTTCGTTTTCGAAAAGCATAATGCTTTTTGCTTCCTACTTTGTGTTTTCCTGTGCCAATCGCCAGGCTTCTGTGGTGGTATAGTATTTGGCAAGCATGTTGGGGACTTCCCAAGCGGGCATGTCGCCGTTGGCCAGATAGTGAAGGAAATTTTGTGTGACCTGACCAAAGTGTGCTTCATGCCCGACGCGATACGAGTCGGGAATGGACACATGCCAGCCTGTGGCAGTCTGTTCAAGTGCGATGCCTGGATATTTGGCGGCTAACGCAGCAAAGCTTTTTTCGATGTCGGCAATCTCGCCCACAGGCTCGATATACAACTCTGGGCGATAACCCTGCTCGGCTCCCTGCTTGATGACGATGTTCGACTTGGTTCCTCGCATGGTGGAATAGTGGGTGTCTCCTCCATCGGGCGACTCGTATTCCCACAGGGCAACCACTTTGGCGTTCAATCCCTTGAGCTGGTAGTTGATTTCGCCGTTAGCATAGATCTGCAGTGTGTCGTTCTGGATGCTTGACTGTAGGAAATCAGGATATCCATCAAGGCCGGTGGAGAGTTTGAACTGGGCCTTATCCACAGGTGTCACCCAATGGCGGGCAGAGGTGATACGAATGTCGTGTGCATAGTCGATGGCTTGTTCTGGAAAACATTCCCACTGCACCAAATCCACCAAATGAACCATCACATCCACAATACATTCGCCTTGCTGGTTCACATCGTAAAACCAAGCCGGACGAATCAAGGCATTGCCTGACACGTTTTTGTAGAAATAATGTACGCTTTCGATGCTGATGCCTGGATGGTCTGGGGTTCCCAGTTCTTGCTCACCATAGATATCGGGCATTTGCGAGAGTTCTTTCTGCAGAATGGTGGAAATTTCGAAACGCTCTGTCATGATGTCGTAAAGCAACACGCGTTTGTCATTGGCTGTCTGGAAGCATTGTTCCAACTTCTTGAACGCATCAGAATTGATGGCCATTGGCTTATCTGCCAGCACGTTGATGCCAGCTTCGAGGGTTTGCAATATGTAGTCTGTTTTCTTGCGGTTGTTGCCAGAGGTGACCATCACATTGCCTTTTTTCTCGGCTATCATCTTCTCGAAGAAATCGTTGCCTGTATATACGATTTCGTTCCATGAGGTAGGATTCTCGGCACGGGTGTTGTATCCATCTATTTTTTTCAGGTATTCTTGCACATCATTGCCTGCGGGTGCATATACATAGACGTCGGGAGTCACATTTGCATACTGGCTTTTTTGTACGAGGGCAGCATGGAAATGTCCGGGATCGAGTGTCATGAGGGTCACTTCTTGTTGTTTTCTCCCAGCGGTGCAAGCAGCCAGCAGCAACGCTGCGGCAGAGGCCATTGTGATAATTTGTTTCATCGGCGAATGGATTTATAATTCATGTAATAATGTGTCAACGTCTGCTTCGCGAGTAGCCCAACTGGTGACGAAGCGCACGGTCGTCTCCGTTTCGCCACGGTTTCCCCAAGTCTCGAAGGTGGATGTCAGTCGTAATCGGTCGATCACCTCGTTGGGAAGTGTGAAGAATTGTTGGTTTGTGAATGAGTTGATATATGGATAGTAGCCTTTTTTCCTGAATCCCTCCTTTAGCTTGATAGCCAGTTCTACCGCGTGGCGTGCAATCTGCAGGTACAACCCATCGGAAAAGAGCGTGGCAAATTGTATGCCCAGCAATCTGCCTTTAGCCAGCAATGCCCCATGTTGCTTGACAAGTGGAAAAAAATGTTTCAGCCATCCTTCGTGTGCCACCACACATTCTCCAAACAGTGCGCCTACCTTTGTGCCGCCAATGTAGCACACGTCGCACAAGCTTACCAATTCGGGTAGGCTTACATCAGCGGCATCGCTCGCCAATCCGTAGCCCATTCGCGCCCCATCAATGTAGAGTGGAATGTTGGCCTGTTGGCAGATGGCATGAAGCTTGGTCAGTTCCGCTTTGGAGTAAAGCGTGCCATATTCTGTAGGATAACTGATGTATAGCATTCCTGGAGCCACCATGTGTTCGTAGGTGTCATCGGCATAGAAATCATCGATGAATGTTTTCACTTCATTTGCCATCACCTTGCCTTCGTGCGATGGCAACGTAAGCACTTTGTGGCCTGTTGCTTCGATTGCTCCCGACTCATGCACGTTGATGTGGGCAGTGGCAGCTGCAAGCACTCCCTCATGACGTGAAAGCAACGCATCGATCACGGTAGAATTGGTTTGTGTGCCGCCTACCAAAAAATGTACATCAACATGTTCATCGCCACAAGCTTTTCTTACCAAATCCTTGGCTTCCAGACAATAATTGTCGGTGCCATATCCTGGGGTCTGTTCCAGATTGGTTTCCATAAGGCGTTGCATCACAATTGGATGCGCACCTTCCATGTAATCCGTATCAAAATGTTTCATATATGATGTTTGTCATTATCCTATCTGTATTGAATGGAATGCAAAGTTACAAATATTATTGGGATATTCGAAAAAATGAGAAGTTGTCGGTTCTCGATTGTCAGTTGCCAGTTCTTATTCCTTGCACCTTTCCTCTTAGCCTGAAAGTGCGAATCGAACGGTCGTGGTCTGGACGTTTATCCGTATGCTATCGCAATTTGTTTCTCAAGAAATGGTTGCGGCTATAGGCGAAGTAGAGTAGCAAACCAAGAGCATTGACAATCCAGCCCGACCAAAAGGCCGAATGATAACTCACGTGTTCCGATAGCATACCACCAAACACTACACCCAGTCCTACACCGATGTCCCACGATGTAAACATGGTGGAATTGGCAGTGCCTCGTTGTGAATGGGGTGCCATATCAACAAAAATGTTCTGGAAGGCAGGGAACATGTGACCGTTGCCCAATCCGATAATCAAGGCCGCACCGTAGAAGCCAATTTCATTGTGCAAGGCAGCAAACAAAAGGTAACCGAAAAAGGAAATGCAAGCTCCTACCGTGGCATTGCGTGCTATCTGTTTGCGGCGCAACGAACGGGCACCAATCAGGCGGGAAACCATCAGACCTACACAAAGCAAGAAGAAAAACAAGCCAGAACCACCGATAATGCCAAGCTCTTCCTTGCCGTAGATGGCCAGATAAGTGGCAAGCACACCATAGGAATAGGCATAGCAGAGTAAGGTGATTCCTTGGCTCCATCCTTTGAGGAGGAAAAAGCGGTCGAACGATAGCTTGCCTTTATCCAGCACGACGTCTTTTTTATCCACCTTCACCGTACTGTTCACCACGATGCCCAAAAAGGATGTGACGAGCGCAATGAGAAACAGAACATTGTAGTCGTGACAGGCTTGGAACACGTAAATGGCTATCGACGGACTGATGGCGGTGGCCAGATTGTTGCTTAAGCCGTAATAGCCTATGCCCTCCGAACGACGTTCTGGACGTAGCACATCAATGGCAACCGTACTGTTTGCCACTGTTACGGCTCCGTAAGGTGCACCATGCAGCGTGCGGAAAATGGCGAACATGGTAAGTGTGCCAGCCACCAGATAACCGGCAAAGAGTGTACAGAAAAAAAACCAAGCGACAAGCAACACCACTTTGCGCGGAAACGTATCGACAAAAAAACCGCTGAACGGACGTACCAACAGCGACACCAGCGTATAACCTGACAGTACGATGCCTATCGTGGCCTTGTCGGCCTGGAAAGTGTCGCTCAAGTACAAAGGGAGCAGCGGAGTAAGGAGCATGAAGGAAAAGAACAGCATGAAATTTGCTGTCCAGAGTTTCACATAATTCCGATTCCACAGTTTTTCCATCTTTTCTTTTTTTGTCATTACCATCCCCATCTTGTCCGAAGTGTCACATGGAGAACATCTGGCATGGTCACAAGGGCTTTGAATGTACAAAGGGTGGACGTTGCCGTGTCCACCCTCGCTTATGAAATTGTGTTTTTATTGAGCAAGCAATTCTTCCAGCTTTTTGGCAATTTCCTCGCCACGCAGGTTCCGCTCCACGATGACACCATCCTGACGAATGAGTACAGTACTTGGAATGGACGACACTCCGTAGGCGGCTGATCCGGCGCAATCCCAGTATTTCAGGTCGCTCATCTGTGGCCATGTGATGTCCAATGCCTCAATGGCCTTTTTCCAACTGTCGAGATCGCGGTCGAGCGATACTCCCACAATGCCAAATCCTTTGTCTTTGTATTGTGCGTAGGCTGCCACCACGTTAGGCATTTCAGCACGACAAGGGCCACACCAACTTGCCCAAAAATCCACCAGTGTATATTTGTTTTGCTTCACATACTGGCCAAGGCTCACTTTCGTGCCTTCAGGGTCGTTCATTGTGAAATCGATGAATGGCTGTCCCACGGCTGTTTTGCGACGGACAGTAAGGATGTCTTCGAATTTCTTGACCCTCTCGTCCCTGAATTGTTCGGGTATTTGTGCTATCAAAGCCTCGTTCTCCTCGTCGGAAAGGATGTAGAAAGTATTGCTGAACAGATATGCGCCCACACAGTTCTGGATGTTTTCCTTTGTTGTCCGGGCCTGACATTCGTTCATTTCGTCATATATTCTTTCTCCTTCCTTGTCGATGGCCTTGGCCTCCTCTTCCGAAAGGCTGGGATTTCCCATCTTGTCTCTCAGCACGTTCATTTGTGCGTTCAACGAGTCGTTCTTGGCCAGATAACCAGCGTATATGTCGTTGAGTGCGCTACCAGAGCAAATGCCGTTCTGCAAGTCCAGATTGAGCGAAGCATTTTCAAGCACAATCACAGCCTTTAGCTTCCCGCAACTTATTTTGCGCATCTCAGCCTGTTCCTGGTTCCCTTTGAAACAGAAAGTGCCATTTCCCACTTTTGCCGAATCGACAACCTGTGCGGAACGTGATGTGCCAGAATACAAATATGCGTAGGTTCCATCGGCAATGTCGGAAACCGTACCATTGACTGAGTAACCGCTTTTGCCGCACGAAGCCATCAGGGTGGCGACAATGAAATAGGGAAGGACAGCTCTCTTCATAATGGCTGATGTCTTTTTATTTGACAATGTATTGTCCTGAAATAGACTCGTTGGCAGCCACACGTCGGATGGCATCGGCAAACATTGAAGCGATGCTGAGTTCTTTCACCTTCGGGCACTTCTTGGAGTCGAAAGGGATGCTGTTGGTGAAAATGATCTCATTCATCAGCGAGTTGCTGACACGTTCGGAGGCAGGACCCGACATGACGCAATGAGACGCAAATGCACGTACGCTTTTCGCTCCAGCTTCCATCATGATGTCGGCAGCCTTGGTAATGGTGCCTGCGGTGTCCACCATGTCGTCAACCAGCACCACATTCTTGTCCTTCACATCTCCGATAATCTGCATGGTGGCCACCACATTCGCACGTTCGCGGGTCTTGTTGCAAAGCACCAGCGGACAGTCGAAATACTTGGCATACGTATTGGCGCGTTTCGAACCGCCCACATCAGGAGTAGCCACAACCATGTTCTCAAGGTGAAGGCCCTGGATGTAAGGCAAGAATATGTTCGAGGCATAAAGGTGGTCAACGGGAATGTCGAAGAAACCCTGAATCTGGTCGGCATGAAGATCCATCGTGATAAGGCGGTCGATGCCTGCTACCGACAACATGTCGGCCACAAGTTTTGCTCCAATCGAAACGCGTGGCTTGTCCTTTCGGTCTTGACGTGCCCATCCGAAATATGGGACAACGGCTACGATGCTCTTGGCAGAAGCGCGTTTGGCTGCATCAACCATCAGGAGAAGTTCCATGAGGTTGTCGGAATTTGGGAAAGTCGATTGTACCAAAAAAACAATCTGACCACGGATTGTTTCCTCGAACGACACTACAAATTCTCCGTCAGAGAAATAAGTGGTCTTCATGTTACCCAGTGGGCAATTCAGCTGTTGGCAGATTTGTTCTGCAAGATACTTCGAGTTGGTACCCGAAAATACTTTAAATGGTTCTGTTGTGCTCATTACTTTTTTAGTATGTTTGCGTTTTCGCCCGCGAAATTACAAATAAAATATGAATAAGTGACATCGAATCTTGATTAATGTGTTATTTTTGCATCACAAATCGAAAAATGATGAATTATCAAGATGAGTTGAATGAAAGTCAGCTACAAGCAGTAACCTACTGCGATGGACCGTCCATGGTCATTGCCGGAGCGGGATCGGGCAAGACTCGTGTGCTTACCTATAAGATAGCCTACCTGTTGGAACATCATCAGATAGAACTTTGGCGGATATTGGCACTTACCTTCACCAACAAGGCAGCCCGTGAGATGAAGGAACGTATCGTCTCACTCGTCGGTCCAGATGCACGAATGCTTTGGATGGGCACTTTCCATAGCATATTCAGCCGGATTCTTCGCGCAGAGTCACAAGCAGTGGGCTTCACTTCCAATTTCACTATCTACGATGCTGCCGACTCTAAGAGTCTCTTGAAGAACATCATCAAGGAAATGGGTCTTGATGACAAGATCTATAAGCCTTCTTCCGTACAGGCACGCATCAGCAATGCTAAGAATCATTTGATGTTTCCCGAGACATACGCTGCCTCAACGGTAACTTACACGACCGATGCGCAATGCAAGATGCCAGCCATCCGCGATATTTACCAGCGATACTGGAACCGTTGTCGGCAAAGCGATGCCATGGATTTCGACGATTTGCTGCTTTACACTTTCCTGCTCTTCCGTGACCATGAGGATGTAAGGACCAAGTATGCCCACCGTTTCCAGTTCGTACTCGTTGACGAGTATCAGGACACGAACTATGCCCAACATCGCATCGTCGGACAGCTTACCAGTGAAGTCTCACATGTGTGCGTGGTGGGCGATGATGCACAAAGCATCTATTCTTTTCGTGGAGCCAATCTCGACAACATGCTCAAGTTCAAAGACACTTTCCCTACGGCGCGTGTCTTCAAACTTGAGCAGAACTACCGGTCCACCCAGACCATCGTTAACGCGGCCAACAGCCTGATAGAGAGAAACACGGACCAAATCAAGAAGAATGTCTTTTCCAAAAAGGAAGTTGGCGAACCCATTCATCTCAGCACCGCTTACAGTGATGTGGAAGAAGGCGAGATCGTGGGCAATGAATTGTCGAGACTTCACCGGACCACAAACTGTGCGTTCAGTCAGATGGCCATACTTTATCGCACCAATGCACAGAGCCGTGTGTTCGAGGAAGCACTTCGGAAGCGAAGCATACCCTATAAGATTTATGGCGGCTTGTCGTTCTACCAGCGCAAGGAAATCAAGGACATCATAGCCTACTTGCGTTTGGCTGTCAATCCCAACGATGAGGAGGCTTTCAAACGGGTGATCAACTATCCTGCACGTGGCATTGGCGATACCACGCTCAACAAGATCATAGCCGCCGCATCCCAGTCCGAGGTAAGTCTGTGGACCGTGATTTCTTCTCCTGAGACCCATTCACTCACTGTCAGCAAGGGAACATTGACAAAACTGGCAGGTTTCCGCGAAAGGATTGAGGATTTCATGTCACGTACGGAAACGGTCGATGCGGCTGAGCTTGGTCGTTACATCATTCAGGTCACTGGCATCATGAAGGAACTGTTGGGCGATGCTTCTCCTGAAGGCATGAGCCGTCGCGAGAATGTCGATGAATTGCTGAGTGGACTGGCCGATTTCGTGGACGGAAACAGGGAGGAAGGAAACACTCACGTCTTGCTCACCGATTATCTTTCCGAAGTGTCGTTGCTCACCGACATGGACTCCGACAAGGAAGGTGGCGACGACCGTGTGTCGCTCATGACTATCCATGCTGCGAAAGGATTGGAATTCCAGAATGTGTTCATTGTAGGTCTGGAAGAGAATCTTTTCCCCAATCAGATGTCGATCGGCTCGCCTCGCGAACTTGAAGAAGAACGTCGTTTGTTCTATGTGGCGTTGACACGTGCTGGCCAGCGTTGCTATCTCAGCCATGCAAGCAGCCGCTTCCGTTATGGGAAAATCGAGTTCAGCAACCCTTCACGTTTCTTGCGCGAAATAGATTCGAAATACTTCTCGTCATCCCAGGCGTGCAGACAGCCATCCGCGAGGAAATCCAATGACGTATCTCGGCCGAAAGCCTATTCAGGAAGCGGTCGTGTGCCTGATGAACGTGACTCCTCATCCCAATTCCATCAGCAACCCTCCACTCCGGTCTCTCCGACGACATTTCGGATGCCTGCTTCTGCCGATGCTCCACGCAAACTTCGCCGTATCGTTTCTGCGTCCACACCGAAGGAAGTGGAACCATTCGCCCACGACACAATACAAGTGGGGATGTTGATTGAACACAACCGCTTTGGCCGTGGCGAGATAATCCATATTGAAGGTAGTGGCGACAACTGTAAGGTGACTGTTGCCTTCCATAATGCCGGCACGAAGCAACTTCTGCTCAAGTTCGCACGTTTCACCGTTGTCAGGTAGTGCGATGCCCGGCTTTTGGAAGAACCATTTCGCAATTTCCCTCAAGGCATTCCCCCCCCGACCTTCCCTTTGGAAGGGAAGCCGATGAAAATCGCTGGAAACCGACAACGGATGCCAGTGTCAGATGGTTTTGGCGTCGTCGTCCATCTTTAGAGCCAGTCCTCCTAACGATGTTTCCTTGTAGAGGCTTGGCAAGTCCTTGCCAGTGCGTTTCATGGTGTCCACAACCTTGTCGAACGAAATGATGTGCTTGCCATCGCTCAGCAAGGCATAGAAGCTCACGTCGAGCGCACGCAGGGCCGCCATGGAGTTGCGTTCGATACACGGAATCTGAACCAATCCGCAGACTGGGTCGCAGGTCAGTCCCAGATTGTGTTCCATTGCCATTTCAGCCGCACACTCTATCTGTTGGGGCGATCCGCCGAACAATTGGTTCACGGCCACTGCTGCCATCACGCATGCACTGCCTATTTCGCCCTGACATCCCACCTCGGCTCCCGATATGGAGGCATTCGTCTTGATGATGTTGCCAAACAGTCCGGCTGTTGCCAATGCTTTCATGATGTCGTGGTCCGAGAAGCCATGGTTTTTCTTCATGTGGTAAAGTACGGCAGGCACCACTCCGCACGATCCGCAGGTCGGTGCCGTAACCACCTTTCCTCCTCGCGCATTCTGTTCGGCCACTGCCAGTGCATAGGCTGTCACAAGGGCGCGGCCCTGCAATGAGGGTTTATAGCTCGAAGCCCTCACATGGTATTGCTTGGCCTTACTCCTCACATGCAGATTGCCAGGCAGCACCTTGTCGTTTTGCAATCCATCTTGGATGCTTTGCTGCATTTGGTCCCAGATGATGGCCAGAAAATCCCAGATGTCCTTGCCTTCATGCCATTCCACATATTCCCAGAACGACAAGCCCTCTCGCTCGATGAATGACTGTATCTCTCCTAACCGTTTCAGGTCGTACACCAATCGGATGCCGGCTCCCAGCGTGTCGTGTTCTCCCTCTGACAGGTAGCCGCCTCCGATGCTATATACCATCCATTCGCCCAGTTTCACTTGATGCTGGCCGAAAGCTTCGAATAGCATGCCATTGGTGTGGAAAGCCGGCACGATGTCGGCACGCCACACTATTTCCGTCGGTGTAGGCTGGAGCGCCAACTTGATGGCATCGTCGGTCATGTGTCCTTTCCCCGTCGCTGCCAGGCTGCCATACAATGTGGCTCGGTAGGCAAAGGCTTCGGGATATTTCTGCTTGAATGTTTCGGCAGCTCTATTGGGCCCCATGGTATGGCTGCTCGATGGCCCATATCCGATTTTGTATATGCCTTTTATGCTATCCATCTTTCTGCGGAGTTTGTTTTGACTGACAACTGATTACTGGATGCCGCGGACTGGCTGATGCCTTTGCGGTTGTCTTTTTTGGCAACCGCCTGCCGTCGTGCAATCGGATAGCAGGTGGTCGGTGCCTTTGTCCTTGTTATTCCTCAAGAGCCTTCTTGCGGGCAAGGGCCTCCAGGAAATAGTAGTCGGCGTAGTTCAGAGGCACATCTATTTCGTTGTTGTGAGGGATACTACCCACGGAGTGCATCAAAAGGAAGTTGCCGTTGGTGCCGAGTGGCGCGCGATAGGCTGGCGAAGCAAGCGACTCCATGATGGTGTCGGCATAGTCCTTGTATTGTTGTGGGTTATCTACGTTGAAGGTGCAGATCTCATACAGGGCGGCAGCGATGCAGGCGGCTGATGAGGCATCGCGCAGGGCGTTGGGGATGTCGGGAGCGTCCATGTCCCAGTAGGGCACGCAGTCGGCAGCCATGGTCTTGTAGTTGCGCATCATGTCGAAGGTCTTGAGCGATTGTTCCAGGTAGCGCTTGTCGCCGGTGCAGCGATAGGCCATGGCAAATCCATAGATGGCCCAGGCTTGTCCACGGCTCCAGATGGACTCATCCGAATATCCTTGGGCAGTCTGTCGGTTGCGTACGTTGCCTCCTGCGATGCTGTAGTCTATGACATGGTAGCAGCTGCCATTGGGGCGGAAATGTTCCTGAAGTGTGCGGTTGGCATGGCTTACGGCAACCTTATGGTAGGTGGAGTCGCCCGACAGCTCTGTTGCCTTGAAAAGCAATTCCAGATTCATCATGTTGTCGATGATGACCGGACATTCCCAGCCACGTGTGCCTTGCCAGCCTCTTACGTCCCACGACTGGATCACGCCCGGCACTTCGCGGAAACGGGTACACAACGATTGTGCCGAACGTACGATGGCATCCTTGTAAGCCTCGTTGCCAGTGAGGCGAAGGCCGTTGCCGTAGCTGCTCATCACGATGAAGCCGATGTCGTGGTGGGCGGTCATTGTCTGTGCCTCATGCAAGGCCTCGGTGTATTTCTTGGCCAGAGGCAGATACTTCTCGTCCTTTGTCAGGTCGTAAAGATACCACACGGCGCCAGGGAAGAATCCGCTGCGCCAATCGTCGTACTTGCAATAATACACTGTGCTGTCAGTGTTCACCTTGACCGGGTTCAGGCATTCCCCACTTGCCTCGATGATGCCGATCTGCTTGCCCATCTGTTGCCGGGCGAAATCGATGTTTTCGGCAATGAAGCCTTGGGGCTTTCCCGTTTTCTCTCCACACGATGCCAACAACAATGGCAACGCAATAAGTGCTAATGATTTCTTCATTTGAATCGAATTTACTTGATGAATGATATTGTGATGCGTTGAGGCTACAAAGGTAACAAAACAAATGGAAACAGCACACTCTTTTGGCACTATTTTGGCCGATTATCATCGAATTTTTGGGATATTTCATGCTGTCCCAACGGCAATCGGTACTTTTTCCCACGTGTCGGGAACTGATGACGGAGCGTTTCGCGCTGCGAAACAGCGAAACAGGTGGCTTGTTGTCTTCTGCTTCGGGCCAGTTGACTGGCGTGGATTTTCATTTCGTCGGCAAAAGGAAGGGAAAAACATGAAATATGCACAAAAATGTGCGAAAAGCTTGCAAATGTCAAATCTTGCGCTTACCTTTGCGTCGGAAATGAAAAAACGGATTACGGCAATGACCAACAACACGGCTTCCTATCATTACTATTATTACCGCACAGCATTGTGGGGTTAGGAGGTCAGTGCATGTAAGAGAAAAGGAATATGGCTCATGAATAGACCTGCCCCCACAGCACTTGGGAGCAGGTTTTTTTTGTCTCATCGCCGATGAGTGGCAACAAACTGAAAAAAATAAAATATTATGTTATTGAAAATCATCATTCTTGTTTTGTTCTTCGCCGTCATGATAGGTGTGGGACTGTATTGTAGGAAAAGCGCAGGCAATGTGTTGGGCTTTGTGCTGGGCGATCGCAAGGTGGGCTCATGGCTCACGGCCTTTGCTTTCGGAACATCGTATTTCTCGGCTGTGATCTTTGTGGGTTATGCGGGACAGTTCGGGTGGAAATACGGCATCGCATCCACCTGGATAGGCATAGGCAATGCCTTCATTGGCTCGTTGCTGGCATGGCGCATATTGGGAAGGCGCACCCGACTGATGACGCAGCTGCTGCGCAGCGCTACCATGCCCGATTTTTTCGGACAGCGTTTTGGCTCACAGGCACTGAAGGTTGCCGCATCGGTCATCGTATTCATATTCCTGATACCCTACACCGCCTCGCTCTACAACGGATTGTCGCGCTTGTTTGGTATGTCGTTTGGCATCGACTACGCATGGTGTGTGGCAGGCATGGCTGTGCTGACGGGAGTGTATGTGTGGGTGGGAGGATACATGGCAACGGCCATCAATGACTTCATCCAAGGCCTGATCATGCTTGTGGGAATCGTGGCAGTGATCGCGTGTGTGCTCAACGGCCATGGAGGCTTCACGGCGGCTGTCGAGCAGTTGTCGGCCATTCCCTCCGAAACCGATCCTTCATTGCAGGGCGCCTTCGTGTCGTTTTTCGGCCCGGAGCCGCTTTACCTGTTAGGGGTTGTCCTGCTCACGTCGCTTGGCACGTGGGGATTGCCGCAGATGGTCGGGAAATTCTATGCCATCCGCGACGAGGTGGCCATCCGCAAGGGAACCATCATCTCTACCCTGTTTGCGTTGGTCGTGGCTGGAGGATGCTATTTCCTGGGAGGATTCGGCCGTTTGTATGGCAATGTGATGGAATACACGGCAACAGGTGCCCCCGTCTATGACAGCATCATCCCTTCCATGTTGCAAACGCTTCCCGACCTCATGATAGGTGTCGTGATAATCCTTGTGCTGTCCGCATCCATGTCCACACTCTCTTCCTTGGTGCTCACGTCGGGATCCACGCTTACGCTCGATATCATTGTGCCAGCCGTGGAGAAAGGAAACAAGGGAAGAGTGATGGGCGAAAGGCAAAAGCTGACGTGCATCCGTGTGCTGATAGTGTTTTTCATAGCCGTTTCGTCCGTACTAGCCATCATACAGGCCAAGAGCTCGGTGACGTTCATCGCACAGCTGATGGGCATTTCGTGGGGTGCCTTGGCAGGAGCGTTCCTTGCCCCCTTCCTCTATGGCCTGTATTGGAAACGTACGACTTCTGCTGCCGTATGGACGGGTTTTGTGCTGGGCGTGGGCATCATGTGCGCTTGCATGTATTGCACGTTCACCCACCAGACATTCATTTGCCCATTACTCACTTCGCCCATCAATGCAGGAGTGCTTGCCATGTTGGTGGGGCTGGTGGAAATTCCGGTTGTGAGCCTACTGACCGGAAACAATAGCCACATCGATGTGGATGCCATGTTCCAATGTTATGACCGGAGCATCACGGTGCGTGCCTCCACTTCCTTGTCCGACGAAGAGGATTGAGCGGCGCTGAGCGGCAGCGCGCAGCCACCATCCGAAAAGGGTGGGGGATTGCGCCAGCGATACTGCCAGCTGAGTCCGCCTGCCTGCCGGCTGGCGGAAAAATCGCGGCGAGAGCCACCCCCACCTGCCCCGGGGAGTATCTCTCGCCCCGATTCGCTGTTTGTGCAAACACTGAAAAGTGCAAAAGAGCAATTTTAACTCAAGTTTGATACCCTAATAGCCATTTCAATTCCTAATCAGCTTT
>DCGR01000092.1 GCA_002315285.1 Bacteroides sp. UBA1773 | reverse complement strand
GATGCTTTGACTCTATATAACTTCGTTACTAAACTGCGAAGACTGATGTTTGAGGCAATCCAAGAGATTGAGATTGCGCTCCGAACAAAAGTGAATCACGAGTTCTCTATGCAGCATGGTGCGTTCTGGTTCTATGACACAAGTCTTGTGGATGACGAACACAAGTACATTGAGAACATGAATGCTGTTGATAGAGAGTTACAACGAAGCAAGGAGGATTTCATCAAGGAACATCGGCAAAAGTACGACAAACCTGCATTTCCTCCATCATGGAAGACTCTTGAACTGGCATCATTCGGGACTTTGTCTAAGTTGTACTATAACAGCAATGATACCAAGACAAAGAAACGCATAGCACGACAATTCAATTTGCCACAACATGAAGTGTTGGAAAGTTGGATGCGCAGCCTTACCGTCCTGAGAAACTGTTGCGCCCATCATTCCCGAATCTGGAACCGTCGATTGACCAATGCCCCTCAGATGTGTGTCCCACTGCGTGGAGCATGGGTGGACACAACAAACATTGACGGCAACAAGCTATATGCTATCACGTGTTGCATTGCATATTGGCTCGATTCAATGGGACGCGGTGATTCTTTCAAGACAAAACTAAAGATACTGCTTACATCAACTCCATCGGTTGATGCATCAGCAATGGGATTCCCTGAAGACTGGGATTCACAACCATTATGGTCATAGCCAAAATCATTCACGAATACGTATCGTCATTGTGAATGATTCGACCACAAAAGTACACAATATTTCTTGTTCCAACGAAAAAGATAACACAAGTAGTGGGAGGTAACGCTGACTACTGGCGCTGACGCTGGGAGCTGTCTGATGTGAACAAATTGCCATAAGGCTTTTGCTATAAATGAAATATGGTGTGATGACTTTTTCTGTTCAGAAGCAAAAACTCACAAAGCGTTTGTTTGCAATGGATTGTTGCACTGTGACGTGTTGTGGGTACATTGACGGAAGGAGGCAATGAATCGTTGTAATGAAATGTGATACAGATGATTGCGTGCGATGAATTGGAGCTTTTCCGGTGTGATGTGTTTCCTCTGGTGCGTCATTCGACAAGCACAAGTCTGTCGGGTAACGGGCAGGGGTGGAAATGGAGTATCATGGCTTTGTCGGATGCGGGATTTCCAGTGCCAAAACAATAATCGTCGTGGGTATGGAACACCACTGGGATAGAGCCTTGGAACCCCATTCCGGCATACCACCCACGCAAATCATCATTACCCGGAATGAGACATACACTTTCATAACCCTCCTGCCGACAACGCTCCACGGCTTCGGCCACCAACTGCCCCGCAAGATGGTTCCGACGGTAATGGGGGTGTGTGGCCACTGCAAAAACATAGGCGACGGAGTGGAAAGAAACGATGTGAAGCATGGACACTATGGATCCGTCGTGCCTCTTGAACAACGCGTGTCGCCCATCATAGCGTGTGAGCAGGAACTGCTCGGCTTCCGAGGGTGTGTCGTCGGGAAAACAGGTGAGCCAAAGTTGGCGGACCTGCCGCATGTCGGGGGTGAGCGGCAAGGCCAAGAGCTTGTGACGCAAGAACAGCGGATGATAACTTTCCTTGGCTTGACGCAATCCTTGGATGGACATGTCGTTTTCGCGGTTCACATACTGATACCGGGAGGGAAGATGCTGGGCAAAGAGCTGATTGATGGCCGTGAACGCTCCGACATGGTTTTCATCGGCCTTCTCGACATGGGTGCAAAACGTATCGTCGGAAATGGCTGAACCGTAGGTGAAGGCAACCAGCTGGCTCCCGACATAGAGTACGCCTCCATAGAAACCGAGTGCCTCATAGTGGGTGAACGCTTCACGGATGCACGACGACTCACCACGGAGCCCGGAGAGGGTGTTGTCATCGACAAGGCCACAATGCGCAAGATATTGTTGCTGCCACAATGCCAAAAGGCTGACACAGTCGGGGAAATGGGCGGGTGAGAGCGTTTCGTAGCGATAGTCATAGGATGCCATGAACTGATGCAGATGATTGCGTTTGGGCTGGTACTTCTTGCCAGCCAACGACTGCAATGCCCCGGCGGAATAGACATAATCGGAAAATCCGCGATGATAGGCAATGCCGTAGTGGGGCAACATGGTCCGAATGACTTGTATGGCATCATCATCGAGTGCAAACCAACGTGCTGTTTCGCCTCTGGCAGCGGCATCGTCGAGAACATGAGGGATGATGTGGGAGAAGTCGCCCTCGCCATAGGGGCGGGAGTAGGCATATTCGCCCGTAGCCTCGACATCGAGACGCAATACCAGAAATCCATCCATCACACACTGATAGGCGGGGTAGGTGTGGCGCCAACAAAACAACGAGTGCATGGCAAAATCGCACACACACGGATTGGACAGCCGCAAATGGTGTTCTATCAACGCTCTGTCGGCTACATTGATTTCCTTAAAATCCATGAATCCCATCTCCAAGAATCTTCTGGAAAGCCAACCGCTCATCGCCCGATGCCAGGTAGATGATGCCACAATAGGCAAAACCATGCTTGTGCAAGAGATGGCGCATGATGACATTGTGGCGGTGGGTGTCGATGCGCAAACTGGAGGTCATGGTGCGGGAGAAACCGATGACCCGTCCGAGCACTCCATGGACATCATCGACGGAGGCTATGCGATGGATGGTGGCGTAGGGCAGGGAAGGGTCTGTCCATTGTCCTTCATGAATATGCCGATAGGTGGGCTCCTCACAAGTGGCCAACACAAAAGTAGCCACAAGACGATTCTCGTGGCATATCACATAGCTGTAACCTCGCCGGATGTCGTCGTGCAGGATTTCGTCGGAGGGATAGCCATCCGTCCATTGCAGCAGGTTGCCCGAAGCGCGCATCTTGCGTTTCGCCGCTTCGAACACAAGTCGCATGGAGGGAATGTCGTCAGTAGTGGCTTTCCGTATGTTCATACGCAAATACATGCAATCGGCCCGCTTCGCCGGCAGGGCTTGTCAGCGCAAATGCTCATAGGCACGAATCAGGGCTTCGTCCTTACCAATGGCGCGCACGGCAAGCCAATGGAACACGATGGAAAGCAATGGCAACACCACCATCCAGGAGGGGACGAACGATGATCCGGCCTTCAGCATCCATACGAACACGGCCAGCACGACGTAGAATCCGACGGTGAGCAGCATGTCGAGTATGCAGATCCGGATTTGCATCATACGGTTTTTGTAGGTACGGATACACACCACATCAAGCAAAGCGACAAATGCCATGATGGCAAACAACGCCCATGGCGAATAGCTGCGGGTGCCATCGGCTGCGACCAGCATCAGGCTTTTGAGCGTGTCGATGCTTCCATCGACCTGAATGAATGAGCCCAAGGGAAACCAGGCTGCACAGGCGCAGATAATGGCAGAAGTCAACAGATAGAGGGTCTGGATGCGCTGGATCATACATCGAATTTGTCTTTCTCGCGAACCGGGTTGCGATGATACACCTCACCAGCCTTGAACTCCTGCGTGGCAATCAGGGTGGATTTCGGCAAGCGCTCGTAGTAACGCGAGAGCTCTATCTGCTCCTTATTGTCGAACACTTCCTCCAGATTGTCGGTCTGTTCGGAATAGCTTTGCAGTTTGTTGTGGAGTTCCGCCTTCAATTCGGTTGCTATCTGGTTGGAACGTTTGCCGATAATGGCCACCGATTCGTAGATGTTGCCAGTCTCCTTACAAAAGTCCATGATGTCGCAGGTGACTGTGTTGGTGGGTGCGTTTGTTTTTTTGTAGTCCATTTTATTTGTTTTAATTGATCTGTCGTGTTCTTGCCAAAAACCAGTGAAAAGCCTTAGGGATTTTCATCGTCGGACACTTCGGTGACGAACTTGCTGGCATCGGCATACATTTTGTCGGCCTCCTTGCCGTACTTGCTGTCGGGGAATTCGTTCTTGAATGAATAGTATTCGTCGATGGCTTCACGCATACGGTCCTCTTTCTTCTCGTTCACACTCTCGACACCCAACTTGTACTTGGCACGCAACAGGAGGATGCAAATCTCCTCACGCATCTTTGTGTAAGGATAGTCTTTCAACACATTTTCGGCCGTTGTGATGCAGGCAAGGAAGTTGTTGCCATTGATGCGCATGTCGGATGTGTAGGAGGCATTGCCGGTGTAAGTGCCCAAGTCGTAGTAAAGCTTGGCACTCAGATAGTCTTTCTCGACCAGCTTGTCCTGAAGTTCGAAAATCATCTGTTGCGCTTCGGGAGAACGGGGAGAACGGGGGAAGTATTCCATGAACATCTGCAACTCGGCTATGGCGCTGAACGTGCTGGTCTGGTCGAGGCGAGGCTCCGGAGTGTCCATATAGAGGGCGCGACCCGAATAGAACCGGGCCAGCTCCGAATAGACTCCGTGAGGATAAGTGGTGTAATAAGAGGTGAAATAGTGTGAGGCCGAGACGTAGTCGCCAGCGCCATAATTCGCCATGGCAAGCAGATACATCGATTCCTCGCCATTGGCAGTACCCTTCATGATGGGTATCAGGTCTTCGAGCAAGGAAATGGCCTTGGAGTTTTGTCCTGCGCCAAAATAGGCCTTGGCTGCCTCGTAGCGATACTCATAATCTGCCACCTTATATTCCTTGTTGAATGTGCCACACGATGTGGCCACAATCGCAAGAGTCAAGAGCGAAAGTACGTGTCTCTTCATTTCATTCCAAAATTTCTTGCAAATTTATTGCTTTTAGCCGAATTACACAAACGTAAGTCCCATTTTTTAGAATTTATTCGTATTTCCACATCGATGTTGAAAAGAATGTCATAACTTTACACCCCGTTTCTCAATTCACGGCATGACGAAGTACAAATTAGTTTCGCAATACGAACCTACGGGCGACCAACCGGAAGCCATAGCACAACTGTCGGAAGGAATCAGCAATGGCGTACCGGCCCAGACGCTGCTCGGCGTGACGGGCTCTGGAAAGACTTTCACCATAGCCAACGTCATCAAGAACGCGGGCGTGCCCACTTTGGTGCTGAGCCACAACAAGACCCTGGCCGCACAGCTATACAGTGAATTCAAGAACTTCTTCCCCGACAATGCCGTGGAGTACTACGTGTCGTACTACGACTATTACCAGCCGGAGGCTTACATCCCCTCCACCGACACCTACATAGAGAAGGACCTTGCCATCAACGATGAGATCGACAAGCTTCGCCTCGCCGCCCTCTCGGCACTGCTTTCCGGGCGGAAAGACGTGATTGTGGTATCGTCGGTGTCGTGCATCTACGGCATGGGAAATCCTGCCGACTTCTACGAGAACGTGATAGCCGTGAAACGCGGACAAACGCTGGGCATGAATGCCCTGCTCCGGCATCTGGTGGGAAGCCAGTACGTGCGCAACGACATGGAGCCGGCACGTGGCTCCTTCAGGGTGAAAGGCGACACGGTGGATGTCCACCTGGCATACGCCGACAACCTGCTGCGCATCAGCTTCTGGGACGAGGAGATTGATGACATCAGCGAGGTGGACTCGCTGAACGGCATCACCCTGGGACATTTCGACGAATACAAGATTTATCCTGCCAACCTCTTCATGACCACTCAGGAGAGTCAGCAACAGGCCATCCGGCACATCCAGGATGACTTGGTGACGGAGGTGGCCGACTTCGAGAGCATGGGATGTGCCTTCGAGGCAAAACGGCTGAAAGAGCGGGTGGAATACGACATGGAAATGATCAAGGAACTCGGACATTGCTCGGGCATCGAGAACTACTCGCGCTACTTCGACGGACGTGCCGTCGGCACCCGTCCCTACTGCCTGCTCGATTTCTTCCCCGACGACTATCTCATGGTGATCGACGAAAGCCATGTGAGCGTGCCACAGATCCGTGCCATGTATGGAGGCGACAGGGCTCGCAAGACCAATCTGGTGAAATATGGTTTCCGCATGAAATCGGCCTTCGACAACCGTCCGCTCACTTTCGACGAGTTCCAAGCCCTGTCTCACCAAACCATCTACGTAAGCGCCACTCCCGCCGACTATGAGCTGGAACAGAGCGAAGGGGTGGTGGTGGAGCAGGTAATCCGCCCCACCGGATTGCTCGACCCCATCATTACGGTTCGTCCGGTGACAAACCAGATTGATGACCTGATGGAGGAAATAGACACCCGACGCCAGCGCAAGGAACGTGTGCTGGTGACCACCCTGACGAAACGGATGGCCGAAGAGCTGACAGAGTATCTGCTCGACGCTGGCATTCGTTGTAACTACATCCACAGCGAGGTCGATACGCTGGAGCGTGTGAAAATCATGAACGACCTTCGTGCAGGCCTGTACGACGTGCTGGTGGGTGTGAACCTGTTGCGCGAGGGACTCGACCTGCCGGAAGTGTCGTTGGTGGCCATCCTCGATGCCGACAAGGAAGGTTTCCTACGATCGCACCGGTCGCTCACCCAGACAGCCGGACGCGCCGCCCGCAACGTGAATGGCCTGGTTGTCATGTATGCCGACCACATCACCGAAAGCATGCAAAAAACCATCGATGAGACCAACCGACGCCGCGAAAAGCAGTTGGCCTACAATGCCGCACACGGCATCACGCCACAGCAGATCATGAAGGGCCATGCCATAGCGCTTCCCGGCTGCGAGAACAACACCGAAAGCACGACCGTGAAGACACCGCGGGTGGAAGCAATGGTGGCCGACTCCGTGACTGACTACATGACGCGTCCACAACTCGAAAAGTCCATTGCCCACACCCGCAAACTCATGCAGGAGGCAGCCAAGCAACTCAACTTCATCGATGCAGCACAATATCGCGACGAACTGCTCCGACTGGAAGATCTCCTGAAAGAAAAATTCAATCCCTGACATACAATGCGCAGCAACAAGCCACACAACAAGCCATCGGCCGACACACAGTTCACCGTGGGTGAGCCGGCCGAACTGATGACTTTCCTCCTGAAAGCCCTCAGCGGCATCAGCCGCACCCGCGTGAAAACCCTCTTGACCAATCGTGTCGTCATGGTGGATAACGTCATCACCACCCAATACAATTCCCGGCTCAATCCGGGCATGACTGTCACCGTGTGCAGGAACAGGCAAAGCCATGAGTTCCGCAATCCGATGCTGAAGATCGTGTATGAGGACAACTACCTCATCGTGGTGGAAAAGAAGGAGGGACTGCTGTCCGTAGCCACCGACCATGTGAAGGAACGCACCGCACAACACATCCTTCAGGAATACGTGAGACTCCAGAACCGCCGTAACCGCATCTACGTGGTCCATCGACTCGACCGCGAGACTTCAGGACTCATGATGTATGCCAAGGACGAACAGACGCAAAACCACCTGCGCGACAACTGGCACGACATTGTCTCCGACCGACGCTATGTGGCGGTGGTGGAAGGCGACATGGAGGAAGATGCCGGCACCATCCGTTCCTTCCTTACCGACCGAAAGCTCTATGTGGCTTCCAAGGACTACGACGATGGGGAAGGCAAGCTCTCCATCACCCATTTCCGCACCATCAAGCGGGCCAACGGACTGTCGTTGCTCGAACTCAACCTCGAGACGGGACGCAAGAACCAAATCCGTGTGCACTTGTCGGAAAAGCGGCATCCCATCGTGGGCGATGAGCGCTACGGCAGCGAAACCAATCCCATTGGCCGCCTGGCACTCCATGCGTTCAAGCTCTGCTTCACCCATCCTGTCACCCATCAGCCTATGGAGTTCGAGACTCCCTATCCGGCCCTATTTAAGAAACTCATGCTAAAACAACGACAATGAACAAATTCCTCATATTCATCCTCGCTGGCTTCTGCCTCGCCACCTCTTCGCTGGCACAAGGCAAGCGCATTCTCTTCATCGGCGACTCCATTACCGATGGCGACTGGGGCAAAGCCGACAGCAAGCCCTGCGACCAACGTTCGCAAACCGATTTCAACCACATCTACGGCCACGGATTCATGTCGATGTGTGCGGCACATTTCCAGTCGGAATATCCCGAAAGGCATTATGAGTTTTTCAATCGTGGCATTGGCGGCAACAGCCTCCCTGACTTGGCCAGACGCTGGCAGGCCGATGTCATCGACCATCACCCCGACGTGGTAAACGTGCTTATCGGCATCAACGACGTACAGGTGTGGATGAGGAGTGGACAGCCATCGTTCGATGTGGAAGCTTGGAAGAGTCAATACCGCCAGTTGCTCGCTGCCACACGTCAGGCCAATCCGAAAGTCAGGTTGGTGCTTTGTACGCCCTTCACGGCCAACACCGGAAGGAAAGCGATGGAAGGCGACTACGCAAGGCGGAAAGCGGCTGTTGACCAATGTAGGGATGCGGTCGTCGAACTTGCCAGGCAGTTTGACGCCACCTGTCTGCGCTTCGACCTGCTCATCGACAAGCTTATCAGGGAGAACCGCGCAGGAATGCCCGAATATTGGGTGTGGGACGGCATCCATCCCACCTATGCCACCCATCAGCGCATGGCAAACATGTGGATAAAGGCTCTTCGGAAACAACTCTGAGCCAACACTTCCCCCCCCCCCGAATACCGACAATGCTACCCCGTCGGGAGGGTAGCATTGTCGGTATTGCGGCGTAAGCCAAATTGATTCGGCTCATTG
>DCGR01000075.1:6259-45074 GCA_002315285.1 Bacteroides sp. UBA1773 | reverse complement strand
ACAGCAAAGACAGTACGAAACGCATTTTGCTTGATTGGGCCAGGTCTAATCCTAAGGTAGTTGTATCGGTCAATGATTTTGACGAATCACAATATCGCAATATTCCCGTTCCCCAACTTTATCTTCAGTTCTTTTCAAAGTCACGTATCAGCAAGTATGCCGATTATCGCAATATGCTGCTTGACTTGGTCTGGTCAACAGGCTTTGAAAGTGATTATCTAATTATGGTCGACATGGATGTTGCCAGTATTGATATTCCTGGCGTTTTATCATCTTTTGACTCAACTCTGGACTGGGATGCCGTGACGGCAAACGGATATTCGCGTTCCATCAGTTTGCGCCGCCGTTATCATGATTCATATGCCCTGTGCGAACTTGGACAGGAAAACCATCCTCAGGATTGGGAAACCATAATGTCAAACCGTATAAAATACGCACATTTGAGAAAGGGAATGCCATTTGTTCCGGTGTTTTCGGCCTATGGCGGTTTGGCTATATTCAAAACTCAAGCAATCAAAGGCTTGCGTTATAAGGTCATTGACAACAACAATGGCGGAGTTCAGGTCAGATGCGAACACTTCAGCCTGTTTTCACAGATGGCAGACAGAGGTCATGACAAGGTTTATATTAATCCTGGCATGGAGGTGCTGTACCAGAGAATCAATTTCAAGTCAGTACTAAGATATTTGAAAAATAGAAACACCTTGAGACGGTTTGCTCGAGATGCCGGCAAATGAACCATTGAAACAGAAATGCCAAGATATTTCAACATAAACTACGAACTCAATCCGGCAGCAGTTCTTGACTGCATAGATCGGTCTGTTCATGCCGTATCAGCTGACGTGGCTGACGGGGTGTCGCAATATGACTTTCCACAACCCCAATCCACCGGTGGAAAGGCACAATATGTGTGTGTGGCTGATGGCAATATTCTGCAGATGGTGCATTGGAATTCTGAATACCGAAAGGTCGTAAACGGAGGTTTATTTTCCATTTGCGACAGCAGTTGGGTGCCGTTGTTCCTGAAATGGCTGTATGGGATGAAGGTGCCCCAGTATTGTGGAAGCCAGATATTCGAGGATGCCGTAAGGGCTAAGAAATATAGGATGTCATTCATTGGTACATCCCAGGAAATTCTGGAATCTCTACGGCGGAACCTTTCGGAAAAATACGACCCTCGCATCGCTGAGATGCAATTCTATGAGTTGCCATTCTGCAAGGTTGAAGCATTCGATTATCCAACCATTGCCAACGCTATCAACGATGCCAATCCCGACATCATCTGGGTGTCGCTTGGAGCTCCGAAACAAGAGATATTCATGTCCTTGCTACAACCTTATCTCACACGTGGCGTGATGATTGCCGTAGGTGCTGTGTTTAAGTTTTATGGTGGTGTGGCCGAACGCAGGGCTCCACGGTGGATGATTGTATGCCGCTTGGAATTTGTTTATCGTCTTATCCTGAATCCAAGGAAACAGTTTATTCGCTGTTGGCAGATTGGAACGGCATTGCCGGCAATTCTTTGGGCTGAGTGGAAAAGGAAAAAGAGCGTCGTGAGATGATGGATAGTAATTCACTTTTCTTCCAACTGGTGCAGATGGCAGTGGGCCAACGTGGGGGACTGACACATGCACCGAGTGATGGGGAATGGACAGCGTTGCTGGATATGGCCAAGAAGCATCGCATGGTGGGCGCATTGTATGACGCAGCAGAAACTGTGGTGAAACAATTTGGCATGAAGCCTGTGCCTCGACAACTTATCGTGTGGTATGGAACATGCGAGAAAATCCAGGAGAGAAACGAACAAAACTTAGAGGTTTGCGATCGCGTGGTTTCTTTTTTTCGCGAACATGGCATGGATGGGGTGCTGCTGAAGGGCCTGGGCTTGGCATTGCTCTATGACAACCCAAAATGCCGATTGTGCGGCGACATTGATTATTGGGTGTATCGGTGCGTGGATAACGATACTCACCAAGTGTCCTCGACAATAAATGACATTATCCGTAATGTGCTTCGATTGGCTAATCAAATATCGCATTGCGACCATCATGTGTGTTACCATCATTGTGATTTCGGACGAATGAACAACATAGACGTGGAGGTTCACTGGCGTCCGAGCTGGATGTATAATCCTATCACAAACTATCGATTTCAGCGATGGGCTCGAGAGCAACTTCCCACGTTTCAGGAATCGATGGAACTTGGTGTTGTGTTGCCAAGCCAAGGTTTTAATCGGGTTTTCATCTTGCTTCATATCTATCGGCATCTGTTTTTTGAAGGAATAGGTCTTCGGCAGGTCATGGATTACTACTACGTGCTTCGACAGAAGTGCGATGGGCAAGAACGAGTGGAAGCATTGGCGACAATCCGTCGGTTGCACATGGGGGCTTTCACTCGTGCTCTGATGTGGGTGCTTCGTGAGGTGTTTGGTGCACCTGATGAGATGCTTCTGTGTGAGCCTAATGAGAAGGATGGGTGTTTCTTGCTGAACGAGATAATGGTGAGTGGCGACTTCGGGAAAAGTGATGTGCGTCTGCTCCGAAGACGGAATGAGACGTTCGTACATTATGCTGCCAGAAAAATCGTACGCAACTTCTGGCTTTTCCGGTTTGGCCCAATGGAGGTGATATGCACTCCGATATGGCGGTTGTGGCACTATTGGTGGATGGTTTATCATAAATTGTAGGTATCATTAATTCAGAAAATCGTGTATTACACAGAAATTCATTATGCTTGGCTTGGCTTGCTATTGGGCATAGTAGCATGTATCGTTACATCCGCGGTCTATCCTCTTGCGCTTCGAATGGCTCGCGTGTGGGGTGTTCTTGACAATCCGGACGAACGGAAACTGCAGCGTCATCCTGTTCCTACTTTGGGTGGGCTGGCAATTTTTGTAGGATTGTTTGTTACAACCGCACTCTTTTTGACATGTTTCCCGATAACGAAATATGCAATCGTGTTAGTGGCTATGATAGTTTTGCTGTTTGTTGGTGTGTGGGATGACAAGAAACAGTTGCCAATCAGGATAAGAGTGCTTGTAGAAATGACTGTTGTGATAGGAATGATTTATTATGGCAAAGCGTTGGTGGATCATTTGGGAGGCATTTGGGGCATAGACGAATTGAATGATTGGGTGGCATGGATTATTTCTGTCGTAGCGGGTATTGGCGTTATCAATGCCTTCAATTTGATAGATGGGGTTGACGGCTATTCATCGGCATACGCCATGTGTGTGTGTATGGCATTCGCAGCTATATTTTATTTCTGCAATGTGTATAGCATGGGCATCTTGGGTCTGATAGGTGCAGGGTCGGTGTTCCCATTTTTCTTGCATAATGTGTTTGGAAAGAAAACGAAGATGTTCATTGGCGATGGGGGAACATTAATGATTGGGGCGTTGATTGTAGGAATGATGTTTTCGATGTTGAGAAAAGGTTCGCTCTGCAATGAGATTCTGCATTTGCAGTATGGCGTAGGGGGTATTCCGTTGTGCTTGTCGGTTTTGTCGATTGCGGTTTTTGATACGTTACGTGTAGCCTTCAGCAGAATGGTGCATGGTAAATCTCCTTTTCACCCGGACAAGAGTCATTTGCATCATTTGTTTATCGACTATGGATTTTCGCACATTGGAACTACATGCTGCATACTTATGCTGAATGGGGCAGTGGTTGTGGCATGGATGCTTTGTTGGCTCTTGGGCGCGGATGTGACAACTCAATTATATGTGGTTGTGTTTGTGGCGACATTGGCTACTTTTGTGTTTTACCCCTTCATGCGGCATCAATCAAAGAAGCGTACAAAACTGTTTCATGCCATGACTCGTTGGGGCGGATATTCGCACATTGATCATACGCGTTTTTGGCTATGGATGCAGAAGTTTGTTGACGACGAATTGTTCAGCGACGGGAAAAATCCAGAAAGAACTATGGGAGAAAATGAAAATGGCTGCAAGTCTTGAAGATTTACAGCCATTTTTGAATATTGTTCAGAGATTCTTGACTTCGTCGAGATTCATGCTGATCTCAGCATCGCTTGGGGTGAAATTGTTGAGATTGCCTGCCAAATACTGATCGTAGGCGGCCATGTCGATTAATCCATGACCCGTGAGGTTGAATAGTAATACCTTTTGCTCGCCTGTCTGCTTGCAATGGTTGGCTTCGCGCACACAGGCTGCGATGGCATGAGTGCTCTCTGGAGCAGGGATAATGCCTTCTGACTTGGCAAACAGAATTCCAGCTTCGAAACTCTCAATCTGATTCACATCTACGGCTTCCATCAGTCCATCCTTCTTCAACTGCGACACGATTGTGCCAGCGCCATGATAGCGCAAACCTCCAGCATGAATGTTTGCCGGACGGAAATTATGCCCTAAGGTGTACATGGGTAACAAGGGGGTATAACCTGCTTCGTCACCATAGTCGAGCATGAACTTCCCTCGCGTGAGCTTCGGACAGGAAGCTGGTTCGGCTGCAATGAAACGTGTTGTCTTGCCTTCCAGAATGTTGTGCCGCATGAAGGGGAAACAGATGCCAGAGAAGTTGCTTCCTCCTCCGAAACATGCGAACACCATGTCGGGGTATTCACCAGCCATTTCCAACTGTTTTTCGGCTTCCAAACCAATGATGGTTTGATGAAGTGACACGTGGCTCATTACCGACCCCAAGGTGTATTTACATTTCTCAGGAGTAGTCATTGCCAGTTCCACGGCTTCGCTGATGGCTGTGCCCAATGAGCCTTGGTGGTTGGGGCATTTTGTCAGGATGTTTTTCCCTGCTCTTGTTGACATGGATGGTGAGGGGGTGACCTGCGCACCGAATGTCTGCATAATGCTACGTCGATAGGGCTTTTGTTCGTAACTGATTTTTACTTGATATACAGCTGCCTCTAATCCAAACAACTTGGCTGCGTATGACAGGGCGCATCCCCACTGTCCGGCTCCTGTTTCTGTAGTGACATTGGTGACTCCTTCTTGTTTGCAATAGTATGCTTGCGCCAATGCCGAATTCAACTTGTGAGAACCTACAGGGCTGACACTCTCATTCTTGAAATAGATGTGAGCCGGAGTTTCCAGTGCTTGTTCCAGTCCGTAGGCACGTACCAGTGGGGTACTGCGATAGTACTTGTAGTATTCGCGGACTTCTTCTGGGATTTCAATCCATGCATCAGTCTGATTTAACTCCTGCCAAGCACATTCGCGTGCAAAGAGGGTTGACAACTCGTCGAGTGACATAGGCTGATGTGTCTTTGGATTGACAGGCAACATGGGTTTATGCTTCATGTCGGCCTGAATGTTATACCAATATCTTGGTATCTCATCCTCGGTTAAGAAAAAACGTTTTTGCTTACTCATACTACAAAACAATTTGTATTCGTTTACTTGTTATTTGTATCAGGGTGCAAAAGTAATTCATTTTTCAAAACTGTTTTTATGTTTTGCAAGAAAATGACTAACTTTGTAGTCAAATTCGTAACAAGAATGACGGAAAAAGGTTTGAAAATGTTGGAAAACCAACCATATTGGGGAAATTGTATGGAAGAGACCTTGGGGGTGAAATTCCATGATATGGTGGGTGAAGAGATGATTCAGGCAGAGATGATGGTTGATGAACGCACCTGCCAGCCGTTCGGACGCATCAATGGTGGCGCTTCGCTGGCATTGGCTGAGATGTTGGCTGGTCATGGTTCTTTCTATCTGTGTGCCGATAACGAACGTCCCGTTGGGGTGCAGATCAGTGGCAACCATGTGGGATGGGCTTCTGTGGGTGAGAAAGTCATTGCAACGGCCCGAATAGAACATAAGGGGCAGACGACCCATGTGTGGAATGTGACTATCAATACGGATAGTGGACGCCCTATAAGTATCGTCCGTGTGACAAACATGATTTTGAAGGAACAGACTGATAGGAAGTAACCATGTATTCTGAGAAAAAACACATATTGCAGCTTACCGCATTGTTGCGCCAACATGGAGTGCGGGATTTCGTCTTGTGCCCGGGTGGACGCTGTGCGGCTGTGGCATATACGTTTTTGCAGATGGATGAGTTTCATTGCCATCAGATTACCGATGAACGTGGCGCGGGCTTTTTTGCCATCGGCATTGCGCTTCAAACGGGTAAGCCTGCGGCGGTTGTATGTAATTCGGGATCAGCGTTGCTCAATCTTTTCCCTGCAGTAGCTGAGGCATTCTATCAACAGGTGCCACTCATCATCATCTCCACTGACCATCCACGTGCTGATAGCCGACAAGGAGCCGAGGAATGTATGCCCCAAACAAAAGTGTTCAGTGGGTTGGTGAAAAAAAGCATTTGTCTTTCGGAAATAGGGAACGATGACGAGACCAGATATAATAATCTGCTCATCAACGAGGCTCTTCTTGCATTGAATCATCGAGGGAAAGGTCCAATACACATCAATCTGTCGGTAGGTGAGCCTATGTTTCGTTACACGGCCAAAACACTGCCGGACGAACGGGTTGTGTTGCGACAATCGATGAATGACTCTTTTGAACTTGAAGCAGTGCTTGCCCATTTCACACGTAGAATGGTTGTTGTAGGGCAGATGAGCTTGATTTATGAATTTGACAAAACAGATGTCGGCCCTCTACGAAAACAATTCGCATGGCTAAGCGAAAACTGGAGTAACCAAACTACTCCAGGCGTAGCCATTCGCAACTTTGATGCTGCTATTTGTGCCATGAACGAGTTGCAACAGGAGGCTTTGGCTCCTCAACTGCTAATTACCTACGGTGGACAGGTTATGTCAAAGTCGTTGAAGAAATTCCTGCGCAACCACCCCCCTACAGAACATTGGCACATCAGTGAGGAGGGGGCTTTGGTCGATACGTTTGGTTGTCTGACTCGTGTAATCGAGATGAATCCGTTCGATTTTCTGGAAAATGTGGCATCGAAGACAGAAAGCTTACCGACGGAATTTCCTGCCCAATGGGAAACATTCTGCTGCAATATTCCTGAGCCTGACGTGCCTTATTGTGAACTGCATGCCATAGGGAAGTTGATTCGTGCATTACCTCATGATTGTGCACTTCACTTATCCTGCGGTTCTCCTTTACGCTATGCACAGATGTTTCGCATGCCCGATGGTGTGGAGGTTTGTTGTAATGGAGGGGTTAATGGAACGGAAGGTGCACTTTCCACTGCCTTGGGATATGCTTCGCTTTCCACGAAAATCAACTTTGTCGTGATTGGCGATCTCAGCTTCTTTACAGATATGAATGCATTGCTCTCTCTGCCTTTCACCGCGAACCTGCATATTATGCTTCTTAATAACAGGGGAGGGGAATGTTTCCAAAACATGCCTGGCGTAGAGGGGTCAGAGCAAGCCAGACGCTTTCTCACGGCTGAACATACAGCTTCGGCGCGTTCGTGGGCAGAGCATAGAGGCTTTGATTATCTGGTGGCACTTGATACTGAAGACCTTGACTTTGTCATGCCTGAGTTCACTTCGGCATCCACACAACCTATGTTTCTTGAGGTTTTTACAGACAAGGAGAGGGGAATGCGTTATTTACGTGAATATTTTCATCAGTTAAAGAGCCATATACTATCATGATTCCTTGTTTGTGTCCCGTATGTGAACCTGTTATTCTGACAACATAATCAATCAATTATACTGTGATAAATATGAGATTTTTCAAGATGCTTTTATTCGTTCTGGTGGTTTTGTGTTTCACAAACGGATTGTATGCGGATGAATTGCCCTTACGTTTGCGCGTTGCCACTTATAACATTTGTCATGGGTGCAATATTCAGAATGTCATGGATTTGCCTCGTACAGCCGAAGTGTTGCGCTCGTTCAATGCTGACATCATTGCAGTTCAAGAACTTGACAGTATGGCGAAGCGGTCGGGCTACATCTCGGAAATGGAAGAACTGAGCAAGCTTACGCTGTATCATCAGGTGTTCGGTGGAAGCATTGATTTTGACAAGGGAAAATATGGCGTTGGCATCCTGAGCAGACAATGCCCTTTACGTTCCTATCGTATTGCTTTACCGGGAAAGGAGGAGGCACGTTCGTTGCTGGTCGCTGAATTCGACCAATACATATTTGCCTGTACGCATTTGTCGCTCACCCCAGCCGATCGCATGGCTTCTATTCCCATCATCGAGCAAGAGGCTGCCAAGTCCGAGAAACCTTTTATCGTGGCTGGCGACCTCAATGCCACTCCTGACTCGGAATTCATCAAGGCGTTTCAACAAATTTTTTATATCTGCAACAACAAGTTGCAACTTTCATTCCCTGCCGACAACCCAGATCGATGCATTGATTACATTGCCGTATTCAAGGGGAAACATCGGCCGCATAGGGTCGGTGCCGATGATGCCCCTATGGCCAACTATCGTCCGTTTGCCGATGAGCCTGCTGTGGTCATCAGTAATCGGGTAATTGATGAAAGATCCGCATCCGATCACCGACCTCTTGTGGCCGAATTGCTTTTGCCAACTCCAGCACACAAGTTGATGACGACACAGCCTTACTTGCAAGATCCTCAACCTACCAGCATGACCGTGATGTTTCAGACCAATAGTGTTTGTCACTGTTGGGTAGAGTATGGTACCGATTCCCTGCACACGCAGAAGGCACGGACATTGCTCGATGGCCAAGAAGTGTGCTTTGATATTGAGAATAAAATCCGGTTGCAAAATCTCCAGCCTGGTTCTTGTTATTTCTATCGTGTTTGTGCGGTGGAATTGTTAGAGAAGAAAGGCTACGAGAATCATTTTGGTGATACTATCCGTACGGCTTTCCACTCGTTTCGAACGCCTGCTGATGAGTCGGCCGATTTTCAGGCATTCATATTCAATGACCTGCATTGCAATCAGGAAACCTTCCAGGCCCTTCGTCGGTCAGTGCAACACATCAAGCCCGATTTCATCATGTTCAATGGCGATTGCATACCAGAACCATCGGACCGACAACATGCCATGACTATGATTCACAATCTTACAGATGCCGTGAACGGTGCGTCATGTCCCATAATCTTTCTACGTGGGAACCACGAAATCCGTAATTCATATTCTGCTGGCATGCATCGACTTGTAGGGTATCATGGGGATAAGACATACAGCGCATTCTCGTGGGGTGACACACGTTTCGTGATGCTTGATTGTGGTGAAGACAAACCTGACTCTATGGCTGTATATGCAAGCCTAAACGATTTTACCCAACTTCGTCACGAACAACTTTCATTCTTGAAACAGGAAGTGAAAAGTCGTGAGTTCAAAAATGCTTCCAAACGAGTCATGATAAGTCATATCCCCATATTTGGCAATGGCGATCGATACCATCCGTCGTTGGAGTTATGGCGTGATGTGTTGGCATCCGCTCCGTTCAGTCTTGCCATTGGGGGACATACTCACCGTTTCGCCTTCCATCCTAAAGGTGTTGATGGATGTAAGTATCCTGTAATTGTGGGTGATGGACCGAAGCATGGTACTGTTATTGTGTTGAAAAAGAAAGGAAAAGAGTTACATGCCGATGTGTATGACGCCAAGGGAGAAATTATTCTGCAACAAAATTTTTAATCCGTTTCATACGAGAACACATGAAAAATTCAGAGACAAGAATATATAATGTGGTGCACCATTACTGAGAAGCTGTTTTTGAAATGCTCCTATTAATCCTTTATAAAATCTTTTCGGCTGAAAATCCGTCTTTTTTCAGTCATAATGGAACCCCATTACCCCTTATAAATAGTCGAATTCTCATCTCGAAAATCTTTCATAAATTTTTAATCGACCATTTTAAAACATCTTCTTATTTGAAAAAATATGTAACTTTGCGACAAGTTTATTCATTCATTATAAATTAGGATAATCCATGAAAAAAGTCTTTTTGATTTTATTGTTGTCATTTCCTTGTTTGTGGGCTGAAGCTCAGCTGACGAACATCAAGGATAAGACAGTTCGTGAGAATTTTGAGTTTGCTGACAAGCAACTGCGTGTGTTGGTGAACGATGTGGAAACTTACATCGCAGAACACCAAGGAACCAAGGATGCCAATAGGGTTTCCCCAGGTTTGCTGTTGCCCGATGGCTCCATCCAAATGGATGCACCTCGTGGATGGCGTTCGGGATTCTTTCCGGGCATGTTGTGGTATATGTATGAAATGACCAAGGATGATTTTTGGAAAGAGAAGGCGCAGAAATTCACTGCTTATCTGGAAGAAGACAAAACTTATACGGGTACGCATGACCTGGGCTTCATCATGTTTTGTAGCTATGGCAATGGCCTGCGGCTTACTCGTGACAAGAGCTATCCTGACATTCTGCTCGAGACTTCACGATCGCTGATTACCCGGTACAAACCTAACGTGGGTTGCATACAGTCGTGGAACGCCAACAAGAAATGGTCGTATCCGGTAATCATCGACAACATGATGAATCTTGAACTTTTGTTCTGGGCATCGAAGCAGAGTGGCGACAAACGCTTTCGTGACATTGCAGTGAGCCATGCCGACAATACCATAAAGAATCATTTCCGCTCGGATTACAGCTCGTATCATGTGGTGAACTACAATGTGGATGGCGATGGAAAAGCGAACCTTCATCAGACTCATCAAGGTTATGCTGACGACTCGTCTTGGGCTCGTGGACAGGCTTGGGGCTTGTATGGCTATACCATGTGTTATCGTGAGACCAACGATAAGAAATATTTGGAACAGGCTGAACATATTGCCGCTTATATTCTGAATCATCCGAGTATGCCGAAGGACATGGTGACATTCTGGGATTTCAATGCTCCTGACATCCCGAAGAAGGCTCCACGTGATGTGTCGGCAGCAGCCATCATGGCATCGGCTTTGTACGAATTGAGTACGATGTCGGCAGAAAAGGGCACTTGGTATAAGGAATGTGCTGATAAAATAGTAAGCAGCATCACGAAGAAGTTCCGTTCGAAAGCCGGAAAGAATCATGGCTTCCTGACCTTTGCCAGCACTGGCAATTATCCTACAGGGAAGGAAATCGATACGCCAATCATTTACGCTGATTATTATTTCCTGGAGGCTTTGGTCCGCAAGGAACGTATTGAGACTGGTCGCCCAGTTGTACTTCCTGTTTATGCAAATCGTGAGGCAAACTACGATGAAATGAAGGTGCCTACTTATACGTTGCCTGATGCCTTGACGATGAATGATGGCACTCGCGTGACCACAGTCGATCAATGGGAAAAGCAGCGTCGTCCGGAACTGCTTGAGATGTTTACACGTGAGATGTTTGGTAAGGCTCCTGGCAAACCTGCCGATTTGCGTTTCGAGGAACTTTATTGCGACAAGAATGCGTTGGGAGGAAAGGCCACACGCAAGGAGATAAAAGTGATATTCAATGCTGCGGGTGACAACTATATGAAATTGTTGATTTACCTGCCAAACAATGCAAAAGGTGCCGTACCTATGTTCCTGGGCATTAACTTCAAGGGCAATTGGGCCATCAACTCCGACCCGGGCATTCTTCTTCCTACTGAGGCTGAACTGGCTCGTTATGGAGAGAAGATAGAAGTGGTGAGAGGTGCAGCGGAAAGCCGTTGGGATCTTGACCTGATTCTTGGTGCTGGCTATGGCTTGGCAACATTCTATCGAGGAGATGTGGATCCTGACAATCATGATGAATTCCAAAATGGTGTTCATCCCTTGTTTTATGCAAACGGTCAAACCTATCCGAAGGCAGATGAATGGGGCACCATTGCTGCTTGGGCTTGGGGGCTGAGCCGTGCGCTTGATTACATGGAAACAGATGCGGCCATAGACGCCAAGCGTGTGGCGGTGTTTGGCCATTCAAGATTAGGAAAGACGGCTTTGTGGGCAGGTGCGGTTGACACCCGTTTTGCCGTGATGTTCTCAAACGAGTCTGGTTGTGGCGGTGCTGCGCTCTCACGTCGTGCTTTTGGAGAAACCTTACTTCGCATCAATACCAATTTCCCTCATTGGTTTTGCGAAAACTTCAAAAAATATAGCGACAACGAAAGTACGCTTCCTTTCGACCAACATGAATTGATAGCGCTGAGTGCTCCGCGTCCTGTCGGAATCTCGAGCGCGGAGAATGACCAATGGTCGGACCCAATGGGTGAGGCCTTGTCGGCACAAGAAGCCAAGGCTGTGTATAGATTGTGGGGTAACGACAAGGCGGGCAATGTGGATTACTACGTGCGTCGCGGAAAGCATGATGTGACATCGCTCGACTGGGCTGAGAAAATCAAGTTTGCAGATCGTTTCTTGAAGTAAGCTGGTCGAGGTTATTCGTGATTTGTTCTGGGCAGGTCTTTGGACCTGCCCTTTTTGGTTGGTTGTGCCCATGTTGTCGTGAGTACCGTTATTACGATTTTTCCCGATAAGAAAGATGTTTTATGATTTTGAGCCAAGGAAAAGATTGACTAATTTTGCAAACGTAAAAAAGAGAACATATATGCGGAAGAAAACATTGATTCTAATGGCACTTGCTACAATGAGCATGGGCGGATTTGCAGAAAATCATGTGATAACCACTTATGGCGCTCAGGCCGACACAACGGTCTTGAGTACAGGGGCTATTCAGCAGGCTATTGATGCATGTCATGCTGAAGGAGGTGGCAAGGTGATTGTCCCTGCAGGAAAATTCAAGACGGGTAGCCTCTTCCTGAAAAGCAATGTGTATCTGTATCTGTCTCCTGGGGCTGTGCTTTATGGTAGCAAGGATAAACAGGATTATATACCTGTGAAGCCTGCTTTCTTGTCGTTGCGGACATGGGAAGCTACCATTCAACTTATCTATGGAGAAAACCTCTGTAATAGTGGTATTTGCGGAGAGGGAACAATAGATGGTCAAGGTGAGGTTTTTGTGAAGCGCAAAGAAAAGGATGAGGGCTTGGAACGACCGCATCTGATACGTTTTGTGACGAGTAAAAACATCACGGTGAAAGATGTGACATTACGTAATTCGGGATGTTGGATGCAACATTACTTGGCTTGCGATGATTTGCAATTGAGTGATTTGCGAATTTACAATCGTGCCACGAAGAACAATGATGCCCTTGATTTGGATGGGTGCCATAATGTGACGGTTCATGGCCTGATATGCGATTCGGACGATGATGCCATTACTTTGAAAAGCACTTCCCCTCGGATGTGCGAGAATGTATCGATTACGAATTGTGTAATCTCGTCGCATTGTAATGGTATTAAACTTGGAACGGAAACGAATGGTGGTTTCCGAAACATCTTGATTGCGGATTGTGTGGTGAAACCTTCAAATGTGGCAGAACCGAAAATCTTTGGCTTCCGGGATGGCATCTCCGGCATTTCGATTGAAATGGTCGATGGTGGTGTGCTGGATGGTGTTGTCGTGTCGAACATCATGATACGTGGTACCCGTTCACCTATTTTCATACGTTTGGGCAACCGATCCAGGCCATACGCCGAAGGCATCCCTGTAGAGAACGTGGGGGTGTTGAAGAATGTGCTCATCTCAAATGTGATGGCCTTGGATGCAGGAGAGGTAGGGTGCTCAATAACCGGTTTGGCAGGGCATCCTGTAGAGAATATTACGTTGAGAAATATCACGATGGATTTTGCTGGTAATCCAGATAAGATTGTTGCCAAACCTGAGGAGAAGGAAGCAAGCTATCCAGAGGCGACGATGTTTGGTGTGCTTCCTGCCTACGGTTTTTTTGTACGTCATGCGCGCAATGTCAAATTTGAGGGGATGGAACTTCGCACGAAGAATCCTGATTTACGTCCTGCCATGTTGTTTGAGGACGTTGAGGATGTCCGATGATTTTTTATGAAAAAAGTAATGATGTTTGTCATGTTTTTGTGTAAAAGGTGTAATTTTGCAGAATAATGGCAGCTAAAGAGTGAGCATATAGTCTTTGAATTTGATGTTGAATCATAAAAACAGATGGAATAATGAACGATTTTCTAAAGTACACCTTGGCCAGTTTGCTGGGTGTTGTGTTGGCTTGTATTTTAAGTGTTGTGGTGAGCTTGTTGACATTGGCTGGTGTGGCAGCTTCGGGGGAGTCAGAGGTTACAATCAGTGACAACTCTATTTTGGTATTGGATTTTGATGGACAACTGGCTGAACGTGCGGAGGAAATGCCATTCGGTAGGCTTATGGGCGATAAATATGAAAAGTACGGCTTGGACGATGTCTTGAGCTCAATCAAGAAAGCGAAAGAGAATGAAAACATTAAAGGCATTTATTTACAACCTAAGTCCTTATCTACTTCGTATGCTTCGTTGGAGGCTATCCGACGTGCTTTGGCCAACTTCAAGGAAAGTGGTAAATTTATAGTTGCCTATGCTGATCAATATACACAGGCCATGTATTATTTGGCAAGTGTGGCCGATAAGGTGATTGCCAATCCCAAGGGCTCAATTTCTTGGCATGGCATTGCTGGACAAGTTATGTATTATAAGGAGCTGATGGAGAAATTGGGTGTGGAGATGCAAGTGTTCAAGGTTGGCACTTATAAGTCCGCAGTGGAACCTTTTATTGCGACTGAAATGAGCGAAGCTAACCGTGAACAAATTACTGCATACATTACTTCCATCTGGGATCAGATTTGTACTGATGTGTCGGCTTCCCGATCAATCTCCATAGATTCTCTCAATGTGATGGCAGAAGCTATGCAGGATGTTCAACCAGCCGAAACCTACTTGGCCAATGGCTTGGTTGATACACTGCTCTATAAGGATGGCGTGCGCGATTATCTGAAGCAACTGACAGATAGGGACGAGGATCAGTCGTTGAGAACTGTGAGAATCAGTGAAATGAAGAATGTGAAGCGTGATGTTCCCAAGGATAAGAGTGGTAATGTTGTGGCTGTTTATTATGCCTTTGGAGAAATAGTGGATGAGTCATCTGATTATTCTTTTGATAACAGCATCGTGCTTGAGAAAACAATTACGGATCTGCGCGCTTTACGGGATGATAAAAGTATTAAGGCTGTAGTGTTGCGCGTAAATTCACCAGGAGGAAGTGCGTATGCTTCGGAACAAATTTGGAATGAGGTTGTGAAACTGAAAGAAAAGAAACCTGTGGTCGTATCTATGGGCGACTATGCTGCATCGGGAGGCTACTATATCTCTTGTGCGGCAGATGCCATAGTGGCTGAGGCAACAACTCTTACAGGATCAATCGGTATATTTGGTACGTTTCCTTGTGCTGAGAAACTGATGAACGATAAATTGGGGTTGCATGTCAATGTGGTTAAGACACATAAGTTTGCTGACCTGGGAGATTATACACGTGCCATGAACAATGACGAAAAGGAATTGCTGCAGGCTTATATCAATAGAGGATATGAATTGTTTACTCGTCGTTGTGCAGAAGGACGTTGCATGGATATAGATTCATTGAAGCAGATAGCTGAAGGACGTGTGTGGACGGGAACTGTTGCAAAGGAATTGGGCTTGGTGGACGAGATTGGAGGACTTGACAAAGCACTTGAAATAGCTGCTGATAAGGCCGAAGTGGATGCCTATAGTGTTGTGAACTATCCGGAAAACAGTATGGATTGGCTGCACTTCCTTGACGTGAAGAAAACTGATTACATCAATGGTAGTGTGAAACATTTCTTGGGCGACTATGCCGAATGTTTCTGGTATTTGAGGAATGTCAATGGCATAAACTCATTGCAGGCGCGGTTGCCTTTCGAGATCTCGTTACAATGATTCTTTATTGATCCGAGAAAATGACGAAACGCGTTCGTGTGATATGGTGGTTATACCCGATCTCATTGTTGTATGGGGTCGTGATATGGATGCGTAATTGGTTGTTCGACTATGGATTCTTACATGAGAAAACATTTGATGTTCCTATTATTGGGGTTGGAAATCTTACAGTGGGTGGCACCGGTAAGACTCCGCATACGGAGTATATTGTAAGAGTCTTGCAAAAGAGTTATCAGGTAGCTACCTTGAGCCGTGGATATAAACGAATCAGCAAGGGATTCTTGTTGGCTCGTCATGGCACTACCGTAGAGCAACTGGGCGATGAGCCTATGCAAATGAAGTTGAAATACCCAGGTGTGCATGTCGCTGTGGATGCCAATCGTTGTCATGGTATCAATCAGTTGTGTAAAAAGATTGTCTATCCGCGTGTAGATGTAATTGTGCTTGATGATGCGTATCAACATCGATATGTGAAACCGGGTCTGAACATATTGCTTGTCAGCTACAATCGTTTTATAACTAAGGATTTATTGATTCCTGCAGGCCGGTTACGCGAACCGGTTTCAGCCAAACGCCGCGCTGATGTGGTGATTGTGACAAAATGTCCTGAAAGCTTGTCTCCTGCTGAGGCTAATATGTTGAGGGCTTGGTTGGGATTGCTGGCTTATCAACATCTTTTCTTTTCTTCTTATTGTTATGGAGAGCTTGTTCCTTTGCTTACTTCATCAGAAGGTCGAAGACCAATCACAATAGATGCGGATACAGATGTTGTATTGCTTACAGGAATAGCTTCTTCCAAACAGCTGAAGGATTATGTCTTGACTCAAACTTCTCGTGTCCATCATCTTGCTTTTATGGATCATCATAGTTATTCCGAACATGATTTTCATCGGTTGGGTACAGTCTATAATAACATCATATCGAGAAAAAAGATTATTCTGACTACAGAGAAGGATGCGGTAAAACTGGCATCTCATCCTTTCTTGCCAGAAACACTCAAGGAACAAATATGGGTTCAGCCTATCGAAATAAAATTCTTGTTCGATAAAACCGATGAGTTTGATAAACAGGTACTTAATTACGTCAACCAACATGTGAGGTATTTTGGACTCACTTCATTCAATTATGACAGAGAAAAACAGAACTGAAATTGCTACTTTGGGCGAGTTTGGACTCATTCATCATTTGACTGATAATCTTCCTATAGGGAATGTCGAAACCAAATACGGTGTCGGAGATGATGCGGCCGTATTGCAGTTTGGCGATGAACAGGTACTTGTTACCACGGATTTGCTTATGGAGGGTGTACATTTTGATTTGGTATATACGCCATTGAAACATTTAGGATACAAAGCTGCGATGGTGAACTTAAGCGACATTTATGCGATGAATGGTACTCCTCGTCAGATTACGGTGTCATTGGCCGTGTCGAAACGGTTTTGTATCGAGGACCTTGAAGAATTGTACGAGGGACTGAAATTGGCTTGCAAAAGTCATCATGTCGATATCATAGGAGGTGATACGACATCATCTGTTACAGGGCTTGCAATCAGTATTACGTGTATTGGTACAGCTCCAAAGGAAGACGTGGTATATAGGAATGGCGCGCATGACACCGATTTGATTTGTGTGAGCGGTGATCTTGGCGCTGCATATATGGGTTTGCAGTTGCTTGAACGTGAAAAGACTGTTTTTGCAGGCCAAAAAGAGGCGAATCCGGATTTCGCCGGAAAAGAGTATTTGCTTGAACGGCAATTGAAGCCAGAGGCTCGGCGTGATGTGGTGGAAAAACTTCGTTCAGCCGGAGTTCGCCCTACGGCAATGATGGATGTAAGTGATGGCCTTTCTTCCGAATTGTTGCACATCTGTTCGCAAAGCAAAACTGGTTGCCGTGTGTATGAGGAACGTATTCCCATTGATTATCAGACGGCCGTGATGGCAGAGGAACTAAATATGAACGTAAGTACTTGTGCTTTGAATGGTGGTGAAGATTATGAATTGTTGTTTACCGTTGCTTTGGCAGACTATGAAAAGGTGTCGCAGATGGATGGCATTCGAATCATTGGATATGTCACAAAGCCTGAATTGGGTTGTGCACTAATTACTCGTGATGGTATGAGTGAGATAGAATTGAAAGCTCAAGGGTGGAATCCATTGAAAGATTAATCAGATTTTCAACTGCATGATGTGGTCGTTCATGTAGAACCCGTTCCCGATTGGAAAATCACCAGAACGTGCAATGGTCATACCTATATGCTGGTAAAAACCTAATGCATGGTTGTGACGGTTGACATTTAGTTCCATAACGGCAGGTTTTGCTAAGATGGTGATGTGCTCTTTGACCTTTTCAAAGAGCATTTTCCCTATACCTCTTCCATGGTATTCGGGAAGTACATATATTTTTTCAAGATGAAATAAAGGGATGCCATCGGACGTGACACCATCTGGTCTTACAGAAGCGTATCCATAATTCTCAGCCAAAAAGAAGGTGTTGTTGTCGGTTGTCATCTGTTGTTTTAAGCTTTCAGTTGAGTACATCCAATCCATCATGTAGTTCATTTGCTCTGGCGAAAGTATATGCTTGTATGTGTCTCGAAAGGCGATGTCTGCAATATGCTGGATGAGTGGAATGTCTGTCAAAGTCGCTTGTCTGATATGTGTTTTGTTTTCTTCCATTGCGCAAAACTAACAAAAAAATCGGAGTATGTGTCTTTTTAAATCGAATGAAGGGGAAATAACATGTTGTTTGTTGAAGAAAAAAGAATATATTTGCGGAATATTTTTAATATCTGTGTCTTTATGAATGCAAAAACAGTTTTATTTTATGCGATTGCTGGAATGGTGATGTGCAGTTCATGCCAATCCCAAAAAAAAGTTGAGGAGAATATTCCTGTGGTTCAAATCGATACTGTACATGTTGTTGGCTTGAAGATGGTTTATGAGTTCCCAGGTCGGGTGAAGGCTGCGGAAACGAGTAATCTTGCGTTTAAGGTGGCAGGTAGGTTGAATCGGTATTTGGTGAAAGAGGGTATGCCTGTGAAGAAAGGACAAGTTGTGGCTACAATGGACGAACGTGACTATCTGGTACAACTTGATGCGGTTACAGCCGAATATAATGATGTCCAGGCCAAAGCAAAGCGAGTCATGGAACTTTATGCAGATAGTGTGGTGACTGCAGAGGCGTATGACAAGGCACGTTATGGATTGCAGCAGATAAAAGCCAAACTTGATAATGCAAAGAATCAGCTGGCTGATACGAAGCTGACAGCTCCATACGATGGATATGTACAAAAATGTTTGTTTGAGTCTGGTACAGTGGTAGGTGCTGGTACTCCGGTCATTTCCATCATCTCTTCAGGTAAGTCAGAGGTGGAGATAAACATCCCTGCAGTGGTTTATTTGAAACGCAACAAGTTGTCCGACTTTACCGCTACGTTTGATGTGCTTCCTGGTGTGGTTGTTCCGTTGACAATGGCCAGCATGATGCCGAAAGCCAATGCCAGCCAGTTATATACCACTCGTTTGGCTATACAGTCCAATACCGATCCACAACCTATGCCAGGCATGAATGCGGTGGTAAGAATGACAGTAGAACAGTCTGATGCAGCAAAAGTGAGGATTTCATCATCAGCCTTGCTTAATAAGAGAGGTCGTGCTTGTGTATGTGTAGTCAATTCGGATGGAATAGTCCGTTTGCGTGAAGTGGAAGTGGAGATGCTCCACACCGATGGAACGGTCACTTTGTCGAATGGGTTGAATGAGGGGGAAATCGTTGTTACGGCTGGCGTTCATAGTTTGAGCGATGGAGAAAAGGTAAGGGTGATGGAAAAAACTTCAGCAACTAATGTAGGAGGTCTGTTATGAACGATTTAGGCAGTTGGGCATTTAAGAATAGCAAGCTTGTCTATTTTTTGATTGCTGTTCTTGTTGTAGGAGGATTGCTGGCCACCTACAACATGAGTAAGCTTGAGGATCCGGAGATAACGGTAAAGATGGCTATGGTTTCGGCTGTCTATCCAGGTGCTTCTGCACATGAAATGGAAATGCAGGTTGTGGATCCTTTGGAAAAGGCTATCGGATCAATGGATGATGTGGAGGTAATCAGCAGTACATCTTTTAATGATTTAGGTCTGATTTGTGTGGAACTATATAAGACCGTCAAGGAAGAAAAAATTGAGCAATGTTGGGATATGCTTCGCCGTAAGGTGAACGATTGTGCCAAAAAGTTGCCTGAAGGTACGTCTGTGCAGGTGCGTGATGACTTCGGTGCTGTATATGGCATGTTTTATGCGCTTACTGCCGATGGATATACGCCCCAACAGATGAGCGACTATGCTGAATTGTTGAAACGAGAGATAGGGGGCATTGAGGGTGTTGGCAGAATCGCGATTTATGGTGAACGTGAAAATTGCATCAATATCAGTCTGAAGTTGGGGAAGATGGCCACATTGGGCGTTGGCGCAGTTGAAGTGCTCAATACCTTGAATACGCAGAATGGTGTGTACTATGCGGGTTACTATGACAATGGCGATAACCGTGTTCGTGTAGCGGTGGATGGTAAATTCCAGGATGTCAAGCGTATCAGTGAGATGATTATCCAAGGTCATGAATTCGAACAATTGCGCTTGAACGATATTGCCACCATTACCGAGGGCTATTCTGAACCCATCCGCAACAGTATGACTTACAATGGCCAGCAGGCACTTGGTATAGCGATAGCAGCTCGTTCGGGCACTGATATTACTAAGGTCGGAAAAGAGGTGGAGAAATTGATGGAAAAATTGCATGAAGAACGTTTCCCTGTGGGCATCGAATGCCATAAGGTGTTCAACCAAGCCGACCAAGTGTCTTCGGCTCTTTCGACATTTTTTGTCAATCTGCTCGAATCGGTAGTTATTGTGATTGTCATTCTGATGATTGCTATGGGCTTCAAGAGCGGAATGATAATTGGTATAAGTCTGGTGATAGTGGTGATTGGATCCCTCATGATTTTGGGATACATGGACGGAACGATGCAACGTGTGTCGCTGGGAGCCTTTATTTTGGCAATGGGTATGTTGGTGGATAATGCGATTGTGATTGTAGATGGCATTCTGATAGATTTGAAGCAGGGGAAGGAGCGTATGTTTGCCCTGACTGACATCGGACGGCGTACTGCAGGTCCGCTTTTGGGCGCGACGCTGATTGCCGTATGCTCGTTTTTGCCGGTGTTCCTATCTCCAGATACCGCAGGCACATATGTCCATGATCTGTTCGTTGTGTTGGCAGTATCACTGATATTGAGTTGGGTACTTGCTTTGGTGCATGTACCCCTTATGGCCAATTCCTTTTTCAGTAAGAAACAGCAGAATGAGGAGCAGGCGGTTTTGTATGATGGAAAGTTGTATGCTATGCTTCGCGGATCAGTACGTTTCGCTCTTATGCATCGTTGGGGAGCCGTGATGGTGGCTTTGGTGCTGGTCGCTCTTAGTGCTTGGGGGTATAGGTTTATGCGTCAGGGATTTTTTCCTGATATGGTTTACGACCAGCTTTATATGGAATATAAGTTGCCGGAAGGAACGAATTATACACAAGTGAAGAAGGATTTGGCCGAAATCGAAGCGTACCTGCATACTCGTGAGGAAGTCACTGATGTGGTAGCATCGTTGGGGGGGACTCCAGCACGATATAACCTGGTTCGGAGCATTGCCGATCCGTCATTGGCCTACGGAGAGTTGATAGTCAGCTTCACTTCACCTCGTGCATTGGAGGAACACTATGAGGAACTACAGGAACATCTTGCAAGGTTGTATCCTGACGCTTATCTTAAGTTCAAGCGGTATAACATCATGTACAAGAAATATCCTATTGAGGCGGTCTTTAGTGGACCAGATCCAGCTGTACTTCATCAGTTGGCTGATAGGGCTCGCAATATCATGAAACTGTCGCCGAAAGTTCGTAACATTTACACCAACTGGGCTCCTCAAGTGCCATTTCTGAGTATCGACTTCGACCAACAGTCTGCTCATCGTTCGGAATTGAATAGGCAGAATGTCGCTTTGTCTGTTTTGTCGGCAACGGGTGGCATTCCTGTGGGTACTTTCTACGATGGCATTCTAAAAAATACCATTTATTTGAAGTGTGTCGATAATGATGGCAATACTATTGATAACCTTGATAATGTGCCTATTTTCTCGGCGCTGCCACGCATTATCAGTGCCATTGACGATGAAACATTGGTACAGCTTTCAACGGGGTCGCTTGATCGTACCGAATTCGTTGAGAAGCTTTTCCAAACCGTTCCCTTGCAACAGGTAAGTGATGGCGTGAATGTAAAGTGGGAAGATCCAGCTATTCCTCGGTACAAGAACCGTCGGTCGCAAAGTGTGATGTGTTCACCTGCTGTGGGTGTCGAGACCGAGGCTGCCCGTAAGGCTATAGCTGCCGACATTGAGCGCATCCAGCTTCCTTCCGGCTACTCGCTTCATTGGGGTGGTGAACGGGAAGCAAGCAACGCTACCATGCGATACCTCTTTGCAAATCTACCACTTGCCATTGTCATTATGATCGCTATTCTGATACTTCTGTTCCGAAGCTATCGTAAGCCATTGATTATCTTGTTGGGCATTCCTCTTTTGGCTCCAGGCATTGTAGGAGCTATGCTGCTTACCAAGCAGACCTTTACTTTCTGTGCCATCGTAGGTGCCTTGGGATTGATTGGCATGATGATGAAAAATGCCATAGTGCTTATGGATGAGATAAAGGACCAGTTGAATGCAGGGGTAGAACCTGTCGAGGCATTGATAGGAAGTGCGCAAAGTCGCTTCCGTCCTGTGATGATGGCTTCATTGACCACAATTTTGGGTATGATTCCATTGCTTTCTGATGCGATGTTCGGATCTATGGCGGCTGCTATTATGGGTGGTTTGCTGTTCTCGACATTTGCGACCTTAGTCTTCATCCCTGTATTTTATGCATTGTTTTTCAAAATTAAAATCAAGCAATGAAAAGAATTCTATCGATTTTTATATGCGTTGCTTCCATCGCATTCTCTACGCAGGCGCAATCGCGACTGACCATCTCTGAATGTATTTCGATGGCTAAAAGTAACAATAAGTTGTTGCAGGCTGCTCAACATCAGCAATTGGCATACAACTACGACAAAAAAGCCATGTGGGCAAACTTTTTCCCGAAAATCTCATTAGAAGGTATTGGAATTTATGACGATGCTTCTTTTCGTTACTCCACTGGTAGCGGATTGCTTCCGGTAGTTGATGCGACAGGTACGCCTACGGGAACGAGCGCGTATTTCCCAGGACTCGATCTTGATGCTCGTCTCGGTTGGATTTTCTCTGGAGGTGTGATGCTGAAACAACCATTGTTCATGGGGGGGAAGATAATCACAGGCTATCGCATGTCTAAACTCGGAAGTGAGATAAGTCGTGAGAATGTTCGGCTTACGGAATCTGAGATAATTATCAAGACTTCACAAGCTTTTGCGAATGTGGTGAAGGCATACGAACTGCAGGAAGTGGCTCAGAAATACAATGTGTTGCTCGAGGAATTATATCGTTCAGTTGGTAAGGCTTTCGAACAAGGACTGAAGACTAAGAATGATGTGTTGAAGGTGCAAGTGAAGTTGAATGAAAGTAAATTGAAGTTGCGTCAGACTGAGAATGCTGTTCGTTTAGCCACGATGAATCTTTGCCATTATATTGGCTTGCCCCTTACCGAAAAACCTTTGGTGAGCCAGGAATTACCTCCTACGATGCAAGTCGGAAACACTGCCGACATATACAATCGTCCGGAATATCGTATGCTCGAAAAGAAAACGGAATTGGCACGTCAGCAGATAAAATTAGAGTGGAGTGAACGTATGCCTCAGATAGCGCTTTTGGCTGATTTCGGATATACCAATGGTGTCAAGCTCAATGGCAAAAAAATGATTGATCATGCTTCGTGGCTGGCTGGTGTGAAAGTGTCCATACCTGTTTTCCATTTTGGCCATGGTGTCAACAAGGTTTTGGCGGCTCGTGCTCGTTATAGTCAGGCGCAGTCGGAACAGGCAGACAGTAATGAAATGTTGCAGTTGCAACTTACACAGTCCATGAACAATCTTGATGAGGCTGAGCTTGAATTGCAACTTGCCAATTCTTCTGTCGATAGCGCAAAGGAGAGTCTTCGTGTAAGTAAGCGACAGTATGAGGCTGGGATGGAAACTCTCAGTGATTTTCTTGAAACACAAACCCTTTGGCGTCAGGCTGTTCAGACGCAGATAGAAGCTCGCGTCAATAGGTATATGTGTTTCCTGGAGTATCAAAAGGCTTCTGGAAGTATCAATTGATTCTGGATTGGGATTGTGTTGATTGTTAGGGCAGGTTCTCGTTAGCAGAATCTGCCTTATATATTTCCTGTAGAGGTTTCATTACAAAGTCTCGCTCATTCATGAGTGGGTGGGGTAGAGTGAGCCGTTCGGTTTGTAGATGCAGCTCATCATAGAGCAACATGTCGATGTCAATAATACGGTCATGGTAAATGCCATTCGTGGTTTTTTCGGTGCGTCCCATTTGCCGTTCAATACTTTGGGTCGTATCCAGAAGTCGTAGAGGGGGGAAGGTCGTTTCAATGAGACAAACTGCATTGACAAAGCCATTTCTTGACTGAAATCCCCAAGGCTGTGTCTCATAAAATGAAGACAAGGCACAAATGTGCCCTGCCTGTTCTTCAATAAGCTGTAATGCTTTGCGTAGGTTTTCCTGCTTGTTGCCCAGGTTGCTGCCTAGCGACAAATAGACTTTTGCCATTCGTTAATCTTTCAGGATGAGAAGAGCATCACCGTAAGCGCCAAATGTGTAGTCGTTGTCAAGAGCTTGTTGGTAAGCATCCATCACCGCTTCGTAACCTCCAAAGGCACATGTCATCATGATCATGATGGAAAGAGGTAATTGGAAGTTACTGATCATGCTACTGGCTGCTCCAAATTCGTAAGGCGGGAATATGAAGCGATTGGTCCATCCTTCAAATGGCTTGACAAAGCCATCAGCGCTCAAGGCGGTCTCCAATGCGCGTTGTACGGTCGTTCCTACAGCACACACTTGGTGACCTGTACGGATGGCCTCATTGATGCAGTTGCAGGTTTCTTCGGATACGAACATTTCCTCCGAATCAGTCTTGTGCTTGGTTAAATCTTCCACATCAATCGACCTGAAATTGCCTAAACTGGCATGGAGAGTAAGGAATGTAGGGGTGATACCTTTGATTTCCAGCCTTTTCATAAGATGACGGCTGAAATGTAGTCCTGTGGCTGGTGCGGTTACCGCTCCCTCGTTTTTTGCAAAGATGTTCTGGAATCTTTCCATGTCTTCTTCCTCTACAGGCCGTTTGATATAGGTGGGTATAGGAGCTTCACCAAGAGCATAAAGGACGTTCTTGAATTCGTCATGTGGACCATCGTATAGGAAACGTAGTGTTCGCCCACGGCTTGTAGTGTTGTCAATGACTTCTGCTACCATGGAATCATCATCGCCAAAATAGAGTTTGTTCCCAATACGGATTTTACGCGCAGGGTCAACCAACACGTCCCAAAGATGGAAAGTAGGATTGAGCTCGCGGAGCAAGAACACTTCAATACGTGCTCCTGTCTTCTCTTTGTTGCCATAGAGCCGTGCCGGAAAAACTTTTGTGTCGTTGAACACAAATACGTCTTTGTCATCGAAATAATCAATGACATCTTTGAAGATTCGATGTTCGATTTTCCCGCTTTTTGTGTGAAGCACCATCAATTTGCCTTCGTCACGATAGTCGGCAGGATAGAGTGCTATTTTTTCTTCTGGAAGCTTAAACTTAAACTGTGACAGTTTCATTTCTTAATTCTCCTTATCCTTGTTTGTTGTTATCTCTTGTTGGTTGAGCCATTGCTCAAATTCCTCTACTTTCATGCAGTTGTTTACGTTTACGTTTCCTACGCGAGTTCTCCGTAGAGCCGTAAGGTGTGCGCCGCTTTGTAACGCCTCTCCGATGTCGCGGGCCAAAGCCCTGATGTATGTGCCTTTGCTACACACTACTCGGATGGCTATCTGTGGCAATTCACAGTTGAGGAGTTCTATCTCGTCTATTACCAGTGTCCTGGGCTTCAGAGCTACTTCTTTGCCGTTACGGGCTAAGTCATAGGCGTGTTTCCCATCGACCTTACACGCCGAAAATGCGGGAGGTATTTGCTCTATTGTACCAACAAACTGTTGCAACACATTTTCTACCATTTCCCGAGTAATGTGGTCTGTGGGATAATAGGCATCAATTTCCTTTTCCAAATCGTAGGAAGGAGTGGTCGCTCCAAGTTTGATCTCGGCTACATATTCTTTTGTGTGACTTTGCAGTTGGTCTATCAGTTTTGTGGCTTTGCCTGTGCATAGGATCATCACCCCTGTTGCCAAGGGATCGAGTGTGCCGGCATGTCCCACCTTCAGCTTCTTCTGATTCAGCTTCTTGCATAACTGATAACGTATTTTGTTCACTACGGCAAAAGATGTCCACGTCAACGGCTTGTCGAAGTATAATATTTCTCCTTCTTGAAAGTTCATTACCAATGGAATCGTGTAAAAAGTCTTGTTAAAGCGAACTTGCAATGATGATGGTGCTTACCACTGCACAATAAATGGCAAAGTAGATAAGTTTCCCTCGTTTTACTATGTTTATCATCCATCGGCATGCCAAACAACCGGATACGAATGCTGCCATGAAGCCAATCGCCAAAACGGGTTTCGCTATGACATCGTTGGTCTGTGTGTCACTGAAATGTTTCAGTGTGTCAAGCAAAGCCTCTCCAAGGATGGGAGGAATTACCATGAGGAAAGAGAATTTCGCCAAATTCTCTTTCTTGTTGCCAAGCAGTAGTCCTGTGGCTATTGTCGCTCCAGAGCGCGATAATCCTGGCATTACGGCACATGCTTGGGCAATTCCTATGATGAAGGCTTGTACTGGACTGATATGTTCTTTTGGCTTGGGTTTTGCATAGTAGGCAAAAGCAAGCAGCAAGGCTGTAAGTAGTAGCATGAATCCGACAATAAGCAACCCGCTACCAAAGATTTCTTCTATGGAGTCCTTGAAGAATATTCCCACAACGCCTACTGGAATCATCGAAATGATGATATTGAGTACATATTTGGTTTCATCGTTGAGTTGCCATTTCAGCAAACCTCTGAAAATCCAATCTATTTCTTTCCATAGCACAACCAACGTACTTAACACGGTGGCAACATGTGCCACAATGTTGAATGTCAGGTTCTCGTTTCCACTTATTCCAAACAGGTGGGAACATATTGTGAGATGTCCACTGCTGCTGATAGGTAAATACTCTGTGAAACCTTGAATAAGGCCAAGTAGCAATGCTTCCAACCAATCCATAGACTATGCTTTGGGCTTACGTAAAATGCCGTATATCATGAATATGAAACCGAATAAGCATACTAACGGAGCAATCTTGATGCGTCGTACACTGAATATGTCTGGCTCAAATGTCCCTTCGGTAGATCCTGCTCCTGTCATGAGTAAAAAACCTACGATGATGATAGTCATTCCAACAGCCAGTAGAATGAAATTGGTTTTGTCGAGTGCGAAGTTCTTACGATCCATGTCTGTTTACGGGTATGTTGCTTTTTGATAATTGGGTTATGCCACGATTTATATATAATATAGGTCGTCGGCTTTCATACGCAGGTATTTGTTCATCGAAAAATAAGCACAAAGAGTACTGATGCAGATGCCGGAAATCATCACTGTCGCAAAAACCGCGATAAGGTTTCCCGTAGTGACGATTTCCTCAAAGTTTGTGTCATAGCGTAGTAGTGCCCATGCCAATCCTCCCAGCAGCAGGTTGGCGACAATGGCAGATACCATGCCAATCTTTAGGTTATGTATGATGAATGGGCGTCTGATGAACCCCCATCCGGCTCCAACCAGTTTCATTGTGTGTATCAGGAAGCGTTTGGAGTAGATTGCCAGATGAATGGTGTTATTGATGAGCGAAAATGAGATAAGCGTCAGCAGGATGGCCACACTTAGCAGCAGGATGCTTATTTTCTGAATATTTGTGTTTACTGAATCCACTAAGTCCTGAGGATAGTTGATGTTGATGACACCATTGTTGAGCTTTATGCGTTTTTCTATCCATGCGATACTGTCATTGTTCGCGTATTGGGCATTCAGCTTTATCTCGATTGAAGCCGAAAAAGGGTTGAATCCCAAGAATTCTGAGGGATCAGTTCCCATAGCTTCGGTTTGTTCATGCAGGGCTTCCTCTTTGCTGATGAAAGTAGCTTCTTTTACGAAAGCCATCTCGCTTAGTTGTTCTTGTAGTCTGAGGGCTTCTGGCTCTTTCATGTCGTTGCTAAGCACAATGGAAAAACCGATGTTCTCTCGTACATAACGGGAAAGGGAATGAGCTGATAACATGCAGAATACCATCAAACCCAGTAACAACAGTACCATGGTGATGCTGATGCCTGCAGAGAGTGATTGAATTGTAAACGATGATTTGTTCTTTCTTTTATTCACTTTTACCCCAAATTTGCCGCAAAAGTATAAAATTATTGGTTATTATGGCATGGACATTATACTATTTTAACATCATCTTGCATTGCGTCTGGCAAACGTGAATGGTTCGCTGGTTGGTTCCGATGGTTCATCCCAAGTGCTATGGTATGTATGAAATGGGTATTAGTGTGTCACATCCGATTTTCGCCGACGGAACAATGCAGTTGCAATAAAACTGACAATGCATGCATACATGATGAAGGTACAAGTCAAGGAAAGGACATTGCCTTTCTTTACGGCATCTGGTTCAAAGGAAAAGACAATTTCATGTTTGCCTGCAGGTATATTCAGTGCTCTCAAGGTGTAGTTGACTCGATAGTGATCTGCCGATTGTCCATCGATTGTTGCCTTCCAACCATGAGGATAATATATTTCTGAGAACACGGCCAGCTGATCGTTGTCGCTTTGGCTGCTATATGTCAGTTTGTTGGGTGCGTACGAAGTGAGAGAGATGGATCCACTGCTTTCCCTCATAGGGCTTTTGAGACCTTTGTTCATCGTATAGCTTTGGTCGGCTACAGCCACATGTTTCAGGTCTGTTTTGCCTAAAGCTTCGCTTTCTTCATTGGGATTGTTGACTAACAGCAGTGAATCGACAAACCAGGCATTGCCTTGGGCATCGGGGTTCTGTATCGGTTGGATTTGTCCATTTTCGCCTTTCATGATGATGTATTTGGCGTTGAGCATGTTGATGACACCCATGTTCATCTTGGAAAGATGCTCGTCTATCAAATCCTGATAACGGCGTAGTTTTGCAGCGTGATAGCCACCTAATGACTTTAGGTAATAGGAGGTCCGTGCATCGTTGAAAGTGTTAGTTGCCAAGTTGAGCACACGGAAATGTGGGTCTTTGTCGGTCAGGATCTGTTTCTCGTAAGGTTGTATGGCAAAAGCGGACTTGCTTTGTGTTTGTTCCACGAAGTTGCCATCGTTGAAGTATCGTTTGTCGATGCCCCATAAATCCCATGTCACCAGAACACCTAGCGCAACAATCATGTATGTTTGTTTCATGCGTCCTCTGACATATAGCCACAGGATTCCTGCCGATGCTACGACAAAAAGCAACGACCGCCAACTGTCGGAGGTGAGCAAGGCAACCCTTTGTTCTACGATGGCTCTATACAGCCATTCTGGTACCTGCTTGACCAACGATGCATCATACTGTGAGGTAAAGCTGCAAAGCGAACTGCCCAACAACGCGAATAACAGACAGATGCCGGCTGTGATTCCTCCAGCATATACGACAGATTGTTGTAAGCTTTTCCTTTCTGCTATGTTTTGAGCATTGTCCATCAGCTGTTTCACTGCAAGGAATCCCAACAGTGGCATGGCTATTTCTGCGACAATCAATATGGATGAGACAGCCCTGAACTTATTGTAGAGTGGAAAGTATCTGAAGAATAACTCTGTCAGCCACATGCAGTTGTGTCCCCAAGCGAGCATTGTGGATAGTATGGTGGCTATCAGTAAAGCCCATTTGTACGGTCCTTTCACGAGGTAAAGTCCCAGGATGAACAGGAAGCAGACGATGGCTCCCATATAGACATTTCCTGCCGTGAAGGGTTGGTCACCCCAGTAGAGTGGTACATTTTGGCAAAATGCGAGGGCATCACGTGGTGCCACTCCTTGCTGCGTAAGGGCTTGGAACAACTTCGAATCCGAGTCAACGGCCATATTGTTCGAACCACCCATAAAACCAGGAATCAGGAACGACATGCTCTCGTCTATGCCATAGCTCCATTGCGTGGCGTAATCCAAGTCCAAACCTCCCGTTTGGTTCGCGGAGTCGGTGGCCTTCACCAGGTCGGAATGCCCTCCGCGCATGGTTTCTTGGGCATATTCCTGGTTTACGAATATGTTCGAACTTCCTGTCCCGAGTCCGACAAGTATGGACACTGCAAACAACGATGTGCCAATCAGAAAATCTTTGTGTCGATTCGCTTTCAGGTGGATGAACAGCTCGGCTATCCAGAGAGTTCCAATCAGCAGGAACATGTAGTAAGCCATCTGAGGATGTACACTAAATCCTATGGCAGTAAAAAGCATCGACAGGGTAATTCCGGCTTTGTATCTTTTCTGGAAAATCAGATGAAAGCCTGCCAATACTACGCTCATGAGCGCTATGGTCGAAGTCTTGCTGTTGTGTCCTGCTGCAATGATGATGATGAAATATGAGGACAGTGCGGTTGCTATGGCACCTACGATACATACCCATTTGTTCACCTTGAACGAACGGAAAAGAATGAAGAAGCAAACGAAGTAAATGATGAAAATCCATTCAGCATGGTTGTGCCCACGATAAAAAATTGAGGTGAAAGGTTTCAGCCAATCACTCACGGCAAAATGGCCGCCTCCAATCTGATAGTTGGGCATTCCGCAAAACATCGAACCTGTCCACCAGGTGTAGTCGCCGGTCGCCTGATGATATTTCACACCTTCTTGTACGGCAGATGTCCCATTGATGCTGTCGCCTGCATATACCACTTTCCCCTGCAGTACAGGAGCGCAATAAATATACGCCAAAGCAAAAAATATGATTAAGGCTACTGCAAAAACTCCGAATTTGTCGAAAAAGGCTTTATTGTTCATTCTGTGCTATGATTTGTTAATATGCTGCAAAAATAGCGGCTTTTTCTCACTTTGCCGCATCTGCTTCCTTTTTTTGTGTTAAAAACCTGTATATTTGGCCGAAAGTAAATCGCACGCTGCCAAACAATCGAAATAAAGCCATATATTTGCAAAAGAATTGTTTCAAAAGGCTATGGAACGCAAACCGGGAAACAGATGCGTCGATCTTCTCCAGTTAGTGGCAGTTCATGCAATAGGATTGGGGGAGGAAAGTTTGATGTGACACAGGCGAAAAGACATTTCCTATTTTTGTTGGATTATGAAAAAGAAAATAATTGTTCTTGGAACGGCCTATCCTTTTCGGGGCGGGATAGCCAACTTTAATGAACGCCTCGCGCGCGAGTTTGTCCGCGAGGGGAATGATGTCGAGATTCTTACATTCACATTGCAATACCCCTCTTCCCTTTTCCCTGGCAAGACACAATTTTCCGAGAGTCCGGCACCTCTGGACTTGAAAATCTCCCGCTGTGTCCATTCTTGTAATCCATTCAACTGGCTGCGCGTAGGTTCGCGTATATGCCAGATGAAACCGGATTTGGTGGTCATTGGCTTTTGGCATCCGTTCATGGCCCCATGTTTGGGTACGATAGCATGGATCGCGCGCAGGAACCGTTTTTCCAAGGTGATATCAGTGCTTCACAATGTCATTCCTCATGAAAGACATTTTGGCGACAACCTTTTGGCTAAGTATTTTGTAAATGCGGTGGATGGGTTCGTGGCAATGTCCGACAGCGTGCTTCACGATGTTTGCCGGTTTGACTCACGGAAGCCCAAGGTTCGCTGCATCCATCCTCTCTACGACAATTTTGGCACGCCTGTCGCTCGGGAGGAGGCTTTGTCGCATTTGGGCTTGGACGCCAATAGCCGTTACTTGCTTTTCTTCGGTCTCATTCGCGATTATAAAGGACTCGATTGGCTGTTGGAGTCGTTTGCGAAGAGCGGTCTGCCAAAGAGAAATGTGCGGCTGATTGTGGCGGGTGAGTTTTATGGCGGTGGTGAGAAGTATCGGAAACTTGCCGAAGAACTTGGTGTCAATGATTCTGTGATATGGCAGACAGATTTTGTGCCCAATGAAGAGGTACGTTATTACTTTGGCGCGGCCGATCTTGTGGTCCAGCCTTATAAGTCGGCCACACAAAGTGGGGTGACACAAATAGCCTATCATTTCGAGAAGCCGATGCTGGTGACCCGGGTGGGAGGTTTGGCCGAGATAGTACCCGATGGGAAAGTGGGCTATGTCGTCACTCCCGACAGCCAGCATATCGCAGCCGCCTTGCGCGATTTTTACGACAATGACAAGCTCAGGTCGTTTCAGCAAGGTTTGGTCGAGGAAAAAGGGAAATATGCTTGGTCGAACATGACCCGCGCCATTTTGTCGTTGATGTAGCTGCATCAGTGAGGGAGAGTCGTTTGGCTACTGTCATGCCGAAGCGCCTTTGTACACCACTTACATCAAATCCGGCTTGATTCTCGGGTGAGAGTCAAACCGGATTCGCTGTTTATGCAATGATAGGTGGCTATTTCACTTCACTGCCAGGCTTCACTTCGCGTAGCAATGAGGTTACAGCCAGTTTGCCATCATAATTTTCAGCACTCAGGATCATGCCATCGCTCACCAATCCATTCTTGAATGTTCTTGGGGCAAGATTGGCAATGAAGAGCACTTGTTTGCCCACCAGTTCTTCGGGTGTGTAGTGCTCGGCAATGCCGCTGACAATGGTCCTGTTTTGCAGTCCGTCGGCAATCTTGAATTGTAGCAGTTTCTTCATCTTCGGCACACGTTGGCATTCCAAAACCGTACCCACACGGATGTCCAGTTTCTCGAAGTCTTCAAATCCGATGATGGGTTTGATGGGGTTCGCCACGTAGTTGGCTTCTTCGTTGGCTTTTTTGATGGCCTCTAATCGGTCCAACTGTGCCTGAATGGCATTGTCCTCAATTTTTTCGAACAGCAATTCCGGTTCTGCCAGCTGATGACCCATGGCCAGCAGGTCGGTTCTTCCTAACTGATTCCACTCAAAACTTTCCATCTTGAGCATCCGGCGGAGTCTCTCGCTGCTGAATGGCAGGAAAGGTTCGAAGGCAATGGAGAGGTTTGCCACAAGCTGTAGGGCGATGTGAAGGATTGTCTCCACCCGCGCGGCATCTGTTTTGATGATTTTCCAAGGCTCACAGTCGGCCAAGTACTTGTTGCCGATTCGTGCCAGGTTCATGGCCTCTTTCTGTGCCTCGCGGAACTTGAAGTTGTCCAGAAGCTTCTCCAGTTCGCCTTTCACATCGGCAAAAGCCTTCAGCGTTTCCTTGTCGTAGTCAGTCAGTTCGCCGCAGCCAGGAACAAGTCCGTTGTAATATTTCTTGGTCAGTTGGAGAGCTCTGTTTACGAAATTGCCATATACAGCCACCAATTCGTTGTTGTTGCGTGCCTGAAAATCACTCCACGTAAAGTTGTTGTCTCTCGTTTCTGGCGCATTGGCTGTGAGCACATAGCGCAGCACATCCTGCTTTCCGGGGAAATCCACCAGATATTCATTCAGCCATACGGCCCAGTTGCGCGAGGTGGAAATCTTGTCGTTCTCCAGGTTCAGGAATTCGTTGGCGGGCACATTGTCGGGCATGATGTACTCTCCGTGTGCCTTCATCATTACAGGGAATATCAGGCAGTGGAACACGATGTTGTCTTTCCCGATGAAATGGATCAGTCGGGTATCATCGTCCTGCCACCATTGTTGCCAGCGTCCCCAGCGGTCAGGGTTCTTGTCGCACAGTTCCTTGGTGTTCGAGATGTATCCGATGGGAGCGTCAAACCACACATACAGCACCTTCCCGTCGGCACCTTCTACTGGCACGGGAATACCCCAGTCCAGGTCGCGGGTCATTGCCCGTGGCTGAAGGTCCATGTCGAGCCACGACTTGCATTGTCCATACACGTTCGTGCGCCATTCCTTGTGTCCGTCCAGAATCCATTGCTTCAGCCATTCCTGATAGTCGCCCAATGGCAGATACCAGTTCTTGGTGGGACGTTTCACCAGTCCATGTCCCGGGTTGTTCTTGTTGGTGGGGTTGATCAGTTCCTCGGGCGACAAGGTCGCTCCACATTTTTCGCACTGGTCGCCGTAGGCACCTTGGGCATGACAGCGTGGACATTCACCCACAATGTTTCGGTCGGTCAGGAACTCACCTGTCACCTCGTCGCAAAACTGTTCCTCCGTTATCTCCTTCAGCTTGCCATCATCGTAAAGCTTGCGGAAGAAATCGGCTGCGAACCGATGGTGCACGTTGCTTGTGGTGCGGCTATACACATCGAACGAGATGCCAAATTCCTCGAACGATTTCTTTATCAGGTTGTGGTAACGATCCACTACGTCTTGGGGTGTGCAACCCTCTTTCTTCGCACGGATGGTCACGGGCACTCCGTGCTCGTCCGATCCTCCCACAAACAGCACATCCTCCTTCTTCAGCCGAAGATAACGCACATATATGTCGGCAGGAACATACACGCCAGCCAAGTGTCCAATGTGCACCGGACCGTTGGCATAGGGGAGAGCCGATGTGACGGTAGTTCTTTTGAATTGCTTGCTCATTGAATAGTCATTTGTTATTTTTGGCAAAAGTACATATAATTTTGGAATTGGTAATGTTATTTAAGCTTAATTTCAAGACGTAGGTTTTGTTATTCATATTTTAGTTGTATTTTTGTCGCGAATTAAATACTTGGAATTATGAAAATCAGAAATTGTATGATTATTGCCTTATCGGCATCTTTCTTGTTTGTCGGTTGTGTGGCGAAAAAGGATTTGGTAGCTTTGCAAGGCGATTATGCCGACTTGCAGGCGCGTTATCAGGAAGCTCAGATTGCGTTGGCTCAGTGTGACACCCGTAGTAAGAGTCTGGACGAACGTTTGGCTGAGGCCCAGCAACTCAATGCTCGTCAGCGTCAGGAGTATAACGACCTGAAACTCTCGCTCGACAACAGTATCGCTCAAAACACGGCAGGCAATGTGAACATTTCGAAACTCGTCGATGAAATCAATGCCTCTAATCAGTACATCAAGCAGTTGGTCAATGCGAAGTCAAAATCCGACTCGCTCAACATGATTCTCACCAACAACCTCACGCGTTCGCTCACTCGCGATGAACTGCGCGATGTGGATGTGCAGGTGTTGAAAGGAGTGGTTTACATATCGCTTGCCGACAACATGCTCTACCGTTCGGGCAGTTACGAAATCAATAGCCGTGCAGCCGAAACACTCTCCAAGATTGCAAAGATTATCACCGACTACAAGGAGTATGAGGTACTGGTAGAGGGTAACACCGACGATGTGCCTATCTCGAAGCCTAACATCCGCAACAACTGGGACCTCAGCTGCTTGCGCGCATCATCCGTGGTGCAGGAACTTCAAAACAAGTATGGTGTCGACCCCAAGCGCCTGTCGGCTGCAGGTCGAGGCGAATACAATCCAGTGCAGGACAACGACAATGAGGTGGGTCGCCAGCGCAATCGTCGCACACAAATCATTGTCACTCCTCAGCTCGACCAGTTCCTTGAACTGATTGACCAGGCTCCAGCTGAAGCCACGACTTCCGAGGTGGTTCCTGCTGCCACCCACCCAGCCGTCATGCCGGCCGATAATGGCACCGTTCCGGTTAGTGCCGTGTCGGTCAACTAAGCATCCCGTCTGGAATGTCATGCTTTACCCCATTGGAACACAAACTTTCAGCACCCTCGTCGAGGAGAAGATGGTCTATGTCGATAAGACCGACCTTGTATATGCCTTGACCTGGAAACGTGTTTGCTTCCTGTGTCTCCCTCGTCGTTTCGGAAAGTCGTTGCTGGTCTCCACTTTGGCCAGCTATTTCCGAGGCGAGAAGGATTACTCCAATGGCGAAGTGCGGAAGGGACTTGTTACTTTGTTGTCAAACGACTATTCTCAGTAAGAATCATACACTTACTCACAGAAATCCTGTTTCCTGATTCTCTGAATAAGATACGTAACCTGTTTTGAATCTTTCTTCCTGCATTGTTTCAGCTGTTTGCCAAACTTCTCATTGTTCATGCCCGAATTGAAAGCCTCAATCAGTTCACACGTTTTCGGCGATTCCAGTGTCATGTCATGTCGTTTCATCAGCATCCTCAACGCAAGAACACCCTTGTCGTACTTCGGTCGTGCCTCCACAAGCTTTCTCATCAGGTCAAGCCCGAGGTCGCCAATGTGCATTTCGTTGAGCATGGCAATCATATATAGCACCTTCGCATCCGGCATTGCCATGTCAAACGCATTTCCCATCTGTACGTTCACCGCGTCTGCCTCTTCGTAGCGTTCAAGTTTCGAAAGCGCACGCGACTTGATGAACATTGCTTCCTGGCATTGGTGTCGTTCAAGCACGAGGTCTATCTGTTCCAATGCCGACTCAAATTGCCCCGAATACAGGCAAAACAATGCCGTTAGGAACCGTGCACTCCAATGACCCGAATTCAGGAGGTTGCCTGGTACTTCCGCAATACATCCGTACAGTTCCTCATCGCACACCAATGTGTCGAGAAAGCGTTTCACCTGATGCAATGCTTCCTTTATCTCTCCGTTCCCGGCCTTCCTTGCTGCTAATAACAGGTATTGCTTTGCGGCCTCGTCGTAGTCGTTTTGTTGCAACAGTCCATAGGTGGCTTTGCCGCTCTCAATCTCATTGTTTATGAGTTGCTCGTCGTTGTAGCCATTGGCGTACGCTATGATTTCCTGACTTGTATGGGCATACTGTGGAACAATGCCACGCGACAGGAACAGACCGTTGAGCGAGCGCACACGACTCAGGGCCACATACAACTGTCCCGCCGCAAACAGGCCGCGGCTTAGGTCGAGCGACATCTTGTCGAAGGTCATTCCTTGGCTTTTGTGTACCGTAATGGCCCATGCCAGTTTCAAGGGATATTGCACGAATGTTCCTGTTACCTCCTTTTTCAGCTTGCGTGTTTCGTGGTCGTACTCGTAATTTATCGAGTCCCATGAGCAACAGGGCACGACATGCGTCTCGCCATTGTCGAGTTGCACGCTTATCTCATTCTCCGTTAGCTTCACCACCTTTGCCAATGTGCCGTTGGCCCATCGGCGTTGCGGGTCGTTGCGTGTGAACATCACCTGCGCACCTTCTTTCAGTCTCAGATTAAGTTCCACTGGCAACGTCTTGTCGTCCATCTTTCCCTGTATGGCTCCTTTGTAAACGAATTCCTCACACCCTATCTCGTCCAGCCGTTTCCGGTTTATCTCATCTGCCGTTTTGTTGAGCGAGGTAAGGGTTATCACCATGCCATCCTCCTCCTTCGGTCGCATGATGCGATGGTTCAGGAGCATGATGTTTTCAGGAGTTACCCTGTTCAGGCGCACATTCTCCAGGATTCGCAGGAACTCCTTGTCATCGTCTTGTCTATATACCTTCTGAAACTCTATCTTCACCAGACGCATTCGCTTGATGGCATTGGCCTTGTAGAAGAAGAAATCGTCAGTCTGATAGATGTCGTGCAGTATTTCATGCTCCACACCCTGCTTCACTACGGGAGGAAGCTGGAACATGTCGCCTACGAAAATCACCTGCTTGCCTCCAAAAGGCTGTGTCGTGCGCAACACTTTGCGCATGGTGTAGTCTATTGCATCCACGATGTCACACCTCACCATCGACACCTCGTCAATGATGATGGTGTCGGCGTGTAGCAACGTCAGGATGCGTGTGTCGTTCATCTTGCCGCAAGTGCCAGGCGTGCAGACCTCCATCGGCAATCCAAAGAACGAGTGAATCGTGTTCCCTCCTGCAAGGATGGCTGCCACTCCGGTAGGTGCCAGCGTAATGAACTGTTTGTCGGTCATCTGCTGCACGTTGCGCAGGAAGGTAGTCTTGCCTGTCCCGGCACGTCCTGTAAGGAAGAAGCTGCTGTTCGTGTGGACTATCAGCTCATAGGCGAGCATCTGCTGCCTGTTTTGCGTGTCTATCTGAATCTGTTGGCTCATGCTTACTTCTGTTCTATTGCGGGAATGATTTGCGTGAGTCGAGTGTTGTAGTCGCTGTCGAGGAAACTCTTGTAGCATCCGTCAATCATTTCGTTCGCCTGGCTTTCCACATCATCGGCCGACACCGATATGCGCTTGGCCTTGCACACGCCCTTCAGGAAATCCTTCACCATCCGCTGGCATTCCTTTCGGATGAAAGTTTCGTCACGGAAGGTCTTGTCGTAGCTCATCTTTTGTATGAGTTCCACTTTCTGCCCATTGAAGGCATACAGCTCAATCCCGTCAATGTAAGTCCAGCTGTGATAGAGTCCTACGTTCTCCACGATGGCTATCCGGTTGCAGAAGCGTATCCCACGGTAGTAGCGGTGGCCGCTTGCACTTTCGTACTCGTCGAAGATGAACATCTTCTGACTGTTGTCCCACACCGGAACGTGGATTCTTGGATTGCCGAAGGTTGGAAGAACGCTTTCCAACAGGTCTTTGCAGAGTGCTTTTGATAGTGTTGCCATAGTTTTTTCGTTTTTTTTGTTTTTGGTTAACGATTTGTTTCTGTTCTCTGGATGTGCGTGTTTATGCCAGGCACTTCTGATATGTTTCCTCCACTATCTCACGCGAGAAGGAAAGCATCTGTTGCTCGCTCACCTGCGACCCGAGTGCCTTTGCCTGACCTGCAATGAAATCCTTGAGCATCATCACTGTTTGCTCCTTGGCAAATTGCTCTGAGAAAATACGCCAGTTGTATCCACCCCAGAACTTCTGGGCAATGATTTTGGCTTTCTGACCGTCCCAGCAAAACAGCGTAATGCCATTGAGAAACGTGTGGGCGTAGCCCTGCCCCACATGGTAGTAAATGGCTATCCGCTTTGAGAAACGTATTGCCCTGAAGTAGGTGTTGCCAGCTGCACTGGTGTAGCCAAGGGTGAGATACACGTTCTTCTCTGGGTTGTAGGTGAGAG
>DCGR01000075.1:0-6241 GCA_002315285.1 Bacteroides sp. UBA1773 | reverse complement strand
TGCCCGAGAGGGCTGGGAGTGCCTTCGCGGCAACGAGAGCGAGTGACGTTGTGCTTGTCATGTCCGTTTTGTTTTTTTGTTCCCACCAATATCCTTTTTGCAGCGTCAATCAGCGGGGTGGTTCCGTTGTTTTGACGCTGCAAAGGTAATGCTGCCCGAAAGTGTGTGCAAGCATTTCAGCCAAAGTATTGGTTCCGTCTGTTCTGGAACCATTCCGTTACTGCGCGAGAGTCCCTCTATCGCTATTGTTCATATCGTTTCGCAAGTTTTTCCACACGTTGCCTGAATGTTTCCCTTACCTCTGCCGGAGCCATTACCTCCAATCCGGCACCCATTTGCAGTATGCGGCCTATCAGCTCATTGTTCACCTCGACCTTTATCTCAAACTCACCGTATTCGCCATCTGCATGTTGGCCAAAGGGAATCACCGTTTCCTGCGTGTGGTGGATTATCTTTGTCTCCGTCAGTTTGAAAACATACAATGAGTGGGCGCGTACACGTATAGTCTCTACTTTCGCATCTGCATGGCGACTAACGCCCACTATGTCGTTGAAGAATTGTTCATAGAACCCTGCCGGTGCCGAAACATAATCGTGTGGAACCAATTCCCTGGGGCGGCCATCAATACGGTCGAGTGCTACATTATAGCCAAATTCCGGCAACTCGTTGTCAGCATGACCCAACAGATGCCAACGTCCGTTGTATTCCTTTAGATATTGGGGATGAAACACCAATGGCCTACTCTCCTCTCCGTAGGGCTTATAATCGATGGAGAGTACTTGCTTGTGGGTGATTGCCTCATACAACATCGGCAGCAAATCGATGTTGGTGAGCATCCTGTCCAGGCTGGCACTGAGCACCTGCTCTCCCTTTTGCCTTTTTGCCTTGATGTCGATCAAGTCCCGACAATCGCGGAAGAAATATTCCAGCCACGAAGTGGGGAAGAAGCCAGCCGAATCCTGACAGAACCTCCAGTATTGCCTCAGGTCGTTGATGACCTTGGCGTTCCGCATGTCGGCAAGCGGGTCATCGTCAGCGCCAATGTACAGGAACTTCTTTCCTCGGTTATTGCCTTTTGTGGCGAAGCACTCTCCTCCGGCCTTTTCGTTTATGATTTGCCGGATGTCGAGAAAAGCCTTTTTCAATTCGCCGTAGTTGTTGCACTTCGAGACGTTGCATGTCAGTTGCTTTCCTTCATAGTCGGCCATGATGTCTGCATAGGCAAACCATTTGCGGCTTATCAGTCGCTTGTAGGTTGCCTGTGCAAACAAGGCATAGTAGCTGTCGCCATCGAAGAGGTTAGCTTTCTTGATCGCTTTGCCCATCTTCTACATGTACTTTCACCGCCATGAACGGAAAAATCTTGCGAGTATGCTCATCGGGGGTGTCGCGCCACTCATCCACCACAATCTGCTTGCCACTCAGATCCTGACTTTCCACTAATTGTTGCGACACACAGAAGTCCCTGCCCACATGAAATGTCAAGTCGCTCTGGCCGATGATAGGTTCTATCGTGCCCGCTTTGCTTTTCGGCTCTCGCTGTTTGGACGCTGTTTGTTGCTCTTCCTGCGCAGGCTTTTTGTTCGCTTCTGTGACCTTGTCGCTCTTTGCCTTTTTCGGAATCACCACCCATTTTTTCTTGTTCTTTTCCTTGTCAGGATGGTTCTCGATGTACCTTTTCATCCACTTGGCCACTTCACAAAGTTGAAACGTAAGCCCAAACAATACGTATTTTACCTTCTCTATTTCTTTTTCATTGGAATGAGAATATTGATTGCCTATGTCCAGGATGCTGAACAGAATGTTTTGGATGTATTTTGGAACAATCCGCTCCCCCTGCTTTCCGTATCTTACACCCACCACATCGGCATCGCGCCCTGACAAGAACATGGTACATTGACTGATATTTATCTTACCCTTCTCCTTGCAGACATCAGGTATGATGCCCGCTTCTATACATTTTCCATTAGATTTTCTCCAGAATCTGACGTAGCTTGTTGAATTTGTCCTCTCCATCGAATTTTGGGTTTGTTCCCGGCTTATGCATTACCTCCAGTATGTCTAACACTACGCTGTTGGCCTCGCTATCCATTTCATGCAACGCATCCAACGCATCCTGGTAAAAAACTCTAATCTGATGGCGGACTGCTTTCCGAAAAGCTTTCTTGATGTCTTCTATCAGTTTCTCGTCGTCACGCCCCTTTATGTAGAAATGGCCAAAGGTTTCTTTGAAAATGTCATTGTCCATCAAGTCAGGTTGTCCTGTAGAAATGAAATATGGTATTCTTTTCTGCAAGGCAATCTGGTTCAAGTGGTCAATGGCTTTGCGCAGTCCGGTCAGTTTCGCCACTTCGTTTTCGTTCTTGTCGAACATCTTTGCGTCTAGAATCACCGCATCCCATTTGTCAAGGTCACGGTCCAGTTCGTCCATGGCCTGTTGCTGTGCTTTGAATGGCGTGAGAAGAATGTCGTGCAACTCCTTACATTCTTCCACGAAACTTGTCATCTTTTCCCATTCGTCGTCTATCCAGATTACATTATACATGGTTCCTATCATATTAATGGTAAATAAATGCTTACTACGACATATCTACGATCTCCATCTCCAGAGTTGTACACATCATAGCCTCCACCGAAATGCTGTGATATGTTTTTCACGATGTTTCCGCCACAACCTGTACCGCCTGTAATCCCTGCCTTTTCACCTTTTAGTCCGTAGCGCTCTTTGTTTAGCCCATTGGGTAGCAGATTGCCATTGTTCACAAACTTAAGTCGGCATCGGTATCGGTCATCCCCAAAATCTTCTTCGACGGATAGTCTCACGCTTATCTCATAGTCTGTGCGCGATTCATCGGTAAACCCATGCGTCTTGGCGTTCTGGATCACATTCTGAACCATTCTGTTCAGGTCGTGTTTGTTGATAAGCGTGTTTACGCTTCTTATGCCCAAACTTGCCATCGCGTTGTGGTCACAATTGTATGTCATTTTGAAACCATCGTGGGGAAGTTTTATCAATTCCCTGCAATAGGCATCCAAATCCACACGTTCTGCTGGCCCGAACTTTTCTTCATCGCTTAAGTGGTCCAGCAGTTCGTTCAGCTGTCGTACGGCCTCATGAAGATTGTCGAGTTGTGACGCAAGTTTCTCCAAGCTACCCTCATCGAGGTAATGTCGCATGAGCCGCTCACACGAAGCAAGCTGCCTCAGATGTGGACGCATGTCGTGCTTCCTCATGCGCACCTCGTTGACGTATTCCGTTTTCTGGTTGCTGAGGGTTTCGGCATGTTTCTTGTTCAGCTTCTGCTCTCTATTCAGTAAGATTATGGAATCGCGGACTTGCCTTTTCGCGTAGGGCAGCATGATGTGTGACAAGGATTGTTCCAAACGACCGCAGTCATTCCAGTCAATTGCCGTGAATGCGATTAACCGTCGCCGTACTATCGGCAAACGTAGTAATGCCATAATTGTTTCGGCATCCACACCCTCGTTGGGTCGGAGAGCAAGCATTCCGTAATTCAATTTCCTCATGAATAGCCAACCTGTCTGCAAACATGCAAGAATCGGTTGTCCACATGCTCGAACCAATCCCATCTTTATGCCGTCAGACATTGTGAGCAGTATCGCATCATGACTTCCGTCAAGTATTGTGAATGAAGCGTCGTCCAACGCGAATTTATCCTTTACCTGCTCAAAAGTTTTCAGGTTGTTCACATTGATATCACCTTTATATGAAACCGACAGATCGTCTTTCGTGATACAACGTGTTTCAGATGTGACAATTCCGTTCAGGTTCTTTATGCTGGTTTCTGGCATCAGCGTACACAGCGTAGCCAAGGGAACCGCTTCCTCTTCGGTAGTCGGTTTCTCTACAATGTAAGCCTCCGGTAGCAACATGTCGGCATCCAGCTCCGACTGAGGTACGACATTCATCATCCGCAGGCCTGTGTCGGGCACTACTCCTGTTTGCATCAACTCGTGAAGCAGTCCAAAGTCAATGGCATATCCATCCTTTCCCTCTTTCCGCGCAATGCTGGCATTAATCAGTAGGGTGGAATCCAAAACCGTACTTTGCCGTTTTTCCAATATCATTACATAGGTAAGAGAACCGTAACAGATGATTTCTCGTATCGTAGTTTCCTTTACCAATTGATGCCTGAATTTACGCAAAGCATCATCAACGCTATCCCACAAGAAATACGGCCTACACACCAAAATCATCTTGCCGTTTTCATGCAAATGATGGAAAACCGTTTGCAATCTTTCCCATTCATGGGACGGCTTTGAAAATGCTGTTATCACGTCATAGTCAAACGATGTGTCATCTACATCCCATTCTTCCACATTCATCCCATTGGCAAAACAAGCCACTTTCTGCCATGCGTTTACCATTTTGATGGTCTCTGAAAAATCTTCATCATCTTCTTGCAGTTCGGGCAATTTGCCATATTTGCAAAAGCAATTTGGGAAATATGTAAGCATTTGTCCGAAACTATGGAAGGGTTCAAACAGCTTGCTGTTAGGTGTTATATTCACCCTTTCGCCAATAAGTTTCAACAAATCGGATGGAATATGAAAAGCACTTTTATACAAGCCATCAGCAATAGCCAACTCGTTTACTGGATGAAGCATGATGTAATTCACCATGTCAGCGAAATGACAGGCAAGGAAATCCTCATCGTCGTTGCTGAAAATGCTTGCATCGTAATAGTCTGCCAGGAAGGCATTCTCAATTTCTGCATCCACATGACCTGCCGCAACTTTGGAATAGAAGTGACCTATCAGCTGCTCATTGGCTTTTACTTTGTTACGCATTTTCGTGGTAACAAACTCAGAGAAATCACCATATTCGTCCAATGATTTTTTCTCGGCATCATGAGCATTCTGAAGTTCTTTTGCAGCTTCGCTTTCCTTGATTTTCTGACGGTAAAGGTCAACAAGGTTCTCTACTCTGTTCATTTCGCTCTGGGTTGTTTTGCTTGTGTTTAGCATAGCTTTTTCTTGTTTTGGGTTAGTACTTCATTCTTGTTTTCGGCTACAAAAGTAGTGTGAATAACAAACCTCTGCAAACAATTTCGTCGTTACAATGGTTCCATTGTAGGTGGAACCATTTATGACGCTTTCCCGATGCCATCGCCACACATTATTTATATGAATAGGCTGTCTCAGCAATACAAGCTATCCACTTGCATCAATGAAAACTACTTGATTTGACGAACTGCAACACAATTATCAGTGGTGTGAAATACCTTGGTTAGGAAATGTTTTGTACACAAATCGTACAAACATAACAGCCTAATAATGATAATCATTTAGATACCTGCCGAATAGCGATCTTTTCTCCCATAAATTTAGCAGATCTATATGGAATCGTCACTTGGGAAGAACTAGAAACATGTATGCATTTTCCATAAGGTGATTCTTCTTTTTCTTTATGTGTCCAAAAGGCCACATTATTTTCTGCCTTGAAACAAATTTCATTGCCATTTCTTCCCAAACATGTATAAAAGCCATCCTTATGTCTCCAAAGGCATTGTTCTTTTAGTTCATCCCATTGCTCGTCTGTTGGTAAATTGAATTCCTGTGCCTTAATATATGGTAATTCTACAATGTTCCCTTCACTGTCAACTTCGTAATCATCAGCCCAAAGGGTTCCGCTGGGCAAACCTAAATCCACAAAGTTGGTCTTGGTCTCAATGGCAGGTGATACTTCCGCGGGCTTGTTTTTCTCACCGTCGGCATAACCGGCCTTATATCCATCGGCATAGGCTGTAGCAATGGCATTGGTCAATGCTTCATTCAATTTTCCCTGAGCATACTGAAGTGCTTTCTCATTGGTAACTTGTTCCATTTTCATTTTATGTTTTAGAGGTATGGATAAATCTTTTGCAAATATATCAAACATTATCTTACCGACCAAATTATGCCATTACTTAATCTGCACTCCAAAAGCAGAAAAGCAGGGCGTGGATGCAATATTTTGGAGATAAACAAATAGAATTCGCTGGATCTGTTTCGTGATTGTACTGGGAACATTTCGCTTCTTCTCTTAGGCCTCCTGAAAATTTTACTGGGTGATGTTCATCGTATCATGTCATGAGACGATGGTATCATGCCGTGAGACGATGGTATCATGGTTTGATATGATGGTATCACACCATGAGACTGCAATGTTCTCCTGTAGTTGTACCTGGATGAGTACTGCTACAAATTCAACCGAAAGAGGTCTTCGTGTTGACCTGAG
>DCGR01000018.1:30495-32026 GCA_002315285.1 Bacteroides sp. UBA1773 | reverse complement strand
AATAAATTTAAACAGCTTCTTACATCCAACCCTCATATCGGCCTTCCTTGTCGGCAAAGAAATACGAACCGCCCGAAGTGAACTTCAATCGAAACACGTTTAATGTTGTCCTCTGAAGTTCATCCTTCAGTTTGGAAGAGACATTGCCTGCAAACCGATAGCCCCTTTCAAAACAAAGCGCAAAACCGTCGTTAGTGAGATGGGCCGCCCACAGGCCTCCATACTGTTCCATCCCCTCAATGATCCAACTACGAATCTTCTCAGTCGATGATTTGATGTGCTCTGTCGAAATGATAATCCATCCGCCATAATCGTTAAGAGTGACGGAAGTAACCACCTCAGCATTGTCGTTGTACTCGTGCAGTGCTTGTTCCAAGTCGTTTGGAATGTCATTCCACATAAATCCATTATTGCCATATAGTATGAGCCATCTGCCCCCTTCCGTCAGTTGCACATCATCAATATACTCTCCTTTTTCATTCAATTCCTCCAGAGCTTTGCCCAACGATGTTGGAATGCCTTGTGCAGCGTATTGATTGCGATAGTTCAAGGCCATGTCGCCTCCAGTGTCAGTAATCACGACATTACGACAACTGCCCCAGTTGCTGATGGCATTTTTGATGTATTGTCTGCTATTCTGTGCTTCACTCACTATCGGTAGCAACAGACACACAACCATAGCTGTGACAATTTGACGGCGGCCAATTTGGGAGATTGCATGGAATAGCTTTCGTGCCTTAGGTGTAAATGGCGACAAAGATTCCGACAGGTTACGGTGATTTTTTTCATTGAAACAAGCCCCATGTTTCCTGATGTCAATATTTGATTTGGCTTGCCAGGACTTTACAAAAGTTGTTGGTGTGTTCATTTTGTTTTCGCGATTGAATATTTGGTTGATTGCTGGTTTTCTCCCCTCCCCGGGAATGGATGGATTAATCCGTTCAGAATGAGCGGGCATGTTCTGTTTTCACTGCAGGAAACACTTTTATCGGCCAATCATCCAAGTCGTGTGTGTGAAACTGGACTCTTCACGATTGCTTTTCCCATTTTTTGTCTTTGTGTTAAGCGTTCGGTTTTTGATTTGGCTCATGTTGTTTTATCTGAGCTGACCTTTCCGAAACAATCTCCGGATGAAGCCCGCAACCCACTCGGGACTTCAAGAATACAAAAAAATGAAAGATAGTTTTGTTTTCCAATATTAGTTGTAGATAAGTTTATATTCCCCTGTTCTCATTGGCATTCAGATTTTAAATGTGAGGCAAAGATAACTGCTTTTGACGGACCAATCGGAAAAGCCATGGATTATTGGGGGGAATACTTTTGTTACTACCCATTTCTTCTAGTTGTACTAATTCCTGCGGAAAGCTAAAGCCCTCCGGATTAACTTGTTTGCTTAATATTTGGTCATTCCATAAGGAAGTTGTACATTTGTACGCGAAATCTCGTTTTCATATTTAATTGAATTTCAATTGCGCGCAATTCGAAAACGGGGTTAATCCCCATAACATATATGTGTAACTACGCTGTATCG
>DCGR01000018.1:698-30483 GCA_002315285.1 Bacteroides sp. UBA1773 | reverse complement strand
TCAAATTGACCTTCGCGAGCTCAGGTCAACACGAAGACCTCTTTAGTTTTGTTTGCGGATTCAAAATGTCGACCATTGACCCTATATACGAGGACTGACGGCTGAAAACCGATGCGCTTTGCCACAGGCGCCTTGCGCATGTGGAAGATTATCGCTACCTTTGCACAAAATTACAGACTAAATCACTTCATACTTTCATTTATGGCAACAGTTGATGACAAGAAAATCATTTTCTCGATGGTGGGAGTCAGCAAGGCTTTCCAACAAAACAAACAGGTGCTGAAGAACATCTACCTCAGTTTTTTTTATGGTGCGAAGATTGGCATCATAGGCCTGAACGGGTCGGGTAAATCCACCCTGATGAAAATCATTGCCGGCATAGAGAAGAGCTACCAAGGACAGGTGGTGTTCTCGCCAGGATATAGCGTGGGCTACCTTCCTCAGGAGCCACAACTCGACGACACGAAGACTGTGCGCGAGGTGGTGCAAGAGGGCGTGCAGCCGATAGTGGATGCACTCAAGGAATACAACGAGATAAACGACAAGTTCGGGCTGCCCGAATACTATGAGGACCCCGACAAGATGGAGCAGCTTTTTGCCCGACAAGCCGAACTGCAAGACGTGATTGACGCGACCGATGCATGGAACCTCGACTCGAAACTGGAACGCGCCATGGATGCGCTGCGCTGTCCGCCAGAGGACCAGCCGGTGAAGAACCTGTCGGGAGGCGAACGCCGACGTGTGGCCCTCTGCCGCCTGTTGCTGCAGAAGCCCGATGTGCTGCTGCTCGACGAGCCTACCAACCACCTCGATGCGGAAAGCATCGACTGGCTGGAACAGCATCTGCAACAGTATGAAGGGACGGTGATCTGCGTGACCCACGACCGCTACTTCCTCGACAATGTGGCAGGATGGATTCTGGAACTCGACCGCGGTGAAGGCATCCCCTGGAAGGGCAACTACTCGAGCTGGCTGGAACAGAAGGCCAAGCGACTGGAGATGGAAGAGAAGGTGGCATCGAAACGCCGCAAGACACTGGAGCGCGAACTTGAATGGGTGCACATGGCTCCCAAGGCCCGACAAGCCAAAGGAAAGGCGCGCCTGAACTCGTACGACAAGCTGCTGAACGAGGATGTGAAGGAGAAAGAGGAGAAACTGGAGATATTCATACCGAACGGTCCGCGACTGGGCAACAAGGTGATAGAGGCAAAGGGCGTGGCCAAGGCATACGGCGACAAACTGCTGTTTGACGACCTGAACTTCGTGCTTCCTCCCAATGGCATCGTGGGCGTGATTGGTCCGAATGGTGCCGGCAAGACCACTCTGTTTCGACTCATCATGGGACTGGAGACTGCCGACAAGGGCGACTTTGAGGTGGGCGAGACCGTGAAGCTGGCCTATGTGGACCAGCAGCACAAGTCGATAGACGCGGAAAAGAGCGTGTATCAGGTGGTGAGCGGCGGCAACGAACTCATCCGCCTAGGGGGACGCGAAGTGAACGCCCGCGCCTACCTGAGCCGATTCAACTTCACGGGGGCCGACCAGGAGAAGCTGTGTGGGGTGCTGTCGGGTGGCGAGCGCAACCGCCTCCACCTGGCACTGGCACTGAAGGAAGAGGGCAACGTGCTGCTCCTCGACGAGCCTACCAACGACATCGACGTGAACACCCTGCGCGCACTGGAAGAGGGTCTGGACAGCTTTGCCGGTTGCGCGGTGGTAATCAGCCACGACCGATGGTTCCTCGACCGCATCTGCACTCACATCCTTGCCTTCGAGGGAAACAGCAACGTGTTCTTCTTCGAAGGGTCATACTCGGAATACGAAGAAAACAAGCTTCGCAGATTGGGCAAGGAAGAACCTACACGGGTGCGCTACAGAAAACTGATGGAGGATTGAGAAATTTCGTGTTCAAATTATCACACTTTGTTTGGCTATCAACTAAAAATGCGCTACTTTTGCGGCTCAATTCAAACAAAAGATCCTATTGAACACAAAAAAGGAATCAATCAAAAAAACATTCTGAACATGATTAGAACAATCCATCTGATTGCCGCACTCTGCCTCATGCTGGCGGCTACGACAGTAAACGCACAAGTCACCACCTCAGGAATGAGTGGCAAGGTGTCGGCCGACAACGAAACCGTGATAGGTGCCACCATTCAGGCCACTCACATGCCTTCGGGCACCTCGTATGGGGCTGTAACCAATATGGAAGGCCGCTACACCATCCAGGGTATGCGTGCCGGAGGTCCTTACACAGTCATCGTGTCGTATGTGGGCTTCGAGACAAAGACGTTCGAGCACATCGAACTGACTTTGGGCGAGACATTCGCCTTGGATGTGGAACTGACCGAATCGACCGCACAACTCGGCGATGTGGTGGTGGTGGCAAGCCGCATCAACAACATCGGACAACATTTCAGCCAGGACAACATACGGAGGTCGCCTACCGTGAACCGTAGCGTGTACGACATCGTGAAGAACACTCCCCTCGTGTCGGTTTCGAAAAAAGGGGGCATCTCGATTGCCGGTGCCAACAACCGCTACAACAGTTTCCAAATAGACGGTACGGTGAGCAACGACGTGTTCGGACTCGCCGAAACAGGTACCAATGGCGGACAATCGCTTGCCAACGCCATCTCGCTCGACGCCATTGAGCAGATTCAGGTGCAGGTGGCTCCCTACGACGTGCGCCAGTCGGGATTCACGGGTGGTGCCATCAACGCTGTGACCAAGTCGAGCACCAACGAATTCCATGGATCGGCTTACGGCTACTACAACAACCAGGACATGTATGGCCGCTACAACGCCTCGAAGGACTATGCCAAGGACAAGATGACGAAACAGTATGACGAGACTTTTGGCGCCACCTTCGGTGGTCCCATCATCAAGGACAAGCTGTTCTTCTTCACCAGCGCCGAATACAAGAAAAATTCCTATCCAGGCACTTTCTATGCCGGCATGAACGATGCCACCTACTACACCGTGGAACAAATCAGGCAGGCTGCCGAACAATACACCAAGATGACGGGTTTCAAGGAGTCGTTCGGACAGAAAGACATCCTGACCGAAGGCCTTGGATTGTTGGCACGTGTGGATTGGAACATCAACGAAAGAAACAAATTCTCGTTCCGCTACCAATACAATGGTTCCTCGACAGACAAGGGCATCAACACATATAACACCTTGTATCTCGCCAACTCGGGCTACCTACAGTCGAACCGCACCCATTCGTTTGTGGGCGAACTGCACACACAGCTGACCGATGCCATCTCGAACGAGGTGCGTCTGAGCTACACCCGTGTGCGCGACTGGCGTGACGTGCCCTACCAGGGCCCGACGGCATACGTGGTGAACGCACACTATGGCGAGAAGACCGATGGCAACATTGCCATGGGTACGGAATACTCGTCGGGCGTGAACGATGTGGACCAGAACAACTGGGCCTTCGAGGACAACCTGTCGTTCTATCTGGGCGACCACACGCTGACAGTCGGCACCCACGAGGAATTTTTCAACACGAGCAACGGCTACATCCAGTATGCCAATGGCCTGTACTATTACAACAGCTTTGAGAACTTCCTCAACAACCAGGCCGACTATTACTACTACAACTATTCCGATGAGACCCTCACCGGCACGACACACTGGCGTGCCAAGGTACATGCCGGCCAGTTCGGACTCTATGCCCAAGACAAGTGGAACGTGAACAATGCCTTGCAGCTGACCTACGGATTGCGTGTGGATGCTCCCGTGCTGTTCAACAGCCCGACCACAAACGACGAATTCAACAAATCGACATACGCTACCGCCCACAACGTGGAAGTGGGGAAAGTGCCTGGCGTGAAGCTGATGCTCTCGCCTCGGGTGGGATTCCGATGGTATATCACCGACGAGAAGACCACACTGCTGCGTGGCGGCACGGGATTGTTTACCGGAAGGGTGCCATTCGTATGGCTCAGCAACTGCTATTCCAACACTGCCATGGAAATGAAAGGCACCATGCAGACTCCGGTGGCCTATCAGCTCGACGAATGGCAGAAGGCCATGGAAGTGGTGCGCAGCGGTGAATCGACCGTGAAGCAAAGCGTGAACACGGTGTCGAAAGACTTCAAGTATCCACAAACCTGGCGTTCGAACCTCGCCATCGAGCACAACTTCCCGTTCGGACTGAAGGCCACCCTCGAAGGCTTGTACTCGCAAAACCTCAATGCCGTGTTCTTCGAGAACCTGGCACTGCAAAGCACTGGAAACCATGCTTACGTGGTGAGCGGCGTGGCTGCCAGCCGCGTGCCTTACTACAGCACCAATGCAGGCAAATACGACAAGATCATCAACCTGCGCAGCGTGAACAAGGGATATGCCTACTCGCTGACAGCCAAGTTGGAACAGACCTTCGACTTCGGGCTCGACCTCATGGCAAGCTATACCTACGGCGTGTCGAAGGCAGTGAACGACGGCATCTCGTCGGTGGCAGCATCGAACTGGAAAAACTATACGGCTGTGGATGTGAACGAGCCTACGCTGGGCTATTCGATTTTCGACATTCCCCACCGCATCCAGTTCACCGCCATGTACACTTCGAAGAAATATGCGCATGGACGGCTCAACACGGAGGCAGCACTCACCTACAACGGTTCGAACGGCATGCGCTACAGCCTGACCATGGCCGAATCGACCTCGTCGAAGAACAACAACAAGGCTTCGTTCAACGGCGACAACCAGGCAGGCAACATCCCCCTGTACATCCCAACGGAATCGGAGCTGAACCAGATGTCGTTCAAAAGCGAGGACGACAGGACGAAATTCGGCGAATGGATCGCTTCGGACGGTTATGCCAAGAACCATCGCGGGCAATATGCCGAGCGTTTCTGCTCGACCGCCCCTTGGGAGAACCACTTCGACTTCCATGTGGCAGAAAACTTCTTCTACAACAAGAAGGGCGGCAAGATAACACTTTCGTTCGACGTGATCAACGCCGCCAACATGCTCAACAAGAAATGGGGCTTGTACTACGCCTACACCACCGCAGTGACACCACTAAAGGTGGAATCGGTGACCGTGGCAGAGAATGGCGACCGTGTGGGCACATTCTCGTTTACCGGCAACACGGAACCGTCAAAGGACGGGACACTCTCGCGCTTCCATGCACAGATTGGCCTCAAGGTGACATTCTGACACTGCTGGTCGCAATAGCGGCAAAACCATCAACCAATACATTGAAGGGGCATCCGAAGGATTTCGGATGCCTTTTTCGTCGGCTCATTCGCATGAGTTTGTGGAACTTTTGCGCGGATTGGCGTGGAAAATGAAAAGAATTGATTACTTTTGCGTGTCGGATTGACACATCAATGAATATGGAAAAGAACAAGACGAAGGATACACACGGCTGGGAAGGATGGATAGCACTGAGTCCACTGATTGTGTTTTTAGTGACGTATGTGGTGTCATCGATGCTGGCGGGCGACTTTTACAAGATTCCCATCAGCTCGGCTTTCGTTGTGGCTTGCCTCTATGGCGCATTGGTGTGCAGGGATGCGTCAAACCCTACGCATAGGATGAACATCGACGAACGTGTGCTGACCTTCTCGCGCGGTGCAAGCCACCCCAACATCATGCTGATGGTGTGGGTGTTCATCCTGGCAGGAGCCTTTGCCACTTCGGCCAAGGAGATAGGGGCTGTGGATGCCACCGTGGCAGCAGCCTTGCACATCGTTCCGCCAAGGGTGTTGTTTGCCGGGCTCTTCCTCACAGCCTGCTTCATTTCCATGTCGATAGGCACAAGCGTGGGCACGATAGTGGCTCTGGTGCCATTGGCGGCAGGCATGGCAGAGGAGTGTGGGCAAAGCGTGCCGTTTGTCACCGCCATCATTGTGGGAGGCTCGTTCTTCGGCGACAACCTTTCATTCATATCCGACACGACGATAGCCGCCACACGTTCGCAAGGAGTGCTGATGCACGACAAGTTCAAGGCAAACCTGCGCATCGTGTTGCCCGCCGTGATACTGACGCTCCTGATTTATGCGTGGAAAGGCAGTCATGACGGAGTGGTGCCTCACACTGGTCCGTACAACGTGTTTCTCATCCTCCCATATCTGGCCATCATCGTCCTCGCCGTGACAGGCATGAACGTGGTGCTGACACTGGTGATTGGCATACTGGCAAACGCAGCCATAGGATTCGGCATGGGGTGTTTCGACTGGGTAGGATGGCTACACACGCTCGGCAATGGTGTCAGCACGATGTACGAACTGATTGTCGTGACCTTGCTGGCAGGCGGACTGATGGAAATGATACGGGTGAGTGGCGGACTGGACTTCATCATCCGTTGCCTCACCCGCAGCATCAGGCAGCGACGCGGTGCATACCTGAGCATAGCCGTGCTGGTGAGCCTCGTGAACCTGTGTACGGCCAACAACACCATAGCCATCATCACCTCGGGCAACATCGTACGACAGATAACGGAACGCTTCGGGCTGGACCCTCGCCGCAGCGCGAGCATCCTCGACACCTTCTCGTGTTGCATCCAAGGCATCATCCCCTATGGAGCGCAACTGCTGATGGCAGCCGGACTGGCACAGATCAGCACCACGTCGGTCATCCCCCATCTGTACTATCCTTTCCTGCTTGGCATCAGTGCCTTTGCCCTCATCCTGCTGGAACGGCAGAAGCCCTGTCACGACAAGCAACAGGACACATCCCCCCAAAACACAAATGAATCATGACGCTGAGAGAACTGAACATAGGCAAGACGGCTGTCATTGCGACAGTGCGCGGAGAAGGCGGACTACGCCAACATTTCCTTGACATGGGCCTGATACAAGGAGCCGAACTGACGATAACGCAATATGCGCCGATGGGCGACCCCATGGAGATACTCATCCATGGCTATTCGCTTACGCTCAGGCTTGCCGAGGCTGCACTGATAGACGTGACTCCCATCGACAAACCTCGGGAAGAGGTGAAGGACGAATCGAAAGACTTCTCGTACAATCTGTCGCTACACGAGCACAACTCCCACCCGGGTTTTGGCGAGGCAGGAAAATATCACGACCATGAGACGGAGCATCCACTGCCCAAGAACACGAAGCTCACCTTCGCCCTTGCCGGCCAACAGAACTGCGGCAAGACAACCCTGTTCAACCAGCTGACAGGCTCGAACCAACATGTGGGGAACTTCCCCGGAGTGACCGTCGATAGAAAGGACGGCCCCATCAAGGGTCATGCCAACACATCGGTGGTCGATCTGCCAGGCGTGTATTCCCTCTCGCCCTATACGGCCGAGGAACTTGTGTCGCGCGAGTTCATACTCAACGAGAAGCCGCAAGGCATCATCAACATCGTGGATGCCTCGAACATAGAACGACATCTGTACCTCACCATGCAACTCATGGAGCTCAACACACCGATGGTGCTCGCACTCAACATGATGGATGAGGTGAAGAACAACGGTGGCTCCATCCATGTGAACGAGATGGAGCGCATGTTGGGCATTCCCGTGGTGCCTGTTTCGGCAGCGAAGAACGAGGGCGTGACGGAATTGGTGGAACATGCGTTGCACGTGGCAAAATACCAGGAATTGCCGGCGCGGCAAGACTTCTGCCATCATGATGTATATGGCGGTGCGGTGCATCGCTGCCTGCATGGCATCATGCACCTCATCGAGGACCATGCACAGAAAGCCAGACTGCCACTACGCTTCGTGGCAGCCAAGCTGGTGGAAGGCGACGAGCACATCATGGGGCAACTGGACTTGTCGGAAAACGAAAAGGACATGATCGAGCATATCATCAGCCAGATGGAAGAAGAGCGTGGCCTTGACCGTGCTGCCGCCATCGCCGACATGCGCTATTCGTTCATCCGGGAGTTGTGCAGCGAAACGGTCATCAAGCCCCGAACCAGCAAGGAATATCTGCGCAGCAAGAACATCGACAAGGTGCTGACGGGCCGATACACGGCCATCCCCATTTTCGTGGCCATCATCTGCATGGTGATATGGCTTTCCGTCGATGTGCTGGGAGCACCGATGCAGGAACTGCTGGATGGGATGATTGGGGGAATCAGTGACTTGTGTCAGAAGGGAATGGTGGCGATAAACGTCCATCCGACGGTGGTGTCGCTCGTAGTGGATGGCATATTCGGTGGCGTGGGCAGCGTGCTCAGCTTCGTGCCCATCATCATCACCCTGTTTTTCTTCCTGAGCCTCATCGAGGACAGCGGATACATGGCACGCATAGCCTTCGTCACCGACAGTCTGCTGCGCAAGATCGGTTTGTCGGGGCGCAGCATCGTGCCCCTGCTGATAGGCTTTGGATGCTCGGTTCCGGCCATCATGGCCACCCGCACGCTTCCTTCGGCGCGCGACCGCCTGAAGACCATATTGCTGACACCCTTCATGAGCTGTTCGGCCAAGATTCCCATCTACGCCTTTTTTGCCTCCGCCTTCTTTCCCCATCATGGCGGGCTGATACTGGTGGGACTTTATCTGCTCAGCTTGTTGCTTGGCATCGTCATTGCCTTGGCGGAATATTTCATCGGGAGGCGTGAGATGGCAGCCCCCTTTGTGATGGAACTGCCCAACTACCGTATGCCACGCATCAAGAATGTGGGACACCTGCTATGGGACAAGACCAGAGACTTCATAGAGCGAGCCTGTACGGTAATACTGGTGGCAACCATCGTCATCTGGTTTCTGAAGACATTCGACTTCCGCCTCTATCAGGTTGCCGACGCGGCCGACAGCATGATGGCGTGGATTTCGGGGCTGATTGCGCCCCTGTTCGGTCCGCTGGGACTCAACGACTGGCGGGTGGTGACCTCGCTCATCAGCGGCTTCATGGCCAAGGAGAGTGTATATGCCACGATGGAAGTGCTGGGAGTTTCAACGGTGTTGACTGTAAAGACGGCCGTTTCCATGATGCTGTTCTGCCTGCTCTACACGCCTTGCGTGGCAGCCATAGCCAGCATACGAAGGGAGTTGGGAACAGCATGGGCTGTGTTTGTGGTAGTGTTTCAGTGTGCGATAGCTTGGGTTGTGGCGTGGATAGGCTACCTGATGGTGTGATAGGATTGGCATAAAAACAGAATGACGAAGAACAGGCAGTGTGAAAACGCCGATTCTTCGTTATTCTTTTTGGGGGTTGTATGTGACTTAGCTATAGAGGTATCGCTTGATGGACAGTTTCGCTGTCTTTGCGAAAGGTTCGGTACGGACTTCTACAGCACTGATCTTGCTATATTGGTCGGTCTGCTCATTGGTTGTGCTGATGATATCGCTGACGACGGTAGCCTGGTCGGCACCGCATTTTTTCATCTCATCCTGATCGAGCAGGCAGAGTGCAACGAGTTTGTCGTTGCGCATGACTACTACGGTCTCTATGACAAAAGGCTGATTGTTGATGATGGACTCAATTTCTTCCGGATAAATGTTTTGTCCGTTCGACGAGAGCAGCATGCTTTTCAGGCGACCACGGATAAACACGTTGCCAGCCTTGTCGATGACACCAGTGTCGCCCGTACGAAACCATCCGTCGTCGGTGAAGGCAGCGCGGGTGGCCTCCTCATTCTTGTAATAGCCGCTGAACAGGCTGATGCCCTTGGCCTGGATTTCGCCGGGCTTGTGATGCGGGTCGTCGGAGTCGATACGGAGCTGCACGCATGAGATGGCCTTGCCACATGAGCGCAACACAAATTTGTTCCAGCGCTCGTATGCCAGCAGCGGAGTGGCCTCGGTCATGCCATAGCCGATGGTGAAATGCAGGCCAATCTTATGGAAGAACTTCTCGACTTCAGGATTGACAGCAGCGCCACCCATGATGTAGAGGCGGATGTTGCCGCCAAAAGTGGCATCGATGCTCTGGCGTATTTTCTTGAAGATGAATTTCTGGATGAATGGCACATACATGAGTGATCGCATCAGGGGCTTGTTGAGCGTGGGCTTGATTTTCTTTCGATACATTTTCTCGAAAACCATGGGCACGGCCGTAATCAGGTACGGACGCACATCGTGCAACGCCTTCACCAGTATGCTGGGCGAAGGGGCCTTGCCCAAAAAATAAATCGGTGTGCCGCCGCACAGGGGATAAAGCAATTCGAAAACCATGCCAAACATGTGGGCCAATGGCAGGATGGAGAGCAACGTGTCGCTGTAGGACGATGGCATGTTGTCCTGGCCATACTCCACATCGGCCGAGAAACATTCGTAGCGGAGCATCACGCCCTTCGGATCGCCCGTGGAACCGGAAGTGTAATTGATCATGGCCAACTCCTTGTCGTTGGCGGTAGGGTAATGCACGTCGTTGGCGGTCATCCCATGGGGGAATTTCTGGCTGAACAGCGAGTCGATGCGCGTGAATACGGCCCTATCGGCCTCACCGCACCATAGCGGCTTGAAGTCGGCCAACGAAATGACCTGTCTCATCCCTCCCATTTCGGCAATATCCATGTTCTGCCAGATTTCGGCATCGGTGAAAAGGACCTTGCACTCGGAGATGTTCACGATGTTGCGGATGTTGTCGGGATGGAAGGTCGAGAGCAAAGGCACGATTACCGCCTCATAGGTGTTGATGGCGAGGAAGGCCACGGCCCAGCGGGCTTGGTTCTTTCCGCAAAGAGCTACCTTGTCGCCTTTTCGGAGCCCTAACTGTTCGAACAGCAAGTGCAACTTTTCTATTTGTGTGGCAGTATCGCAGAAAGTGAACTGGTCGCCCTTATAATCACAAAGAGCTGGTCTTTTCCAATTCGTGTGCATCTGCTTTTGCAGCCTGTCAAGATAATGCGTCATACGGCATGTCGAATTTTGTCAATTTTCGGAAAGGACGACCGTTTTGGGAGCCCTTTCCCCTTTTTCGGCTGCAAAGTTACAGCATTGCCTACTTATAGGCAATACCTGTAATTATACCTTTTTGCCTAAAAAATACGTGTTTTTGCCTAATAAACACTTTCATTATACTTTTAGTCGTTATATTTGCATCATGAAAGTAATGACAGTAAGCAAAATCAAGACTTTGTCGCGCAAGCCGGTGGTGTTGATGCAAGGCGACGACTTCTGCATCATCGATGGGATGCTCTACGACGACAACAGCACGCGATTGTCGTTTCCATGCCGTGTCGATGGCTTGGTGTGCTTGTATTGCCTCGATGGGGCGTTGGGCATTTCGGTGGGTATGGAGAAATACTGTGTGGAGAAAGACTGCTTCATCATCTGCCTTCCTGGTGACATTGTAGAGATGAAGTTCCTGCAAGACACCCGAATGGTGAAGGTGAGCGTGATGGCGCTATCCAACCGATTGCTTGCCGAAATGGAATTCGACCTGCCGAAGTCGCGCATGGTGTTCATGAATCGCATGGTGCACACCAACCTGCGTTATCGTACCCTGATAGGCCATTTCCGCAACCTATTCCGTTCGGTCATCACAACCCCCCATGAGGATTCCATCAAGAGCATGAGTTACATACTCCGCTCCATGAACATCGAGATAGCCAACCTCTGGACCACGCTTGGCCACACACCCTCGCGCAACGAGATACACAGCAGTGTGCTGGTCGATCAGTTCGTGAACCTCGTGGCCATGCACCACACGCAACATCGCGACGTGGCGTTCTATGCCTCCCAGTTGTCATTGTCGGTCAAGTATCTGTCAACGGCCGTGAAAGCCGTGAGCGGACGTTCCGCCACGCAATGGATCATATTCTATGTCATTCTGGAAGCCAAATATTACCTGAAGCAGTCGAACCTCACCATCAAAAGCATAGCCTACGACCTTCATTTCCGCAATCAGATGGATTTCTACCGCTATTTTCTGCGCCACACCGGCATCACCCCCACCCAATACCGTCGGCAACCCCTCCCGGAGCATATCGCTGACCTTGAAGAGCCGATTTGAAGCGACTTCCCATAAGCAAGCGGCCAACACCATTCAGCAGCCGGCAAGCGCGAAACGCATGGCTATGGTCATGGAACAATCTTGGCCGTACCTCTCGAATTGTTTCCCAATCAGCTGATCCAGACGAGATCACTTCTGATAGTCTGCATCTTTCTGTTCGGCCACAGCGACAAGGGAACCAAGAATGGTTTTATTTTCATGAATTTGATGATATTTTACGGAATGACATGTCAGGTAAGGCTATTGGTATCATTTACCATGGAAATTCCCTGTTTTCAAAACTACACCTTGGACATTTATTGTCATCACTACAAAAGGGCATAGGTCGTAGGGAGCATTTATCGCGAAAAGAATGGCCTGCGACGTAGTACCAATTTGCAAATCCCGAACAAATCCATTTTTTTCGTTGGACAATTGGAAAAATAGTCGTAACTTTGTACCCCGAATGAATATATTCGGTATGAATCATAAACTACAAACAGTCGCTGGAACCCCCTCATTTTATTCATTGGTCTCCGACTCCTATCTGAATCATTATCATATCATCACCCATCCTGCCACCTGCCTACTGATGGCATCGCCCGAACAAATAGGTTTTTCATGCTATCAAGCCATGAAAGCACCTACTACGGCTGCGCTACGCAAGCTCATGTCCGCCGATTCCGAGCGATTGCATCGGGTGGACATACTAACCATCCTGCGTGGTGGTTTGAACTATCCGATTGAAGAATGTTGCCATGAATGTGGCATAAAGGTGCCCAACATCAACTTCCTGAGTTGCGAACGAGTGATAACAGATGGAATGATCATGGGGTTGGACATAAAATACGAGAAGATACATACCGAGCCACACTGTACACTCATGATAGGCGACATCATAGCCAGCGGAGACACTTTCCGATTATGTCTGGACTATGTCATAAAGCAATTCAGGACAAACGGCCATGACATCCGAAAGATTGTGTTCTTCACCATCGGTGGCACCAAAGCCATCACCATGCTTGAAGATTTTACGACCAGACTTCGCCAAGTGTGGCCTACATTCGAAGGTTTTGAATGTGTATTCTACGAGGGTGTATTCTCCGTATATGAGGACAAGGGTGTAACCGGAGTGAACATACCCAATATAGATTTCGGATGGACCAATGGAACCATTGCACCAGAGTTTCGTCATTACATTTTCAATTACACCCATGCTCCGGCACTGCTCGAAAAGTGTATCATTTATGACGGCGGAGCCAGACGTTACGAATTGGATGTACACAGAGAGGAAGTGACAGGCTACTGGAAAGACTTATTGAAGGTATCCGCCGACATGAATATGGAGGAGTTTTTGGCCGAGAAGATTGGCCACGGACACGTCACCTACGAAGAATGGATTGCCTTGAACAACTATGAACCAACTCTCGACCTGAAAGACCTTTACGATGAAGAACAGGCTTACATGAACCAGTTGCGTCGTCGATCTCTGACAAACATCTGCAAGACACGATTGGCACAATTGGAAGAGTTCTTTTCAAACCTATCCATTGAAAAAGCGTTTTGAATCGAAACACAGGACATCATAAATCATCAAAAAAGCAAAAGGAACCAAAACAAAACCGAAACAATATGAATCAGAAAAATCAAACCGAAACCCACGACTACGAACACAGTAAAGTGCCAGCAAAAAGTCGTCGCAGCAACCTCACCCTATTCATGATCATGATGGGATTCACATTTTTCTCGGCCAGCATGTGGGCAGGACAAAGTCTTTCCAACGGTTTGGATTTCAATGGATTTCTGGCAGCTTTACTGCTGGGCGGTATCATTCTCGGAGCCTATACAGGTGCATTGGGATATATCGGAGCTGAAAGCGGATTGTCGCTCGACCTGCTTGCGCAACGCAGCTTCGGCCGACGTGGCAGTTGGCTGCCCAGTGCCATGATTTCGTTTACCCAATTGGGATGGTTCGGCGTAGGTCTGGCCATGTTCGCCATACCTGTGGCCAAGGAACTGTTCGGACTGGACGTGACCCCTGACCACATGCCTTGGCAAGGCTACTCGCTGGTTGTGGTGGCAGGCGTGCTGATGACCTCAAGTGCATTTTTCGGAATCAGAAGCCTCACTGTGGTGAGCTATGTAGCCGTTCCGCTTGTCGCCATATTAGGCACCGTATCCATGGTGATGGCCGTACGCCAAGGAGACACAGGGCTTATCGAACAATTTGCGAAAGGAACGAAAGACCTCACAATTGTTGCAGCGGCGGGCATGGTAATAGGCAGTTTTGTGTCGGGAGGCACAGCTACCCCCAACTTCACACGTTTTGGCAAAAGCGCCACGTCAGCAACCATCATTACCGTAGCAGCTTTTCTGTTGGGCAACTCGTTGATGTTCTTCTTTGGAGCAATCTCATCCATCTACGTGGGTGGCAATGACATTTTCGAGGTGATGCTGCACCTCAACCTGTTCTATTTCGCCGTCATCGTGCTTGGCCTCAACATCTGGACTACCAACGACAACGCGCTCTACTCTGTAGGGCTTGGGTTAGCCAACATCACTGGCCTATCGAAGCGTATCATCGTGCTTTTGGGCGGCATCGTGGCTACACTCACTGCGGTATGGCTTTATTGGAACTTCTGCAATTGGCTCAACATACTCAATTGCACCCTTCCTCCGATTGGCATCATCCTGATCCTGCATTATTTCACCAATCACAAATCGTACCTCAACAACCGCATCAAAATCATCGACATCGACTGGTTTTCGGTAATGGGTGTAGTCATTGGTGCCGTTGTGGCCAACTGTGTCACCTTTGGCATTTCATCGATTAATGGGATGCTGACCGCCGCAATTGTCTTCCTCATCGGCAGACTTGGGAAAGAATAGCGGATGAAGGCCACCGATAGTCGATGCCATCAAAGAATGGATTTTCAGAAGGTTTTCTATGATGGTTTCCTCATTTTGTGTTATTTTGGTGTAAACAGGCAAGCACAGGCAGAAAACATTAGGAACGAAATATGAAAATAAGCATAGTAGGAACAGGGAAAATTGTGGGTGAAGTGTTGGAAATGCTTCACCGTGAACTGCCAGGCAAGGTAGAGGTTACCGGTATCTTCGCCCGCGAGCAGAGCGTGGAACATGCCATCGACCTATGCCAGCAGTTTGCCCGCACAGGATTCGTATTTACCGACTACGACCGGATGCTGGCCGAAGCGGAAGCGGATTTCGTGTATATAGCCAATGCAAACCACGTACATTATGAATATGCGGCACGGGCCGTCCGCAGCGGACACAATGTGATTGTGGAAAAACCCATTGCAAGCAACCGCTCTGAAACGGAACTGCTCTTCGACCTTGCCATGCAATGGGGGGTGTATTGCTTACCGGCCTACAGTCTGCTCTACATGCCTTTGTTTTTCAAAATCAACGAATGTCTGCCACACCTCGGTACCATACGCATGGTGAACTGCTGCTATGCCCAGTACAGCAGCCGCTACGACAAGTATCTGCGTGGCGAACTGACACCCACCTTCGACCCTGCCTGTGCCGGTGGGTCGCTCATGGATCTGAACGTATATAACCTTTGCTTCCTCATAGGCTTGTTCGGCCCTCCCCGAACGGCATACTTCATGAAGAACACGGGATACAACGGTATAGACACCAGCGGCACCATGCTACTCCATTACCCCACCTTTGTGGCAAGCCTGAGCTCAGCCAAAGACAGCGATGGCCACTCTTTCGGCTGCATACAAGGCGAAAGAGGCTATATTGAGGTGAAGGGCTCGGTGAGTGTGCTTCAGGAGTTCACGATGCACCTGAGAGGCGAAGAGCCTGTCACCTTCCGCGCTACGGAGGGTTGCCACCGCTTAGGCTACGAATTCCAAGCGTTTTGCGACCTGATGGAGAATCCCACACAATGTCACATTAACGTCCCGTACCTCAATAGTGTGGCTCTCGAAATAGCCATTGCAATGGAACGTATGCAAACCATCTTGTAAGGAAAGCGAAGAGACGCAATCCCTACCAGAATGTTACGCGGTTTGCAACCGTTTGCACTGTGGATGTCTGCATGTCGCACTTTTTGATTTCATGCATCATAAAGGCGAGGTGGTCGCCTCTCCTTTATGTTCGCGCAGTCAGTAGATGCCGCTTGCACGATTACCTTTTCCGATACAACGAGTCTTAGCACATACGCCGTCCTTCACGCACACCAAATCGCACATGTTACTTCTTATCGTCCACTTTCAGTACCTTGAGCATCGAAGCGGGTGGAAGGTCGCCTTCGGGCTTGCGGTCGCGATTGGCTTCAAGTGACTCCCAGCGCAGGCGGTAGCCACCGTCACCCGAATCGCCGGTGAAATTCACCCTCATGCCGGGGAACGTGCTTTCCACGTCAGCCTGCGGGTCGTGTTTCTGCTCGGGCATGGGTTTCTCGCTTTTCACCTCGAGGGTAGTGGCATCGAGTGTCAGCACATTACTCCAACGCTTGTTGGTGGCAGGGTCGAAGCGCATGTATGACAGTTCCAGCTCCCCTTGCTGGTTGAAGGCGGGAGCGTAGATGAGCAGCTCATTAATCATGGAGCCATTTCCGTGAAAGTCCCAGCAGAAATCCCAGTCGGTTATCTTCTTCATGTGCCATTCGCCCTTATCGAATCGCGTAATGTAGAGTTGCGTGTGGCGGTTCTCGTCATACTTGTGATACACTATCATGGGGTGATTGTCAGCATCGAAGAACAAGCGTTGACCTCCGTTGATGGTGCCGCCTCCAGCCGGGATGGGATCGACAATGAGCGACCGTTGTGACAGCATCAGTGGCAATTCCATCGGGTTACCCTGAGCATCCTGCCAGTTCACGAGATCGGGTGAGCAAGCGTAGCTCAGGTCGTGGTTGGTGGCACAGTCGGGAGTGTCGCGCCACACCCAAATGAGGTGGAACTTTCCGTCAGGTCCTTTTGCTGGTCCAGACATGTAGGCGTTCATGAGTCCCTCACCGTCGGTAAGGGGCTTGTCGAGCAAGCGTTTCCAAGAGCCATCGGGCTGCAGGATGTTGTAAATTTCATTGCCGTTGCCGCTTCCTCCGTCGCGATAATGGAACAGGAACCGACCATCGTCGAGTTTCATGAATTGCGGATAAGTAGTGCGTTCCTCATTCTCGCCCACCATGGGGGTGGCACGGCGGAAGGTCTCGATGTCGCCCGACGCATCGCTGTGGAAATAAACCAGTGGCGATGCATGGATGTTGCCCGACAAGTGCATTACGCCCTTGTCGTCCATCCGCATGGTGATGTAGTTGTGGCTATCCCACTTCACCTTCTCGTCGAGGGTGAAGTAACGCCACGCTCCATCGGGCAGCGTGCGTTGTGCCAGTGTCATTTGGTGAAGTGAGTCGTAGAAGGCCACGTACTGTCGGTTTCCTGCCGTGTAAAGTGCCGGTCCCACAGGAAAGGCGGAGATGGTATAGCCCACTACGCTTTCGTCGGTCTGCTCCGCTTGATTGCAACTTGTGCTGGCCATTACAAATGAAAGTGCCAACAACGCAAAAGATAAATGTTTCATGAGTGTAATATTTTAAAGTGGCTGTTTATGTAATCATCCAATGTTTCGGTGGTCACTCAACTTTGATCCATCCGAAGTCCCATCCGTCGAGTCGGGGGATTGTGACCAACACGTCATCTCCCTCGCGTTGGGGCTGCAACACGATGGTATCGTGTCCATTGCGATGCCAAGTCAGTTGCTTCAACTCCTGTCCATCGCCCAAACGCAGTCGGACTACATAGTTTTCCTCCTCCGAGATAGTGCAGTTCAAGAGAGCTACCGAGCGCAAGTGGTCTTTCCCGTCGATTCGTGGAACCATTGCGGCCTGAGCGGGACTCTCCAAAACAGCCGGCAACCGGTTGCGTGCAGCCCAGTCGATGGCGTTGACGCGTTGCTGCCAGTTACGGCTACTGATACCATTGGATGGGATTGCAAAATCGATGACCACGGCGCGCCGACCTTCGGTGGTCTCAAGACACAAAACGTCGCCCGAATCATCCAAGGAAGAATGGGTAGGACTCCAGTTGTGGGCAAGCCCTCTCATGCCGATTTCTGTCCACCCATTCTTGTCGAACACCATATCGTGCTGGCGCGAAAGCGCTACAATCTCGGCATCGGTCATCCGTTGTAGCCCAGCCTTATCAATCATCAGCGCTGCGGGTTGCTTGCCATCCGGACAGAAAGGCAGGCCGAGTGCGGCAAGTTCATAGATGTAATCGCCCGAATTGCACGATGCCCAAGCAAACGGGTCGTTGTCGGGGCTCTCGGTGGTCGTGTACATCGTGGGGCTGAGGTATGGGTCAATGCCTCCAGGCTGTGTGCCCCAATTGTAGTCAGCATACTCGCGAGCGAACTCATGCCAGCGTTGCAGGTGCTTGAAATAATGGTTGGCATACCATGACATGGGTTCTTCGCCCGTACAGATCACTGCATACGACATCTGCGTGGCTCCCATCGCCAGATAGTACATGGTCTCGATGCAGATGCCATGGGGACTTTTCCCCGAGAAACGGTGCATGTATCCCTCTATCTCGGGTGAGATCTCGGTGATATTGCCGTTCAGGCGTCGTATCTGGCGTGCCATGTCCAACCCCTTCACAAACATTCCACGTGGGGCGGCATCGCTGTAGAATCCATTTGCTGGGCGACTCAGAGGCTCCAGATGCGTCTCTCGCTCCATAGCATCGAAAATGGGGTTCCAATCGTAGCCCTCGAGATACGAGCGATGGAAGTTGACGTGTTGCAACCCCATGCGTGTGGCAGGCGAAACAGAATGTACCCCACGGGCAGCTACGGCAGCCACTCCAGCAAGTGACTCTTGGCCGAAGCGGATCCATTGCCCACGTAGCTTCCCTTGGTCTGCATTGCGCGCGAGGGCACTGACGAGCGAAAGGCGGGTGAAATGGTAGCCGTATTGCTCGTTAAATAGGTTGATGCAATCGTCGCAATAACAGATGGAAGGTGCTGGGGAATGGTGGGTGATGCGCAGGTCATCGTCAATCCAAACTCCGTAAGGTTGCACCTGCTGGGCGTATATGGCCATGACCTTCTCCAGATGGCGGAGGAACGCTGGCTGTCGGGGACAGCTTTGTGTCAAGGTCTGCTCGCCTCCAGGACCCACGGCCCTTTTCCAAACAAGATTGGTGTCGGGCATGATGCCAGCCACATCGCCATGTCCCACGCTGATGAACTGAAAACTAGGAATAATGCCCATCTGTCGCAAAGTGTTTGCCATCTTGCCCATCTTGTCGGCGGAACGGCGATGCATTTCCATGTCTTGAAGTGTTGGCGTTTCGGTCAGAAACCACACCTCATCGCAGAAACCCGGATAGTGCTTCAATGCAGTTATCAGTTCTTGGCTTGCCAAGGAGTCGGTATGATGTTGGGACCAGAGACGAATAATCATTTTAAATGGCGGCTTTGCGGAGGCTTCTGCAGGGGCATTTCCCCAACAAGCAAACGGATACGCCGAAAGAATGAGGATGACGATTGTAAGGATGATTTTTTTCATGATTTATTCTGCTGTAGATATTATTGCGTGAATACTGTGGCAAAATTAAGTATCGTAATTGGAATATGCAAATAAAAGGGTGTTTTCAGTGTCTGGAATAAGGAATTGAACCTTGTACCTTCATAGTTCGATGATTATACATAGCATAGGATTCATACGATATTTCAGATATGCTTATCAACTATATGATAATATGTAATGTTTTTACTATATTTGTGCCAGAATTTCAATTAAGCACAAACAACATGAAAGGAAACACTGACATTTTGTTAATATACACGGGTGGAACTATTGGAATGAGAAAGAACCACGACACAGGAGCCTTGGAGGCGTTCGACTTCAACCAGCTACAGGCTAATGTGCCCGAACTGACCCAGTTTGCCTATCACATCGACACCTACTCGTTCAATCCACCCATGGACTCATCGGACATGGAACCTAAGTTCTGGAGAAAACTGGTTGAAATCATCGCTGACAACTACAACCTTTACGACGGTTTCGTGATTTTGCATGGTACAGACACTATGGCATATACGGCATCAGCACTGAGTTTCATGCTTGAAAACCTGCAAAAGCCTGTGGTACTGACTGGCAGCCAGTTACCTATCGGGATGCTTCGCACCGATGGCAAGGAGAATCTGATTACCGCCATAGAGATTGCCGCCGCAAAAACGGAAGACGGGCATTCTGCGGTGTCCGAAGTGTGCATATTCTTTGAGAACCAACTGCTACGGGGCAACCGCACAACCAAAATTAACGCCGAAGGATTCAACGCATTCCGCTCGTACAACTATCCATCCCTTGCGACTGCAGGCACACACATCAAATACAACCACAACGCCATTCTTCATCACCAAGGAGGACAACTCACACCTCATTACAAGTTCGACACCAACGTACTGACCCTTACCCTTTTCCCTGGCATCCAAGAGAATGTGGTAAAACGTGTGCTCGGCATCGAAGGTCTGAAAGCCGTAGTGCTGAAGACCTACGGCTCTGGAAACGCCCCACAAAAGAAGTGGCTTGTAGATACGCTGAAAGAAGCTCAGCAACGCGGGATCGTTGTGGTCAACATCAGCCAATGTCTGACCGGATCCGTGGAGATGCAACGCTACGAGACGGGACTCCACTTGCTGGACGCGGGAGTAATCAGCGGACATGACTGTACGGTGGAATCTGTTCTTACCAAACTCATGTTCCTGCTTGGCGAGGGGAAAGCAGCTGACGAGATAACAAGACTGATGAACACACCCCTATGCGGGGAATTCACGCTATAGAACCAGACTTTTCAAAAAAAAAAATCCAGCAGCCAACACGAACCAATCTATGGGATCTGCCTGACAGGCGAGAAAACGACCTTGACCTTGAGAATTCGACGGGAGTCCAACTCAAGAATCTCAAAGTGGAAATGTCCGTAATCGATTTTCTCATGCAACGTAGGAAAATCACCTTTCAATTCCAAAAGTAAGCCGGCCAACGTATCGGCATCACCTTCCACATCTTTGAAAATGTCATCATCGATCCTCAAGATCTTATAAAAATCTGAAAGAAGCGTCTTGGCTTCGAAAACGTAGGTATCTTCGGCAAGTTTAGAATAAGTCTTCGACTCTTCATCGTACTCGTCGTTGATTTCGCCAACAATCTCCTCAATGACATCTTCCATCGTGACGACTCCAGATGTCCCCCCAAACTCGTCAATCACAATGGCCATGTGGATTTTCATGGACTGGAAATCGCGCAGCAAATCGTCAATCATCTTGGTCTCGGGAACAAAAAAGGCATTCCGCACCAACGACTGCCAATGAAACGTGGTCGGCTTTTTCAAATGCGGCAAGAGGTCCTTAATGTAAAGCACACCCTTGATGTCATCAATGTTGTTTCCGCAAACGGGAATACGCGAATAGACATTATCGACCACACATCGTAGCACCTTATCGAACGAATCCTTGATGTTGAGCACCACCATGTCGAGACGTGAGGTCATGACTTCGCGCACATTCTCATCGCTGAAACGGATGACTCCCTTCAGAATATTGCTTTCTTCCTGTATCTCCTTCTTGTCAGTCAGCTGCAATGCTTGTTCAAGGTCGTCGGCCGAAAGATTGTGGCTCGTCTTGTCAGACAGCATCCCGGCAACCACAGACGATCGCATCAGCAACGAAGAGAGAGGATGCCACATTTTCCGAAGTAGCATGATGGTGGGTGCCGCAAACCGGCAAAAACGCAAGGGATGTTGGGAAGCATATATCTTCGGCATGATTTCGCCGAACAGGAGGAGGACAAATGTCAGAAGAACCGTAATGACAAAAAATTCCAGCAAGGGCACACCGCCAAAGTCAACCGTCTCCGCAAAGAAATAATTGCACAACATGATGATGGTCACGTTTACAAAATTATTGCTTATGAGTATGGTGGCGAGCAGACGCTCCGAATCCCTCAAGAGGGAAAGGATACGACTATCGTTGACCGACTCTTCGTCGAGACTGCTCTTATCGGTCGGTGACAAAGAAAAAAAGGCGATTTCAGACGATGAGACGAAACCTGAGCAAAAGAGCAAGACCGCTGCCAAAGATACAGCGACTAGCGCATTTAACGAAGGCATGTAAAAGGTTATGTGATCAAAAAGCGACAGAAACGAATCGATGTCCATTTGTTGATTTTGGTGTTTGCTTATACGAGAGGAGTAGAAGATTGCTCACTCGTTGTGACGGGTTGAGTCTGCTGCATGCGCGAACCTGAAAGCATTTCCATATTGTCGGCAAAGATTTCGACGATGGTACGATGTATTCCATTCTGGTCGTCATACTGGCGACTACGTATCTTCCCTTCAATATATAACTTATCACCTTTATGGACATATTGTTCAGCCACTTTTGCTAATCCACGCCAAAGCACGATATTGTGCCATTCTGTCCGTTCGGGCACCTGAGTGCCATTCTGCAAAGTGTAAGCACGCTCGCTGGTAGCAAGGGGAAATTGTGCGACGGCTACATCCTTATCGACATAACGTACTTCAGGATCACGCCCTACGTTACCTATTAGAATTACTTTGTTGATTGACATAATTTTGAGGTATTAATCACTTGGCAAAAGTAAGGAAAAAAAATGATTCACCAAACGAGAAACAGGGAATTTATGCAAGTCATCCATTTTTATTCGCTCAAAACTGTTGAACGACACGCAGTCGTCAGGCAAAACCACTTCATAAAGATTAGCATGTATGACACGATGCGTGAGCACATGACGGAAATCAAGTTTGCGACAACGCAACGTACACTCCGGGAATGTCGAGAACATGGCATGAAAAGCGCGAGTCCTGACAAGTTCTTCTTCCGTAAGATTCATCGAAGTCTCAATCAGTGGAAATTCATATAAGTTTCTCCAGACATCATCATCCACTCTTCTATTTAAGAAGGTGTATGGTCCAGACCTTACGAAAAAATAATTGAAGAATCGGTGGGAAACCTTTACCTTATGTCCTTTAACCGGGAGTTTGTCTATGGCATGACTCGCAAGGGCAACACAACTATCATTAAGTGGACAACTGTCGCAATGTGGCGCAGAAGGCGTACAGCAAAGAGCGCCAAAATCCATGATGGCAGAATTGTACTTCGCTGGATTGCTGGAAGCAAGGCAAGAAGCGGCCAGTTCCACAAACACTTTCTGTCCTTTGGAAGTATCAATAGGTGTATCCACCCCAAAGAAACGCGATAAAACACGATACACATTACCATCAACCACAGCAACAGGGTAATGAAACGCAAAAGCACAAATGGCCGCAGCCGTATATCTTCCCACTCCTTTCAATTGCAGCAGTTCGTCATAGGAATCAGGAAACGCACCCCTTTCCATAATCTGCCGTGCAGCAACATGCATATTTCGGGCACGACTATAATAACCCAGTCCCTGCCATACTTTCAAAACAACGTCTTCCTCAGCCTCTGCCAGATTCTGGACTGACGGAAAAGTTTCAACAAAGCGCTGGTAATAGCCAACACCTTGCGCCACACGAGTCTGTTGCAAGATGGTTTCCGATACCCAAATGAGATATGGGTCGGAAGTACGACGCCAAGGCAAATCGCGTGCATTGCTATCATACCATTTCAATATCCGATGTGTGAATCGTTCCATTTTATCAGGTTATTTTAGGCAAAAATAGCGCGCAGGACACGAAAAACCAAAAAAAATCGAAAAAAAGCATTGATATATTTTACTGAAACAGATAAAATTCCTACATTTGCAATCCGAAACAAGAAATAAAAACATAAGAAAATGACAAAAGCAGATCTCGTAAACAACATTGCTGACAAAACAGGTTTGGAAAAGAAAGCTGTATTGGCGGTTATTGAGGAACTGATGGTTGAAATCAAGGATTCACTGACAGCCGATGAAAATGTCTATCTTCGTGGCTTCGGAACATTTGCTGTACGCAAAAGAGCCCAGAAAGCAGCCCGCAACATCACCAAGAACACGACAGTAATCATTCCTGCTCACAAGGCTCCATCTTTTAAGCCAGCCAAAGTATTTGCAGAAGCATTGCAGAAATAAACAACTGAGTAATTAACTATAATTTTTATCAACCATGCCTAACGGAAAGAAGCATAAAAGACATAAGATGTCAACGCACAAGCGTAAAAAACGCCTGCGCAAGAACAGACATAAGAGCAAATAAGCTTTGTCTTACGACTTATCCCCTCCCTTCAAAAGAGGGGATTTTTTGAATAACCCTCAAATTCGGAACGAAAAAGTGACAAATGAATTAGTAGTTGACGTTCAGCCCAAAGAGATCTCCATAGCTCTTCTTGAAGACAAGAACTTGGCAGAACTCCAGAAAGAAGGCCGTACTGCGGCTTTCAATGTGGGCAACATGTACGTGGGCAAGGTAAGGAAAATAATGCCTGGCCTCAATGCATGCTTTGTGGATGTAGGTTATGAAAAAGATGCATTTCTTCATTTTCTCGACTTGGGGCCGCAATTCAATTCGTATGCCAAATATCTAAAGCAAGTTACCAGCGACAGGAAAAAACTCTATTCTATCTCCAAAGCTTCTGTCATGCCCGATGTCCCCAAAGAAGGGAGCATCAGCAACATCCTACAACAAGGACAAGAAGTGATGGTGCAGATTGTAAAGGAACCTATCTCAACCAAAGGGCCACGACTTACCTGCGAATTGTCATTCGCCGGACGGTATCTTGTGCTCATACCCTTTAACGACAAGGTGTCCGTTTCGTCAAAAATCAAATCAAACGAAGAACGTGCTCGCCTCAAGCAATTGTTACAAAGCATCAAGCCGCGGAACTTTGGTGTCATTGTACGCACAGTTGCCGAAGGAAAACGAGTGGCCGAACTCAATTCCGAACTGCAAGTCTTGCTTAAACATTGGGAAGATAGTATTACCCGGGTACAACAAGCATCCAAGTTGCCAACACTTGTCTATGAAGAGACAAGTCGTACCGTCGGTATGCTACGCGACCTTTTTAATCCTTCCTTTGAAAATATTTATGTCAACGACGAAAATATCTTTCATGAGGTTAAAGACTATGTGACATTGATCGCTCCTGAACGAGCACACATCGTCAAGCTATACACAGGTCAACTTCCTATTTTCGACAATTTTGCTATCACAAAACAGGTCAAATCCTCGTTCGGACGAATCGTCAGCTATAAAAGTGGAGCTTATCTCATCATCGAACACACTGAAGCCTTGCATGTGGTCGATGTCAATTCTGGCAATCGTAGCAGAGGACTTACCAGTCAAGAGGAAAACGCCTTGGAAGTGAATTTGGGCGCTGCTGACGAACTGGCACGCCAATTGCGCCTTCGCGATATGGGTGGCATCATTGTTGTCGATTTCATTGATATGGCAGAAGCCGAACATCGTCAGAAACTGTATGAACGCATGTGTGAAAACATGCAAAAGGATCGTGCAAAGCACAACATCCTCCCCTTGAGTAAATTCGGGCTGATGCAAATCACACGGCAGCGTGTACGCCCGGTCCTGGATGTCGCGATAGAGGAAAACTGCCCCACCTGTTTTGGAAAAGGTTCCATTCCTCCCAGCATACTGTTTACTGACACACTTGAAAACAAAATTGATTGTCTGGTCAACAAGCTACATCAGAAGAAATTCAAGCTCTACATCCATCCATACATCGCAGCTTACGTAAACCAAGGTTTTATTTCGCTTAAGCGAAAGTGGCAATTGCGGTATGGTTTTGGAATCAGCATTATCCCCGATCAGAGTCTGGCCTTTTTGCAATATAGATTTGTCAATGCAAAAGGCGAGGAAATCGACATGAAAGAGGAAATCGAAATGAAGTAAAGACAAGTAGGAGATAATCACACATGAAATGTTTATCTCCTACTTTTATATTTCACATAAGATATCAAATGTCAAATATTTATCAAATCATATCGCTTGATGGATTCATTCACGGGTTCGCACTTGTCTCCGCTCATATATCTTTCTGATCTTTATCGAACTGCCGTTCACGCTCTTCTGCCAATTTTTCCTTTTTACGCATCACCACCCACAACAATCCCACCAACACATAACTTCCAGCGCCTGAAAGCCATTTCTCCGTCAGTGTCGCAGTACTGGTAGGTAAGAACCAAACGGCCATGACAGTCACATACACCAGTAGAGCGATACAAAGCCATGTGGATTTACGAAACCTTCTATTCATAATCATTTCTTGTAAAGACGTTTTTCCCAAATCATGAACGACACAAGCAAAGCAAGTGTACAAACTGTTCCAATAGCATACGATATCGTTGTGGACAACGTAAAACCTTCGGGAGCCACACAGATATAGGTGACAGAAACAAGGGTCATCCAAAGTGCAGGTACAAGAGTAACAAGGCAATCATACCTCTTTCCATTTGTCGCGCCACGTCGAGTTACCCAGGCGGTAAAAGCCCAAAGCGCCACGCAAGCAAGGGTCTGATTGAACCACGCAAAATATCGCCACAAAATCTGGAAATCGACAAAGAACAAATAAGTGGCAATGCCAAACAATGGCAACGCCAAAAGAAGACGATTGGAAATGCTGCCCTGCTTGACATGAAGGAAATCGGATGCAATGAGCCGAGCGCTACGAAACGCTGTATCACCACTTGTAATGGGTGCTGCCACGACACCCAACACTGCCAACACTGCACCGACAGAGCCCAACCAAGTACTACATACGGCATTGACCAAGATGGCTGGATCGGCCGAATGGGCACCATTCTCCGTCATCAGATTCAACAATTTCTCGTACGGCGTGACACCAGCAGCACAAACACCATCTGCGAACTTGATAGCTCCTGCAGCCCAGATAAGAGCCACAATGCCCTCGGTTATCATGGCTCCATAAAACACAAAACGACCATTCTTCTCATTGTTCAGGCATCTGGCCATTAAAGGACTTTGCGTTGCATGAAAGCCACTGACAGCTCCGCACGCTATGGTAACACACAAGCAAGGGAAGATTGGTAATTTCCCCGCTGGATAATGATTTGAAAACGCCTCCGTGATTTCTGGCAATGAACCATCCTGTGTCACAATACCCCAACAGACACCTACGGCCATAATCAGTAAAGCGGCTCCAAATAGTGGATAGATACGGCCTATGAGTTTGTCGATAGGCAATAGGGTTGCTAAAATATAATACACGATGATGGAAATCAGCCAAAACAAGGACCCTCCCCAGAATCCATCGGTTGGGGTCAGACCCGCTATCAGATTAGCTGGAGTCCGTGCAAACACTGCCCCGACAAGAATGAGCAAAATGAGTGAAAGGATGCGCATGAGCAAACGAGCCCCTCCCCCCAGATTATCACCAACAATTTCAGGAATACTGGATCCATTGGTGCGGAGAGATATCATACCCGTGAAATAATCATGCACGGCTCCTGCAAATATACAGCCGAAAACAATCCACAAATAGGCAGCAGGACCGAACAAAATGCCAAGGATGGCACCAAAGATAGGTCCCGTACCCGCAATGTTGAGAAATTGGATCAAAAACACCTTCCACGTAGGCATTGCGATATAATCGACACCATCGGCCAACGCAACCGATGGCGTACGTCGTGCACCATCGGGGGCAAAAACCGAATTCACGAACCTACCATAAAACACATAGCCCAATACCAGCATAAGAAGCGCAACTGAAAATGTAATCATACGAGAGCAATATAATCGTTATTCCGTGCAAAAATATCCTTTTTTTTCGTAATTTCGCCAAAATTTTCAAGAAATAAAAACAACGTCATGACACGCCGAATCATATCGTTCCTACTATGCGTCCTATGTCTATTCAACATACAGGCCCAAAAATACGAATATAGAGCCACTTGGCTCACCACTCTTGGAGGTATGGATTGGCCTCGTACACGAGGGGCTGCAGCGCAGAAAGCGGAGTTGTGCACCATTCTTGACTCCCTCAAATCTGCCAACATCAACACTGTATTGTTTCAGACCAGACTTCGTAGCACATTGATTTATCCATCCAACATCGAACCACTCACCCAAGGCATCAGCAAGGGATATGACGCGTTGCAATTTGCCATCGACGAATGCCACCGACGAGGAATCGAGTTGCATGCTTGGATTGTGACCATTCCCAAGGCCAAAGGTTTCCTGAATCCCGCAAAAACTTCGACAGCCACATACCTGGCTCGCATCGTCCATGAGATAACAGAACGCTATGATGTGGATGGAATACATCTCGACTACATCCGTTATTCACAGCAGACGCGTTCAAAAACAGGCTCCCAACAACGCCGCGACAACATCACAAACATTGTACGAGCCATATATAAAGAGGTGAAGGCATTGAAGCCTTGGGTAAAGGTAAGTTGTGCTCCACTGGGGAAATACAAAAGCACATATCGCTATTCCTCAAAAGGTTGGGAAGCCTACGGAACCGTGTATCAGGATGCTTGTGCATGGATGCAAGAAGGCATCATGGACGTTTTGTTCCCCATGATGTATGCACGTGGAAACAACTTCTATCCCTTTGCACTCGACTGGAAAGAACGATGTGGAAACAAACCTGTTGTGCCAGGATTAGGCATCTATTGCATGTTGCCTAAAGAAGGCAATTGGTCGGCCGATGAAATCAGCCGCCAAATCTATTTTTGCCGACATATAGGTCTGAGCGGACAAGCCTATTTCCGCAATGAGTTCTTGATGAAAGACATCAAAGGACTGTTCAGCGAAGTGAGGAAGTCATACTACCAACGGCCAGCGCTGGTTCCTCCACTGCCCGATGCTCCCCAACCGGTGCCATTGCAGCAAGGCCGTTACAGTGAGACCGATGCAGGAGAAATAACACTGTCGTGGCAAGCGACACAAACCGATGTCGTATTCCACATATATGGTTCGTCCATATATCCAGTGGACATCAACAATGGCAAGAACCTGCTTTATTCCTCGCTCCACACCAACAGTTTCACATTTACGCCAACCGACATCGAACGATACTACGTGGTGACTGCAGCCAATCGCTATGGCGTGGAAAGTTCGCCGCTACCCCTGAACTCACCAGCCCACGATGATATTCCTATAGTAAACAATGGGAATCAATTACTTATCAGCGAAGGCTCCATCTACGACTCTAATCAGCAAGAACTCATGACGTGCCAAGATGCTGATCTGCGAAGCTTGCCTTCAGGTTTCTACATGGTGAAAAAAGAAGGGAGAATCATCGGAACCATCATCAAGTAATGGTAAAATAACAACTTGCTTCAGATTTGGATCAGATTTTTAAGTTGATAGGTTTGATGAAAAGGAGGTGATGCGGGCATCATGACCGACGAATCGATCCATAGGAGCCAAAAAGACAACCAAAGCTGGTCACATTGGGTATAATCATAAATTGACCAAGTTGTTTCTTTGTCATTACCAAGCAATAGGGTGTTAAGTTAACGTATTGAAAGAAAGTCTGAAAATCGTCATCCTGTTATTTCAAAGAACGGAAATGCCTAACTTAACACCCTATTCATGTATGCATAAGAAAACCATTGAATGGTTTCAAAACAGCCTTTCAGTAACTGTCTCTCATTTTGTTCGGCCAGTATAGGCGTTTGCATTTGAATTGTCGATGGTACGAGAGAAGAATTTCTCAGCAGCCTTGTTCCATGCTTCGTTCCATGGCTGCTTGCCCACAACCTGCACCACCCAGAGGCGTAGCTCCTTCTTCTGCCAATTGACACTACAGTTGGTGCCCCAAGCACCGCCATGTCCTACCCATTGGTCTTCAGTATCATCGTAGGGTGCATACAGGCCGAGAGAATAACCTCCGAGTTCTTTGGGACGAGTGGATTTGGCCAAGACAGATTTCACAGTCTCTTCCTTGAGTATGCGCACACCATTATCGCCCAT
>DCGR01000018.1:219-663 GCA_002315285.1 Bacteroides sp. UBA1773 | reverse complement strand
GCATCTTGTAGAACTTTATCTGGTCGAGTGCTGTGGTCCACAAGCCTGCGCCGGCAGATGCAAACACGTGCGAATCGTTATAAGGTCGTTGCTGATTATCACATTCCTCACGCCACTTGGCTGGTCCGTTTTCCACAGTGTCATAGAGCTCTATTTTCTTCTTGAGCTGTCGGTCAGTGGGCCAGAACCATGTGGAGTGCATCCCCAATGGGTCAAGCACTTCCTGTTTCAGATAGTTTTCCCATTTCATTCCAGTGATGGTCTCAACAACAGCGGCTCCTATGTCAATGCCCGTATTGGAGTAACGCACTTGAGTGCCAGGCTCAAACATGAGGGGAGATGCCGCTGCAATCGAAGCCGTCTGTCTGATGGGTGCGCCACCGCTCCAGCCGCCACCGCGCACATCACCACGCTTGGCGCTGATTTCAAATGGAAATCCACCAG
>DCGR01000018.1:0-157 GCA_002315285.1 Bacteroides sp. UBA1773 | reverse complement strand
GCTTTATGGAGCGTCTTGATGCCGTCCTTTTCACCATCAAGGACCCACAGCTCCTTGAATTCAGGAAGATACTTCGATACAGGATCATCCAATGAGAGTTTTCCCTCCTCCACCAATTTGGCAATGGTGACACCGCAGAAACCTTTGGTCTGCGAAC
>DCGR01000053.1:333-22751 GCA_002315285.1 Bacteroides sp. UBA1773 | reverse complement strand
ATTAGCATTTACCTCCTACTCGATTCCTTGTGTGGAGGAGAGATATAAATGAACTGGGCACAAGCAGTCCTGTCAATTTGCCGATGATGATCAATTCCAACGGTTGTAGGGCTTGCGCATTCTGTCTGTTCTTGTTGTTTTGCTAAGAGAGAAAAACACAAAAACAACCTCGCGATTTTGAAAAGTGATGAGATTCCATTATTTTTGTGTGCTGAAGAAAAACAAACGAGTATGCAGGCTGATTACATTCAGGAAATTGTCATTAAAGGGTTGTGGGGGAAGAAGAACATACGATGGAAACTTCGTCCAGATGTGAATATTCTTAGTGGTGCCAACGGATTGGGGAAAAGTACCATCGTAAACCAATCGGTGACCACACTGGATTTGCTAGGCGGGGGAAATATGGAGAATGGGAAAGAAGCGGGCGTGTATTTTAAGTTTTATCCAGACAATGCCACGCGAATACACTACGATGTCATCCGAAGTTTTGATCGCCCTCTTATCCATACGGACCTTATGGAGAAATTGGCTGATAAAAATGTGAAGACAGAGTTGGATTGGCAGTTGTATCAGTTGCAGCGACGATATTTGGATTATCAGGTCAATATAGGCAATCGCATTATTGAATGCCTCACTTCCGGAGACCCGGAGGGACAGCAAAAAGCGGCTGTCATTGCTCGACCGAAGGCAAAATTCCAGGATTTGGTGGATGACTTGTTTTCTGAAACAAACAAACGGTTGGTTCGTTCCAACAACGAAATCCGTCTGGAACAGTACGGTGATGTGCTTCATCCGTATCAACTATCATCGGGCGAGAAACAGATGCTTGTGATTCTTCTGACTGTTTTGGTGCAAGATAATCGGAAGGGGGTGCTCTTTATGGATGAGCCGGAAATTTCCTTGCATATTGAATGGCAAGAGCGCTTGATAGATTTGATACGGTCTTTGAACAGGAATGTGCAAATTATTTTGACGACACATTCTCCTGCACTGGTCATGAATAAGTGGATGGATGCTGTGACAGAAGTAAGTGATATAACCGAATGACTGTGAAAGAATGGTATGAGTAAACGTCTGACTGAAACGTTGTCATCAAATTATGTCGCTGCGGCTAACAAGTTGCGTCCCAAATCATCTCGACACAAAATTTTGGCCTTTGTGGAGAGTTATGATGACATTGCTTTCTGGCATTCTATCTTGTCGGATTTCGAAACCGATCAGTTGTATTTCCAGATTATGCCTCCTTCGCAGGATTCATTGACAAAAGGCAAAAAGACTGCGCTTGCTAATCAGTTGGGCGATAGGTTGGGGTATAGTATGATTGCGTGTGTCGATAGTGATTATGATTATTTGTTGCAGGATGCGACTCCTATTTCGCGCAATATTAATTCTAATCCTTTCGTTTTCCAAACATATGCATATTCCATTGAGAATTATCAGTGCTACGCGGAATCGCTTCATGAAGTGTGCGTGCAATCGACCATGAACGATCGTGAAATCATTGACTTCGTCGAACTGTTTCGTATGTATTCTGAAATTGCTTTTCCGTTGCTTGCATGGTCTGTGTGGTTTCATAGGAAAAACAATAAAAAGGATTTCTCGATTGCCGATTGTTGTCACATTCTGACACTTGAGCATATAGATGTTTATCACATGGAAAAGTCGCTTTCTCTCATGAATAAGAAGGTCCAGGCAAAAATAAGAAGTCTGGAAACAGAGTGCCCGTTGGCGAAATCTGAAATTGAAACGCTAAAACAGGAACTCAACGCATTGGGAGTGACTTCAGATAATGCATATTTGTTTATTCAGGGGCATCATTTTATGGATGCAGTTGTAATGCGGATTCTCACACCTGTATGCAACATCCTTCGAAGAGAGCGCGAAAAGGAAATACAACGTTTGGCCGAACATGGTATGCAATACCGGAATGAGTTGTCTGGCTATGAAAATAGGCAGGTTAATGTCAATGAGTTATTGCGTCGAAATACCGATTTTAAGAAATGTCCGATTTATAGGATGATTGCACATGATTTACAGAGTTTCATGAAAAATAGGCTGGTCGATTGGGTTTAATTGTCAAAAAAATCCTTTTTGAGTTGTGTTTCTCGCAAATAATTGCTAAATTCGCCCGCAAAATGGTAACGTTATGAAGAAGACAGTACTCTGTATCCTATTCTTTTTTTCATTTATAGCCGGTAATGCACAAGTTAGTGATTTGCGTGTGCGAATAGAAAATGGCATAAATTCAGTACAACAATTTTGGGCAGCCAAGGACTATGAGGAAGCATTTGGCCGGTGTTTTGAATTAGATCGTATCATAACAAAATATGAAGAGGAGAACAAAGTTCGTTTGCCAGAGATTCATTATCTGCCCGTCAAGCAACTTTTTCACATGTATTTGAATTCCTCTTATTCCGGAAATCCCAAATGCACCAGCTATTTCACTAAAATGAAAGAAATAGCAAACGAAGTGCAAAATGATAGGATTTCATTGGATGTCTTACGCTCAGCAGCACTATATTACCAAAAATTTGGCACAATCAGTGAGCAAAACAAATACTTTCGGGATTGGATAGCAAAGAAGATGGAAGGCAAAGATAGCGTTGCTGCTGAGAATGCTTACCAAAGTGCTTTGGCGTTAGCCGATAAATATAGCATCGCCTCACTTACAAAGACATTGAAAGAATATCACAAACATTTGCAGGATTCTTTACAATTGGTTCGTGAAGCAGAGATGATAAGGATAAAGAAAATTCAATTGGAGGAGGAAGCAAAAGCACTTGAGGAATCTCGTCGGAATGTAAATATCGCTAAAAACATATTGATTGTTGTTTTGGCACTTCTTGCAATTGCGTGTGGAGTTTTAGCCTATATGCTCTTTAAGAAATATCGCATTTCGGTGGATGTGAATAAAAAATTAAATGATACGCTGAAAAACTATATTGACAGTAATACTCATCGTGGTGAGTTTGTCAAAAATGTGTGTGGCTGGGTTGACTCTGTATTGAATGATGTGAAAAATAAGATACCTGTTGAGTTGACTCCATCAGATTTGGCTTCTGATATTCAGATATTGCAGTCAAAAATGAAAAGTTTACAAGAATATACCGATATGGAGTCTAATCGGGAGAACATGTATGAACGGAAAATCCAAAACATTCTTCCCATCTGTCATATGGCTATCGATGATGCTCGCCCATTTCTCCAGAAAGGCATTGATGTCATTTTGTCGGTTCCTAATCAGTTATTGCCCCTTTATGATGAGGGAATTCACTATATTCTTTCGCATTTGCTTATTAATGCAGCGATAAATACATCGAGTGGAAAAATTACTATTGATTTTAAACGCCGTAGTCCAAAGACGTGCCAACTTATTATTACCGATACTGGTAGTGGCATACCTGCAGAAAAATGCTCAAATCTTTTCATGCCTTATACTTGTATAGGTGATCTCCATGAGTCTGATGGTTTGGGACTTCCTATTTGTAGCGTGATTGCATATCGGATGTGTGCCGAATTAAAATATGATAATGAATATATTCATGGTGCTCGATTCATTCTCGAGTTTCGTCAATAGTTCTAAAAATGACAAGTAAGGTCGTTGTTACTCTCGTGGAGATAGATTCGTGGTACAATGTTACGGTGGGTGAAAAACACAAGAAAGAAAGGGACGATGAATTGTAACATTCAGAGCAGGATTCATTAGCTCTTGGTCGGAGAAAAACACGCAATGACTTACATAGATGCTTGCTCGGCAACTGTGCTTACAGATTAAATAACACGACAGATTGCCTTTGGTGTGATTGTCAATGGCGTAAAAGCATTAATTCCTTATAGATGCTAGGATATATGTGAAGTGTCGGGGAACTGATGCTTGTGGCGTATGTTTTGATTTATGTGAGGAATTATGATGCTTCTGAGAAATGAGCCGTTGGATGGGTACAATCAGGTGAAATTAGTGCTATGTAAGCAAGCGTATTCCATTTCGTTGAAGAAGATAAAAGTATGAACGTATGGCTGTTTACGAAAAAAAGCGTAAATTTGCATCCAAATTTTCAAGAAAGAATATGAACGTATTAGAATTAAGCGAGCAAGAGATTGTAAGACGTAACTGTCTGGATGAGATGCGTAAGATGGGGATTGATCCTTATCCTGCAGCCGAGTATGTAACCAATGCGTTTTCAACAGACATAAAAGCCGAATTCCAGGATGGAGCATCTCCTCGTCAGGTTTCCATTGCCGGACGTATGATGAGCCGGCGTGTGATGGGTAAGGCTTCATTCATTGAGTTGCAGGACTCAAAGGGACGTATTCAGGTCTATATCACTCGTGATGACATTTGCGAAGGAGAAAATTCCGAAATGTATAATACGGTGTTTAAAAAATTGTTGGACATTGGTGATTTCATCGGAATTGAGGGTTTCGTGTTCCGGACACAGATGGGTGAGGTGAGCGTACATGCCCAGAAACTTACTGTGCTGGCAAAGTCGTTGAAGCCACTTCCTATCGTAAAATACAAGGATGGAGTAGCGTATGACAAGTTTGATGATCCAGAACTTCGCTATCGCCAACGCTACGTTGATTTGGTTGTGAACGATGGTGTCAAGGAAACCTTTTTGAAGCGTGCGACCATTGTTCGTACCATGCGTAGCATTCTTGACAATGCAGGATATACGGAGGTTGACACACCAATCTTGCAAAGCATCGCAGGTGGAGCTTCTGCCCGTCCGTTCATTACTCATTTCAATGCGTTGAATCAAGACATGTATATGCGCATTGCCACTGAACTTTATCTTAAGCGGCTGATTGTGGGTGGTTTTGAGGGTGTATATGAAATGGGTAAGAACTTTCGTAACGAAGGTATGGACAAGACCCATAATCCTGAGTTCACCTGTATGGAACTGTATGTGCAGTATAAGGACTATAACTGGATGATGTCGTTTACGGAGCGGATGCTCGAAGAAATCTGTACGGCTGTCAATGGCAAGCCAGAAGTGGAAATTGACGGAAATGTCATTTCATTCAAGGCACCTTATCGTCGTTTGCCTATTCTTGATGCCATAAAGGAAAAAACGGGTTTTGACTTGAATGGGAAGAGCGAAGAAGAGATTCGTCATATTTGCAAGACCCTGAACATGGAGATTGACGACACAATGGGCAAGGGTAAACTCATCGATGAAATCTTTGGCGAGTTCTGTGAGGGTACCTATATCCAGCCCACATTCATTACAGATTATCCTGTCGAGATGTCGCCGCTTACCAAAATGCATCGTAGTAAACCTGGGCTCACCGAGCGCTTTGAACTGATGGTAAATGGTAAGGAGTTGGCAAATGCCTACTCTGAATTGAATGACCCGCTTGATCAGGAGGAACGTTTCAAGGAGCAGATGCGATTGGCAGCCAAGGGCGATGACGAAGCCATGATTATCGATCAGGATTTCTTGCGGGCATTGCAGTATGGTATGCCTCCCACTTCGGGCATTGGTATTGGCATCGACCGCTTGGTTATGCTTATGACCGGAAAGTTTGCCATTGGTGAGGTGATGCTGTTCCCTCAGATGAAGCCGGAAAAGAAAACACCTAAGGATGCTGTGGAAAAGTTCACCGCACTTGGAATACCCGAGGAATGGGTTCCTTTGTTCTACAAGGCAGGGTATAATGTGGTTGCAAGCATGAAAGATGTGAATCCGCAGAAACTGCACATGGATGTGTGCGGCATCAACAAGAAGTTCAAGTTGGAACTTAAGAATCCCACTGTGGATGAAGTGGCAGAATGGATAAAAAAGATTGAAGCATAAAAAAATAAGAAAAGATGAAGAACATCAGTTTAAACATCGAAAATGCAGTGGCTCAGAAGGTGGTTGCTGCCTATGAGGCACAGGTGAAAGCTTGTCAGGACAAGTTGGAAAACGGAACGGGCGAAGGTAATGATTTCTTAGGATGGTTGCACTTGCCGTCATCGATTACCGCTGCCGAACTTTCCGAACTTAAGGCTACGGCTCAGGTGATGCGCGAAAATTGCGAAGTCGTTGTAGTGGCTGGTATTGGTGGTAGCTATTTGGGCGCACGTGCCGTAATTGAAGCACTTGGAAACAGCTTCAGTGCTTTCAATGGCGACAAGACGAATCCTACCATCGTATTTGCCGGACATAACATTGGCGAGGATTATTTGTATGAGCTTACCGAATATCTTAGCGATAAGAAGTTTGGCGTCATCAATATCTCCAAGTCTGGAACAACTACCGAAACTGCTTTGGCATTCCGTTTGCTGAAGAAGCAGTGCGAAAAACAGCGTGGTAAGGACATGGCCAAGAAGGTCATCGTAGCCATTACCGATGCGGTGAAGGGTGCAGCGCGCAAGTGTGCTACCCAAGAGGGCTATAAGACATTTGTCATCCCCGATAATGTAGGTGGTCGTTATTCAGTACTTACTCCGGTTGGCCTATTGCCTATTGCTATTGCCGGATTTGACATCGAACAACTTGTGAAGGGCGGTGCCGATATGGAGAAAGTATGTGGCAACGATGTTCCCATGATGGAAAATCCATCGGCAGTTTATGCCGCTACTCGTAATGAGTTGTACAAACAGGGTAAGAAAATTGAGATTCTTGTCAATTTCAATCCCAAACTCCATTACATGAACGAGTGGTGGAAACAGCTTTATGGCGAGTCGGAAGGTAAGGACAACAAGGGTATTTTCAATGCCGCAGTCGATTTCTCTACCGACCTTCATTCCATGGGACAATGGATTCAGCAGGGCGAACGTTCCATCTTTGAGACGGTGGTTTCGATTGAAAATCCTGACCATAAGTTGGAAGTTCCGTTCGATGAGGAAAATCTCGACGGATTGAATTTCCTGGCAGGCAAACGTGTCGATGAGGTCAACAAGATGGCCGAACTGGGCACCCAGCTGGCTCATGTTGACGGTGGTGTGCCCAATATGCGTATCAGCGTGCCTCAACTCAACGAGTATTATCTTGGACAGCTCATTTACTTCTTTGAGAAAGCTTGTGGCATCAGTGGATATATTCTTGGAGTCAATCCATTCAATCAACCGGGTGTTGAGGCATACAAGAAAAACATGTTCGCCTTGTTGAATAAGCCAGGCTACGAGGCTGAATCGAAGGCTATCTTGGCTCGTATTTGATAAGGTGTAAGCAACATAAAGGCAGCAACGTATTCTTGGCAGGGTGTGTTGTTGCCTTTGTCGTTTCTTGGTGTTTTTTTGTTCGCGATGAAAAGGATATTTGTAGTAACTATGGCTATGAAACCAATTGGTCGTAAGTTCTTTATGATGGCATGTGTCATGTGTCTCTCTGCAATTTCCTGTTTGGGAACGCTTTGTGCGCAGGATGTGCGATTGTCGAAAAGACATATTCAGTTTCAAGGCATTGAACGATTGTATTATCTGTATGTGCCCGATAGTCTTGCCCAAGGCAAATCGTTGGTAGTGATGTTGCATGGTTATGGGGGCAATGCAGCCAATCTTCGGCCTGAAATGATAGAGATTGCAGCAAAACATCATTTCGCGCTTTGCATACCGCAGGGCGAGAAAGATCCGAAGGGTAAGCCCAGTTGGAATGTTCGTTATCCCATGCAGGAAGGCATGAAGACCGATGACGTGGCTTTTATCCTTCATCTGGTGAAGACACTACAGCAGGAACATGGGTTGAATCCTCAGAACGCATTTCTTACGGGCATGTCGAATGGTGGTGAAATGTGCTATCTGATGGCATATCAGCATCCTGAGGCATGGGGTGCCATCGCTTCGGTGGCAGGGCTGACGATGGAGTGGCTTATCCGTGAGAAACAGCCTTGCGGTGCAGTGCCTTTCATGGAGATTCATGGCACGGAGGATCGTACTTCCGAGTGGTTGGGCGACCCTTTGAATAAAGGAGGGTGGGGGGCTTACTTGGCTGTGCCCATAGCCGTAGGTGCCATTGTGGCTTCCAATCGTTGTACGCATGAGGAGTGTACGCAGCTTCCCCTGTTCGATGTTGCAAAGCCCACCCGACCAGTTGTGCTTCATCGGTATTTGGGTGGCACCAACGGTTATGAAGTTCGTCTGTATGAAGTTGTTGGTGGCCAGCACACTTGGCACATGGCCGACATGGACACCCTTGAGGAAATCTGGACGTTTTTCAGTGGATATGTACGTTAATATTTTCATATTTTAGTCGCTTTTTTTTGGCGGATTTCATAAGTAATGTTAATTTTGCGTCTGAATTCAAACAAATGTTTAATATAAATTCGTTTATGAAAAAATTATTTCTTTTGGCAAGCATGGTAGTAGTTGCTATCACGCTGAATGCACAAACCAACTTACAGGTATTCTATGACTTTGGCAAAACACGTAAGCATGTAACAACTACTTTCGAAATGTTCAAGCCTGACAAATGGGGTGATACATTCTTCTTCATCGACCACGACTTTGCCAGCGATGTCAATTATGAGGGTAAGGAAGTGCACAACTATCCTAGCGGTACATATTTCGAAATAGCACGTGCCTTCAATTTCTGGCAGGAGTCATCATGGGCACCTGTGAGCCTTCATGCTGAATACAATGGTGGTGTTTACAGAACATTTGGTGTCAATAGTGCCTGGCTGTTTGGTGTGAACTATTTCATTCATAGTGCTGATTTCAAGTACACATTGACATTGGAAGCCCTTTACAAGACCATCCGTCGCACAGACCAGAATGCTCCTTTGCAGTTCACAGCAGTTTGGGGTATTAGCAATTTCTTGGGCATCAAGGATTTGAAGTTCTCTGGTTTCGCTGATTTCTGGTGGGAGGATCACATGACAGGCGATAATTTCGACGTGCAGCATCACACAGTATTCCTGTCGGAACCTCAGTTGTGGTACAATATTGGCAAGTCTTTTGGCTGCGACAATTTCAATATTGGTGGCGAGGTAGAATTGTCTAATAACTTTGGCTCTTACGACGGCTTCAAGGTAAATCCTTGTCTGGGTGTCAAGTGGGATTTCTAATCGGCGATTCGTTGTAGTAACACTGCGTTGCTGAACCGGTTTCCGCGACAAAGCCAGTCGGTCAGCATCCCGCATTCCCTAAAGCCAGCTTTGGTAAACAATGCCAAGGCTGGCTTGTTGTTTTCGGCTGTCTTGACATAAATCTGGTGAATGTTGAGACAGTGGAAACAATGCGCCTCCAGCAAGCGGATGGCTTCAAGTGCATATCCTAATCTGCGCTGGTTCTCTCGCACCACAATGCCAAGTTCCACACGGCTATTCTGGGGGTCGAAGTCGAATAGGTCAATGATTCCCACCACGTCGTTGTCACCATTTTGCATCATTAGCCGCATTTGTCGGTCGGTGTAGATGTCGTTGTGGGTCTGTGTCAGATAGCGTCGGAACTCAAGAAGTGAGTAGGGGCCTGTCACATCGTTGGGTTGCCACACTTGTGCGTCATTTTCAAACTCGCGTAGCAGTGCCGCATCCTCAGGTTCCGGAGCGCGCAATTGTAGCACGTTGCTGCTTAGTAAGACGCTCATAGTGCGGTCTCTTCCAAATCAAGATGTTTCATCAGCCGGCTGCGTGTTGGAGTGCAATACAAGGTGATTGCTACAGCTATTGCCAACAGGCAGAGCGATGATTTGTCGCGCGTGAAAAACCAAAAAGCATAGTCGAGCAACATCAGGAATTCGCCCAAAAACATTCGTAGCGTTGCCAATTGCTGGTATTTCTTCAGCGCGTTCAGCAGATTGAGTTTGCGGATGATGAGCAGCCGTTTGTTGAATACGCTGTATATGATTACGACAAAGACGAATGTGAACGATACGGCAATGAGTTGCGATACATATAAAATAGTGGCATTTTCTGAAAGCAGTCCTGCAGGAATCAGGCACTGACACAAGATGGCCATCACAACAACCATTATCCACACCATTGTGAAGGTCGTGGTGAGTCGATGAAGTGTGTTTGTTATTTCTTTCATACGGTTAAGGGTGTACGGTTTATGATTGAGCGTCCGAGTGTCACTTCATCGGCATATTCCAGTTCATCGCCAATGGCAATGCCACGGGCTATGACACTTAGCTTTATGTTGAAAGGAGCCAACTTACGTGAGATGTAGAAGTTTGTGGTGTCGCCTTCCATGGTCGTACTGAGTGCAAAAATCACTTCCTTCACTTCTCCTTGGCTCACGCGTTCCACCAAGCTTTCGATTTCTATGTCAGTGGGTCCGATGCCGTCCATAGGAGAGATGATGCCGCCTAACACATGGTATAGTCCCCGATATTGTTGGGTGGCCTCAATGGCCATTACGTCGCGAATGGATTCTACCACACACACCGTGGAGGCATCCCGTTGCTTGTTGGAACAAATCATGCACACATCCGTGTCTGAGATGTTGTGGCACACCTTGCAGTATTTTACCTCACTTTTCAGGGTAATCACAGACTCTCCAAAACGCTTTACTGCCTCTACATCTTGTCGCAGCAGATGCAGCACGAGGCGAGTGGCTGTTTTGTGTCCGATTCCTGGTAGCTTGGCAAATTCATCTACTGCCGTTTGCAGTAGCCGTGACGGATATTCGTTGGTCATCATAACTTTATTTTCCAATGCAAAAGTAATGGTTTTTCGGCAATAAATTGTAATTTTGCGGCATAAAACAATCCGATGAATTTATTTTATATCCTCATAACCCTCCTGGCTTATTTTTGTGTGTTGCTGATAATTTCCCGAATAACCGGCCGGCGTGGCGACAACAATTCCTTTTTTTCGGCCAACCGTAGCTCCACATGGTATGTAGTCTCGTTTGGCATGATAGGCACGTCGCTTTCCGGTGTTTCTTTTGTGTCGGTACCGGGTATGGTCATGAGTATCGACATGACCTATATGCAAACCGTGTTCGGATTTTTTGTCGGATATGTTGTCATTTCACATCTGCTTCTTCCGCTCTATTACCGATTGAAGCTTACGTCTATCTATACATATTTGGGATTGCGTTTCGGCACTTGTTCTTACAAGACGGGGGCGGCCTTTTTCTTGTTGTCCAAGCTCCTTGGTGCCGCTACCCGTTTGTATATAGTCTGTATTATTCTCCATGAATTGCTGCTCCGACATTATCACATTCCCTTTGTCGCCATCGTAGGCGCCATTGTCTTGTTCATTTGGCTTTACACCTATCGTGGAGGCATTCGCACGTTGGTATGGACTGATACGTTCCAAACCTTTTGTCTCATTGCCACCCTTTTGCTGATACTTTTCGAGGCATGTCATCAACTGGGTCTCAATTGGAACGGGGTGTTGCAAGCCATTAGTGAGAGCCAGCACGACCGTGTGTTTGTGTTCGACGATTGGAATAATCGTCAACATTTTGTAAAACAGTTTCTTAGTGGGGCGTTCATCACTATAGTCATGACGGGACTCGACCAGGACATGATGCAGAAAAATCTCACATGTAGGAATCTGCGCGAGGCTCGCCGGAACATGTATTGTTATGGCTTTTCGTTTATCCCTATCAATGCCTTGTTGCTTGTCCTGGGCATTCTCCTGCTTGCCCTTTCCTCTCAGCAACACCTCGCCTTGCCGATGGCTGGCGATGCGTTGCTTCCCATCTTTGCGGCTCAGGGACTTATGGGACCGATTGTTCAGGTGTGTTTCACCATAGGCATCATAGCGGCGGCTTTCAGTAGTGCCGATTCCTCTCTTACGGCTCTCACTACCTGTTTCTGCATTGATATGCTCGAAGTCGGCAAGCGGCCGATCCGGCAAGCCAATCGTTATCGGAAGATCACTCATGTAGCCATTTCGTTGGTTTTTGCGGTGGTGATTCTTGGTTTCAAGGCGGTCAACGACTCCAGTGTCATCGATGCCCTTTTTGTCCTTGCCTCTTACACTTACGGCCCCCTGTTGGGTCTCTTTGCTTTCGGTTTGTTCACCAGTAGGCAAGTCAGCGATTGCGTCGTCCCTATTCTATGCGTCATGTCCCCTGTTTTGTGCATTTGTGTAAAACAGATAATAACCATGTGTACCCATTACGAGTTTGGCTACGAGATACTGATGCTCAATGGCCTGTTCACTTTTGTCGGCCTATTTCTTTGTAGCAGACCTCATCAAACGCAATCAATCACCTTTTCATCATAGTAAACGAATTATGGAAATACAAAGCGCCGAATTCATCATCAGCAATTCTGATGTGAACAAATGTCCAGTTGGCAATATCCCCGAATATGCGTTCATTGGTCGGTCGAACGTTGGCAAGTCTAGTCTCATCAATATGCTTACGGCACGGAAGAAGTTGGCCATGACCTCTGCTACACCAGGCAAGACGTTGCTTATCAATCATTTCCTGATTAATAAGAAATGGTATTTGGTCGATCTTCCTGGCTATGGCTATGCGCAGCGTGGCAAACAGCAGCAGAAGGAAATCAAGAAAATCATAGAAGACTACGTGTTGGAGCGCGAACAGATGACCAATCTGTTTGTATTGGTCGATATCCGTCTGGAACCTCAAAAAATCGATGTGGAGTTCATTGAGTGGTTGGGCGAAAACGGTATTCCGTTCAGCATCATATTCACGAAAGCTGATAAGATTTCTGCCAGTGCCCAGCGAGCCAACGTACAACGTTTTCTCGACACGCTACATGACCAGTGGGAAGAGTTGCCGCCCTATTTCATCTCATCGTCCGCCAATAAGGCTGGACGTGATGCAATATTGGACTATATTGACCAAATAAATCAATCTTTGTAAAAATCGCCCTGAAAAGTTTTTGCTTTTCAATAATTCTGCTTATTTTTGCATCGCAAAGAGGAAACAGGTTTTTTCTGAGTTGTTATCTTCTTTGAATCCCATGTATTTTTATATTTATCATGTATAATATCATTCAATTAAACGACAAGACTATGTCGGAATTACAGGGCATCGCACAGGAGCTCGGTATAAAGGTTGCCAAAGATGCGAACAAGGAATCTTTGGTATATCAGATTCTCGACGAACAAGCTATCATTGGTGCCAGTCAGAAAGTGGCACAACAAGGAACAGGCGAGAAGAAAGCACGTAAACGCCAACGTATTACTGTAAAGAAGGAGGCAGAGAAAATTTATTCGGTCGATAAGGATAATCTTACAGAAGTCGCCATGCCTTCGGTTGACAAAGCCAAGCCTGCTCCTACGGTGCCTGTCGCTCCAGCAAACAAGCCCGCTAGAGACAAGGCTGCAACACCCGTAGAGAAAAAGGCAAAGCCAGTGGCCGTTCCTGTTCTTGCCGACGTGGTGGAGAAGCCGGCGGAGAATGTCGAAGCTTCTGAAAGCGTGGTTGCACCTAAGAAAAAGTCGAAAAAGTCAAAAAAGGCGATAATTCCATCTGAAGAGGTGGCCAATGTTGCCCTTGAAATAGCCCAGATTATAGCCCCTTTAAAAAAAGAGCGTCATTCTTCGCAGGCAAAGCCTCAGACCGCAGAAGTACAAACAGAATTTTTGCTTGAATCCGACGGACCGGTTTCCAAGCCCGAATCCGCTCAGGCCAAACCTGCGGCAATGGAGTCTTCTGAACCTGTTCAGGCCGCAGTTGTCGGCGATATCCCTGTACAGCCAGCCGAAGTCACTTCCACAACAGCCAAAGCTAAAACAGATAATGGTCAAGGCGAGGATGATTTTGTGATTATTGAGGACATCTCTTTGCAAGAACCTGCCGAGGAATTCAAGATTGATGCGGATGATTTTGTCGCTATCGAGGATTTGCCGGTTGATGGAGCCAATACGTTGCCAAGCGATTTGTTCGAGATTACCACTTCCGAGACCAACGAAAACAAATCATCGAAAAAGAAAAACAAGAATCGCAACGACAACAACCAACCGAAGGCAGCCGTTGAGAGCGAGCCCGAAGAGCCACGCTACAATTTCGACAATATCCTCACCGGCATAGGCGTGCTCGAAATCATGCCTGATGGTTTTGGATTCTTGCGTTCGTCTGACTATAATTACCTTGCTTCGCCCGACGATATCTACGTGTCGCAGTCGCAAATCAAGCAATACGGACTCAAAACCGGTGATGTGGTCGAAGCTGGCATTCGTCCACCTCACGAAGGAGAGAAATACTTCCCGTTGACTTCTGTGAAAACAATCAACGGTCTTGATCCCTCAGTTGTCCGCGACCGCATTCCTTTCGAACATCTTACGCCACTATTCCCCGACGAGAAGTTCCGGCTTTGCAAAGGACAATCCTCCGACAACCTGTCAGCACGCGTGGTCGATTTGTTCTCACCCATCGGAAAAGGTCAGCGAGCTCTTATCGTGGCACAGCCAAAAACCGGTAAGACTATTCTCATGAAGGACATAGCCAATGCCATAGCAGCCAATCATCCCGAAGCCTATATGATCATGCTTCTGGTCGATGAGCGTCCGGAGGAAGTGACCGACATGGCACGTAGTGTCAAGGCCGAGGTCATAGCCTCTACTTTCGACGAACCGGCTGAACGTCATGTCAAGATTGCAGGTATTGTGTTGGAGAAAGCCAAGCGCATGGTCGAGTGTGGTCACGATGTGGTGATTTTCCTCGATTCCATTACCCGTTTGGCTCGTGCCTATAACACCGTGTCGCCAGCATCCGGCAAGGTGCTTACCGGAGGTGTCGATGCCAATGCGCTCCACAAGCCCAAGCGTTTCTTCGGAGCAGCGCGCAACATCGAGGGTGGCGGATCGCTCACCATCATCGCCACAGCCCTTATCGACACTGGATCCAAGATGGACGAAGTGATTTTCGAGGAGTTCAAGGGAACAGGCAACATGGAGTTGCAGCTCGATCGTAACTTGAGCAACAAGCGCATCTTCCCTTCTGTCAACCTCATTGCATCAAGCACACGTCGCGACGACCTGCTCTACGATCAGAACACCCTGAACCGGATGTGGATTCTGCGCAAGTATCTGTCCGACATGACACCTATCGAAGCCATGGACTTCGTGAAGGAACAGTTGGAACGGACTCGCAGCAACGAGGAATTTCTCATGAGCATGAACTCGTAATCGAGTTGTTTCGGCATATCCGCTTTGTGCTTTTTGACGCTGTCCTTATTGTCAAAGTAAGGGCAGCGTTATTGTTGTGCTATGCCGATGGGAAAACGCTGAGAAGCTGTTTTGGAGATAAAACAGCTTCTCAGATGAAACGTATCAATGTGAAAACAGCTTGTATTGGTTCCTCATCTCAGTTTGACCTTGTATAGCGATGTCATGGCCGTAATATACAATTCGTTGTCCTTGACCATCAGTGAGGTGGGGCGTTCTGGCATTTCAATCTTGCCAATCTGTTCCATCTGCTTGTTGTAGATGATCACATCGCCGTCTGTGACATACACATTGCCTTCACTGTCGGTCACCACCCCGCGGTCACCACCCTCGGCCACAACCTCCGATTGGGTGAGATAGCCCTTGGAATCCAAGTGGGAACGCACCACGCGCTGGTGATACTCGTCGATGCCAAACACTTCATTGCCCGGTTTGGCAACAACCATGGAAGAACATCTGAAAAGGTCTTCGTAATATGGAATGATGGTCTTGCCATCCTTTGCCACGAAACACATCTCTGGCTTCTCCCCACCGTAAAATTCGTTATAGGTTATTGTACGGCTTCCCAAATAACATACTTGTTCGGCCGACACGTCTTTCATTCGTTGCTTTGGCAACTCCTCGAAGGTGTCGTCGGGCAAATTGGGGTTGATGCTGTACAAACGTGGCACGTATGTAAATCCCCATAAGCCTCCAGAACCCTTCCACCCGAAGAGAGGAGCATCGCCACGACGCTGGTCGTCATTGGTGTAACCCGGTTGTGAAATGTATTTCGTCACCACAATCAGGTTGTCGTCAGTGTCGCATACCAGCGCCACGATGCTATAGGGCGATGCACCAACCATTGCGACCTTGCCTGTCTGTCCATCCATCTTGTAAATACGGCGCATACGCTGTTCGCAGAAGTAAAGATTGCCCTTGCTATCCTTCGCCAAGCCATCCACAAATTCAAATCCGGTCACCATTTTCTCGGTCACACCCACAACACCTGGAAAAGGATATTTTCTTGTTTCACTGCCTGTTAGCAACAAACGAGCCACTTCCCAACGACGCAGTTCCCGACGTGTATTCATGTCGAGCACGCTGGCACTGGAGGTGAATTTCACCCGGGCATGTGAATAGTTATGGATATTCATGATCTCCACATTCTCACAGTCCCATGTGCGAATGGCACATGGATGTGATTTCAGCATTCTGGACACCCGGTAGGAATATACATTGGCCAACTGGAGGTTACGGCAACCAATCAATTCGAGTGGCTGGGTATCTACGCCATCAGCCTCTACCTCGAACTGAATGGCATAGAGCTTCCAGTTCGACACGTTCTTCAGTATGGCTTCATGCCTAAGGTGATGTTCGAGCGACATGCCATAGATACGGCCCGGAGTGGTTGTGTCGCTGATGTAGAGACCTGCCATGGCATATTCGTTTGCCGTCCAGATGTCGCGGAATGTACCACCGCCACCATTGGTAATCCAAAGGCTCCAGTGCTGGTTGTCCCAAGCGCGGAAAATCAGGTCGTTGGTTTCTGGTGTAATGGGCATGGGCTTTTCCAAGGGGTTGGCAGCACTCTGTCCGTTGAAGAAGAACCGGTTCTTGTCGTGGCCGGAGAACTTGACATCGTACATGTATGAGCCATCCCCCGCCATCCATTTGCAGTTCACGGCCCTATAGTTGTAGGCATCGGCATTCAGGAAGATGCCAGTCACGATGTTCCTACCACCCTGTGGTGTGGTGAGCTGTGCCACAGGGCTGCCAAAGCCGCTGAAGGCCTTGTTGCCACCCATTGTGAGCAGTATTGTGCTGCCAGGATGCAGGCCGATGATGTTGGTGTTGGTTTTCAGTGTCAGCGGTTTCTTCACCACGTACCATCCTTGAGGTATGTAGATGTTTTCGTATTGCTCCACAGCGTTTACAAACACCTCCGTGTCGTCGGTCATGCCATCGCCTTTGGCTCCGAGGTCGCGCACGTTCACCCAGTTCTCCACAGCTGCCACGTGAGGCGTATCGCTGTAGTCGAGCGAGGCAATGCCGGTGGTTTGTTCCACCTCGCAGCGACGCACCACAGTGGGAGTCTCTTCCATCGAGTCGGCATTGTAGCCAGCAGTGAGCGACTTTACCCGGTAAGTCTTTCCCTTGCCATCCACCTTATAGTCGGCATCGCGTTCCACCGCAAACACAGGCACCTGCTTGCACTGGATGTTGCGCAGGTTTATCTGAGTGGCACCATTCTTCGCTTCTGAAAGGATGAGCCCAGTCTGTCTCACGTTCTCCAGTATGCAGTCTTCCATGAACAGGCGGTCGGTCGAACCTTGCTTCACCTCCACTGCACGAGGGGTGTCCTTGATGATTACCCGAACCATGGTGAGACCCCCTTCGTGGGTCAGGATGGCACTCTTCCGTTGTCTGGTAAAGGTGGAGTTCATGACCATGATAGGCCACCCTGGCGAGCTCTTGTCGGTATCAATGGCATAGTCGCCACCATGGATTGTCACATCTTCCAGATGATTTCCGGCATCCACTATTCCGGCCCTCGCCGTGCCAACCTCAATGTTGACATGCGAAATGGAGCAATGCTGGGCAAAGTGTGCACGAATGGCCGAGGCGTGTTCATTGCCTTCTTCTATCGTGATATCGACATTGAGCATGGAGCTGTAGAATGTGCCCGAATTGGCATCAGCTATCCTGTCGCTGCCAGGACGATGTCCTCCCGATATGAACCAGAAAATGGCGGGGCCTTTGCCTTGTTGCGGGTCGTTCATTCCGAACCCTGGAGCATGTTTTGTCAAGACGAACTGTGGACGGGTTTTGCCATAGCCTATGACACGCACACAGGCAGGAACATAAATAGTCTTGCTCAGTCGGTATGTGCCTTCGGGAACAAACACGATGTTGCATCCGTTTTCTTTCTTGCGGGCCATGTCGAGTGCTTCCTGCAACTTGTCCGACACATCTTCCTTTCCATCGGCCGTCACACCAAAATGTTCCTTGTCGAAATATATGGCAGAAGGGTCATTGATACGTGCCGTGTAGAATGACAGGGTTTTCGCCTTGGCGGCACTGATAGTCGTGGTTATCATGATGACTATCACGAACAATGAAAATCTCATTCGGTTCATCTGGATATTTTTATGGGTTTATAACGTGAATTTGATGATAATATGATTGATGGGTAATTGGGTGTGTATATCAAAGGCAAAGTTACTGACATTTATTCGATTTACACAACATTTTATCATGCATTTTGCATTTCTGCCGACAAAAACGTATCTTTGCAGTATATACGGATGAAGATGGCAGTGTAGCGACAAACGTGGAAGGGGAGAAATAATCGTCGTATCATGACATGATACCATCGTCTAAGGTTGTGATACGACGAAAAGATGGGCGCAAGAAAATGAAGGACTGCAAGAGTATTTCCGAATAGAGCCCAGTATTTTCACAGAATACCGCAAGTCTGTTTCAGTTTATGGTTCAGATTTCTCGGCTCTCATCTCCCGGCTCTCAGTAGTCGGCCCTGAGGTGTCAGTCATCAGTGTCCAACTGTATGGAATCAGCTCCGATGAGGAATGGAAATTATCTGTCTTGCCCAGAATAGGCTCGGTAGGCAGCCTGCACGGTGCTGATGGATTGCCGGGCATAACCGAACATGTCGGGTGCTCCGAAATGCTCTACGGTGAACCATCCCTGATAGCCTGTGGAGAGGAGGCTGACAATGACGTCGCGCATGGGCACAATGCCTGTGCCTACGGCTGGCGAACTGCTGTCGTGTGTGGCCTTGCGGTCCTTCAGGTGGACATGGCCGATGAGCGGACGGAAATGCTGGAGGGCAGGCATCACTTCTTCACCGCAGAACAGGTAGTTGCCGGTATCGAACACATGATGGAGCGATGGGGCGGCTGCGAACAGGCGGTCGAGGGCGGGGGTGTTGTAGCAGAGCGAACGCGGATTGTCGTAGTCCTCGATCATGATCTGGAAGCCTGCCTTGAGTCCTTGGCTGGCAAACTGCTCGGTGCGCTGGCGTACCAGTTGGGCAAGCTGTTCGCCGGCTCCTTCGGGCATGAGTCCGGGCACAAGCAGCAACCTGGTGTAGTGGTTGCGGTGCATGAAACGCAGTGCCTGCTCCGTTTCCTGGGTTTTCTCGCCTTGGGCAAAGTCGATGTAGGCAATGGCACAGGCATGGGCGAAGCCTGTACGGTCGAGGATGGCAAGTTGGGTGGAGTCGATGCTGACCCACACATCGGCACCATTGTAGCCCAGATCGAACACTTTCTGGGCGGCCTCGGCATAGGTGATGTGTTGTTGTTTGGCTATGGCAGCGATGTGGTCGGCAAAGATGGAGATGCGCTGTGGCGTGTGGGTTTGTGCCGTGAGGCATACGAACTGGATGGACAGTGCCAGGGTGAGGAAGATTCTTTTCATGATTCTATTTTTTTAATCATCACTTACATTTCGGTGCAAAAGTATAAAATGTCATTTTAATGAATGAACATTTTGGCCTCTTTTCTGCATTGTGTGGAATTTTCTTGTCCCTCGAAGTAGGTTCTGGTTCCAGTGGTGTTGCTGATAGGAGCATGGAGGGGGCAGGGCATAGGAATGGAAATTGTCTGTCTTGCCCGGAATAGGCTTGGTAGGCAGCCTGCACGGTGCTGATGGATTGCCGGGCATAACCGAACATGTCGGGTGCTCCGAAATGGTTGCGCCTGACATGTTGCTTCGACTACATGCCTATGAGTTTCATGAACATGCGGGCCACGCGGTTGCCCGTTTCCAGATGGGAACTCTTTTTACTCATGTAGAAGCAGGCATGTGACTCGTATCTTTCCTCCATGCTTGGGGGCTCCAGATGAGCGAACCTCCTGAGCGTGCTTCGTTTCTCCTTGCGCAGCTCCACTATCTGTTCATACTGGTCAAGGTCGCGTTCTGCCTTGCCAAGCAGTTCTTCCAGGACAGCCTCCATGTCGGGGGCTGATTCGGCATAGATCTCCTTTGCTATGTCGAGCGACTGCCTGTCCAATGAGGCGATGAGGGCATCATTGAGTTCGCCGACCAACCGCTTGACTTTTGCACACAGTCTTGATGTCCGTGTACGCAATGTTCCCGGATTGATGCCGAGGATATACGCCACTTCGCGGTCGTCCAAATCGTTATCCGGCCATGAATAGAACCCCATGAAATGCTTGTAGGCACTCCGGAAGAACAGATAACGGTCCTCGCTGGACTCATGCTGGTTGAACCAGGCAATGGCAAAGCCGACATGCATCAGGGTGATGTCGAGCTGTCGGCTGTTATCTGCAGATGCCAGTTGCTTGCGGTACTCAGCCAAAGCCTCGCGCATCTCCATGAGAATCTTGTTTTCTTCCAGCAGGAATCTCCTGAAGGTCTGACGAAGCCATGCCGGAGTGGCTTTCTCGTCGCGAATCTGCTGTAGGTAGTAACCCTTGATGTCGTCAGAGACATACTTTGGCTTGGCCTCGTACAGGTAGAGGTAGAAGTCGGTGAGATAGTCGTCGAATGTCTTCACTGCCGACAGTCCGGAATCGTTGAAGAAGACCTGCTGGTAGGTGCTCTCCAGCAGGTCGCGGTGGGTTACCATCAGCAGGCCATAGATTTTTTGCTTCATGCCTTGTTGTTCTTGTTGTCTTGTGGTTCTTTTTTGTCTTCTTCGTCATCAAAATAGTTACTGTCACATGCCATGGCGATTCTCGCCTCACGGGCCATGTCGGGTGAAGGCATCTTGCAGCACATGGCGTTCGCCTTGAAATAGTGTTCGCGGCTTCTACGTTCCTTCTCCCACATTGCCCTGGTGCCTTCATCGTCTTGCACGAAGTTCATGGCATTGGTGATGTTGATGGTCATGGCCACGCTGACTGCATCCTGGTTGGCTCCGATGTAGGTGAACATCCAGCCTTTCTTCTTCAGCTCGTCGATGATCATTGCGATGGCTTTGCCACTGTACTCCTTGCTGCTGTTCTCCTCCCCGTCGGTGATGATTGTCACCAGCACACTGTCGTCATCAGTCACCGCTTTTCGGATGCTGTTGATGCCGAAGCCGATGGCATCGTAGAGCGGGGTACAGCCTCCGGGGTTGTACTCGTCGGGGCGCAGGTCGTTCACTTCCTTGATGGATTCCTTGTTTCTCAGGAGTCTGATGTTTTCGGATGCGAAGGGAACGATGCTTACCAACTGCTCCTGCTCGGGGTATTTGTCCTGCGCCCGGCGTATGGTCTGCAATGTCTCGTTCAGGCCGTTCAGAGCCTGACGCTTGATACAACTCATGCTACCACTCTCATCCAGAATAATCAGATTGAATACTTTTGTTTTCATAATAATCTTGTTTTTACGTTTGACTTGTTTCGATAATAGGTAGATTGAAAATGGAGGTTGTTACATTTTTCCATGAAAAAAATATCAAAATTCCAGTTGGAAGCCCTTCTTCTTGAAGAGTTCATAGTTTTCCTTATTGAAGGAATAGAGTAGGGCATCGCGCTTCGCAGTCGGGTGGGCTGTTTCATCGAGCAGGTTCAACAGCTCATAGTGCATCATCTTCTTGGCGAAGTTGCGTCGGTCGAACTTGACATCCAGGATAGACTCATACAGCATCTGGAGGTCCTTCATGGTGAACTTTCCAGGAAGCAACTCGAATCCTATCGGCTCGAAATGGATCCGCTCCCGGAGTTTCTTCATGGCATCGTGAAGAATCTTGTCGTGGTCGAAGGCAAGTTGCGGAACCTTGTCAATAGGGAACCACTGGGCTTTGGCTGCGTCATCACCTCCTTTCACTTCCTGTATGCGCACGAGCGCATAGTGGGCAATGGTGATAACTCGCTCCCTTGGGTCGCGACCCGGGTCCGAATAGGTGTTGAACTGCTCGATGTAGGCATTTTCCAGTCCGGTCTCTTCCTTCAGCTCTCTCAGTGCGCCTTCTTCCGCGGTTTCGGTCATATTCAGGAATCCACCCGGGAAAGCCCATTTACCCTTGAATGGTTCGATGCCTCGTTCGATGAGCAGCACCTGTAGTTCGCTTCCGTCGAAACCGAATATCACGCAGTCTGTCGTGACTGCCGGATGTGGGTATTTGTAGCAGTATTTCTGATCTTCCATTATTAACTCGTGTAAAAATTACGCGGCAAAGGTAAGCATGATAATCCAATCCTCCAAACAAAATGCGTAAAATTTACACAGGATGTGAAAAAATAGCACAGCCCAGGCATGAAAGAAGCCCCTGAAACTTGTTCGGGGCTTTTGTGAGATGGCAGGCATCCGTGTTGAGAGCTGCCAGGGGGATGTGACAGCATCAACCCAGATTGACCTTCTGCTGACTTCTGCAGAGCTTCAACTTCTCGGGTCTCTGTGGTGTCTGAACCGTAGGGCAAGGGCTTGCTTGCCGATGG
>DCGR01000053.1:0-143 GCA_002315285.1 Bacteroides sp. UBA1773 | reverse complement strand
TTATGGGATTCATGGTTCATTGTAGAAATTGCGAGTGTGAAGGGTTGCAGGCTATTTTCATATATATTCATATTATCAATTTATCACATCTTACTTGTTAACGTATTTATATTTTTTCCGCGTAATTTTATAGGATAAGGGTG
>DCGR01000091.1 GCA_002315285.1 Bacteroides sp. UBA1773 | reverse complement strand
AAACAATGCTTAACTTAACACCCTAGTTATAATAATTGGTCGAAAAGAAAAAGGGACTCAAAGAGTCCCCTTTATTGAATTCGTATGTCCAATCAGTTCTTACCATGAACCTCATCCGAAACGGTGAGTTTCTTGCGACCTTTTGCACGACGGCTTGCCAATACACGACGACCATTGGCGGTAGCCATTCTTTCACGGAAACCGTGTTTGTTGTTTCTCTTACGGTTAGAGGGTTGGAATGTTCTTTTCATCTTTCTAATATTTTTTATTTTTTGTTATTATCCACGTTTGGGCTGCAAATTTACGCACTTTTTTCAAAGTAACAAAATTGATTTCCCTTTTTTGTTCTTTTCCTATGTGGTTTTGGTGTTTTCCGATGCAAAAATCTTTGTTTTTTAATCTCTTTGCTTCTCAATTTTCATTTTCTTAAGTGTAAATTCAGAATAAATGTTTATCTTTGCACATCAAAACGAAACAATAATTACTATAAAGAAAGATTGACAGTATGATTAATGCTCAAGACATTAAAATTGGCACAGCTATCCGTATGGATGGGAAGTTGTATTTTTGCATCGATTTCCTGCACGTAAAGCCAGGTAAAGGTAACACTTTCATGCGTACCAAACTGAAGGATGTGGTTGATGGCTACGTTTTGGAACGTCGTTTCAATATTGGTGAAAAACTTGAAGATGTTCGTGTAGAACGTCGTCCTTATCAGTATCTGTATCAGGATGGCGACCAATATCTGTTCATGAATCAGGAGACTTTCGATCAGATTCCTATCTCCAAGGAGCAGATTACAGGTGTCAATTTCCTTACCGAGGGCATGGTCATCGAAGTCGTTTCCGATGCTTCTACCGAAACGGTCCTCTATGGCGAGTTGCCAGTCAAGGTACAAGCCAAGATTGTCTATACCGAGCCGGGTTTGAAAGGCGACACGGCAACCAACACCCTCAAGCCCGCCACATTGGAGTGTGGAGCTGAGGTGAAAGTGCCATTGTTCATCAACGAAGGTGAGATAATTGAGGTCGATACCCGCGATGGCTCTTACGTAGGACGCGTCAAGGCTTAATACACAAGGTAAACAGTAGGGCGCTCTTGCAGCGTCCTTTTTTCATTTATGGGCAGATTGGCTATTACCCAATGGGCTCTCGAGGACCGTCCTCGCGAGAAAATGCTGCGGCATGGAGCGTCGGCACTTTCCACTGCCGAGCTTTTGGGCATACTGATTGGTTCGGGCAACGCTGAACAGTCGGCCGTAGAGCTCATGCGCGACATTCTTGAGCATTATCACAACAGTATCGGACAGCTTGGTAAGGTCGGTATTGATGAACTTTGTTCCTACAAAGGTATTGGGCAAGCCAAAGCTGTGACGATTGCTGCGGCTCTCGAGCTGGGTAGGCGTAGGAAGCAAGAGACTCCATTTGAGGCCGGTCGCATCACCTGCTCGTCCGACCTGTATGAGTATTTCCATCCGTTGATGTGCGACCTCTCTGTGGAGGAGTGTTACGTGTTGTTGCTCAACAATGCCCACCGCGTGTTGCAGCATGTACGTCTCAGCGTCGGAGGCTTGACATTGGCGGCAGTCGATGTGCGGCTTGTGTTGCGCGAGGCATTGTTGCAAAAGGCCACCAGCATAGCCCTTTGTCACAACCATCCCTCAGGCAACATCCAGCCAAGTGATGAGGACATAAGGCTGACCATACGGATTCGTCAGGCGACCGAAGTCATGAACATTCGGCTCATCGACCATATCATCCTCACCGATGGAACATATTATAGTTTTGCTGATGAAAACAAATTATGACGAGTGAAGAAAAACTAACTATAGAAGAGCGCATCATCGACATGCTTCGGACCGTGTTCGACCCTGAGATACCGGTCAATATTTATGACCTTGGACTCATCTACAAAGTTGATGTGCAGGACACCGGCGATGTGTCCATCGACATGACACTTACCGCACCGAATTGTCCGGCTGCCGATTTCATCATGGAGGATGTTCGCCAGCGCATAGAGTCTGTAGAAGGGGTCGTTGCAGCCCAGATCAATCTGGTGTTTGAACCCGAGTGGAATAAGGACATGATGAGTGATGAAGCGAAATTGGAGCTTGGCTATCTATGAAAAAGGTCTATTTTCTGTCCGATGCCCATCTTGGTTCGCGTGGCATTCCCCATGCACGGACTCAGGAACGCCGTCTGGTCAGCTTTCTTGACCAGATAAAACACCACGCGGCTGCCATCTACTTTCTCGGCGATATGTTCGATTTCTGGTGGGAATACCATAACGTGGTGCCCCGTGGCTTCACCCGCTTTCTTGGCAAATTGTCAGAACTCACCGACATGGGTGTCGAGGTGCATTACTTTACGGGAAACCATGATTTTTGGTGCGATGACTATTTGCGGCGCGAGTGTGGAGTCGTTTTGCATCGTGAGCCGTTGACCTGCGAGATTTATGGCAAGGAATTTTATTTAGCTCATGGTGATGGCTTGGGCGAGTGTGGTTGGAAGTTTCGCCTTCTTCTCTTCTTGTTCCATAGTGCCACGTTACGGCAGCTTTTCTCTGCCATCCATCCTCGTTGGGGAGTCGATTTCGGAATGGAATGGGCGCGCCTCAGCCGCGAGAAACGAGAAAGGGGCATAGAGTTTCCTTTTCAGGGAGAGGAGCATGAATCGTTGGTGAAGTATTCCCGACAGTATCTTGCTGTCCATTCCGAAATGAATTTCTTCATTTACGGGCATCGTCATATCATGCTCGACTTGATGTTAGCCCGCGATGCCCGCATGCTGATACTTGGCGATTGGATTACCTTGTTCTCCTATGCAGTGTTTGATGGGGAGCATCTCTTCCTGGAGCAGTATGTCGAGGGCGAATCGCAACCTTGAAATGCTGTTTGCGGCAAGCGGAGCGCGTCAAGAAAAGAGAAATCGCGCAGGCGATACATGGGGGCTTTGGCTAATGAAAACACAAAAGGGCTAGTAGTCTGTAAAGTCTAAAAGTTGACAATTGCGCTTTTGTAACAATGTTGTTTATAGCAGATTAAGAGGTTTCTACAAACTGCTTTTAGGCTTTACAGACCACTAGTGTTTCTCTCTCCTTTGAGAGTGTTCGGATGACGCAGCAAAGAATAAGGAAAACACACACGAATTGTTGGGTGCAATTTTTTGCATTCAAATTTCGAATGAACCCAGTATATTTTTAAGACAAGCCCGGCATATTTTTAAAAAGGAACCAGTTTTTTAAGGTAAACGGATCAAGAGTTAAATTGCGAATATACACACGGCTTTTCGCAGGTGCTAGGGGAAGAGAGAGGGGAGATGGTGTAAAAATGTGGAATGATTGAACAAGAATGTGTTGGTAATTTCATATCTTTGTACGGAAAATGTTTTTTAAAGATTACTCATACGATGAAAATTAACCGTGAACTGATAGGGCAGTTTTATGCCGGGCTGGATGACAGGTCGCGCATGACCCTCGACACTGCCATCGAGAAGGTAGTGGAAGCCAAGCGTAAGGGTGGCAAGGTGGTCGTGGTGACAGGTAGTGGACCGAACATACACGAAGGTGTGACCACATTGGTGGCCGAACTGATAGAAAAGGGGGTGGTGGATGGTGTCACCACCAGTTCGGCTGTGATAAACCATGAGATGGGCGGTACGCTCGACCGTGTAAAAATGTGTCCGGCGGCACAGTTCGGACTGCCCGAGGAGAAAATGCCCCGTGGCAATGTGTTTGAGTTTACCGACATGACCGATGAACAAATAGACGAGCTGGGCAAGGAGATGATTCTCGATCGTGAGCTGCTGGTCAAGCGGAAGGATGCCGAGGGTCACTTTGTGATAAAGGCTGCCGCCAATATGGCCTACCCTATGGGACTGCGTACGGAAATGCTTGCCGATGAGATACACTCGGTGTGCCGGCAGACAGGATTGCCTTTCGAGGTTGTGGCCGGATGGGGTTGCGACCCTCGTACCATGTTGGGGGCCGGTGCGCGCAAAGGAGTGCCAGTGTTGGTGACCCTGCCACAGTTAGTGGGTGGCGGACATGTGGGCCTGGCCGTGGGCGACAGCATTGCCATTGCCGAACGCTCGCGCAGGATTTCGGAATTACTGGGCGCTTCCGATGTAATCATTGAGTCGGCCGTGGCACTAACACAGGAGATTCACGATGGCCCATTCGAGACATACACTGGCCATGGCATTTGGTCGTGGTGGCAACACCAGCCTACTTACAGCCTCAGGGACAAGACGCTGATACGTTTCGACTTGGATGAGAACTTGCGCAAGGCACAAGACTTGCAGAAACAGAGTGCCATGATACAGGAAGCCATCAACAAGGGACTACCGAAAACAAAACTATCGAAAATCCCATTTCGCATGGAGATGTCGGCTTTTGCACGCCACGAAGGTAGTCTGCCGGTAATCGGCGACATCGGCATGATATGGCCGATATTTGCCCTGCGCGTGGCCGATGCCTTGAATATCGATTTGGAATACATGAGTTACAAGCAGGAAACCGATGATGGCAAGCAGATGCGCCAATGGATTGTGGACAACATCAAGCCCTTCGACAGGAAACTGATGCAGGAGCGTCTGGCTGGGTTCCGACATTGATCTGGCGTTTTGCACCTTCATGGTGACTTCACGTATAGGGTGAAAAGTCTCACCCTAAGACTGTGGTCACTTGCCGTGTTGCTTCACAAGTTCCTGGGATACCTGTAAGTTGTTGAAGAGATAAGATTTCATGTTGGCAAACGTGGAGTCTTTTTCGTTGACGGCCGTTCCATTGTGATACAGGAATTCTTGGTCATTGGATGGGTTGACAATGAGCAACCGATTCTCGCCGCGCACCCCGATGACGTCATCGGCAGTGTAGAAAGTGTAGGGCCGTTGCTGATGCAGTAGGTCGATGCCGAAATGTCGGTTTGTGTCTTGTATTCCAAGTAATTGGAGGAGTGTAGGCTGAATGTCCATCTGGGTGGCCCAGGAGGCATTGACCGAAGGCTCGAGGAAAGGAGAGTAGATGAGCAAAGGCACGTGATTGTAGGATGTCGGCATTTCGCTATCGGCCGCACCTACGAGTTTGCCATGATCGCCTACAAGCGCGAATATGGTATTAGGAAACCACGGTTGTCGGCTTGCTTGATCGAAGAATAGGCGAAGCGATTCATCGGCATATTCCACAATCTGTTGCTCGATGTCGCTACTGCGTGGCTTGAACCACGAAGGGATGACATAGGGCGGATGATTGCTGACGGTGAGCAAAGTGGCGAAGAAAGGAGAGGGGGTGTTGGCAAGAGTATCGAGCGCATACTGGAATAGGTAGTGGTCGGGTACTCCGAAACTGTTGACAACCTCATTGGAAGGATAATCCTCCTGTGAGAAGATGTGGTCGTAGCCATTGGTGCGGAAGAAGGCGTTCATGTTGTCGTATTGCGACTCATGGGTCATGAAGAACATGGTGTGATAGCCATTGTCTCGAAGGATGGTGGGCAGTCCGTTGTAATGGGGAATGTTGGTTCCTTTCATCATGTTGCGTTTCATGAGTGCGGGGAAGGAGTAGAGGGTGGCGAAAAGTCCGTGGTTGGTGTGGATGCCAGCTGAGTAGCAGTGGGTGAAAAAGAGGCTGCGTTGCGCAAGGCTGTCGAGAAAAGGGGTGATGTGTTGTCTGTTCCCGAATCTTTCCATCAGATTGGCACTCATTGACTCCATGAGTATGAGTACTACGTTGGGCGGAGTGGTGGAGCAATGTCGCGACAGGGTGTCGGCATCGATAATCCAGTTGTAGTAGTTGGCTACGGCAGTGGAGGCATCGTCAAGGGAAGCAAGGTGAAGTTCCTTATTCTCGGGACGAAATTCGTCGAGTGTGCTGGTCAGCAGGTTAAAAGTAGGATTGACTCCCAGTTGGTTGAGGAAGCTGTCGGTACAATAATAAGCGGCGCTGACTTTGATGGGATTGTAACCCATGCGGCCACGGATGCCAAACGTGCAGATTCCGGTACAGATGGCAGCTATGAGGAATGTGTACACGCGTGTTTTCCATGGGAAAGAGGTGTCGGGATGTGCGGATAGCAGTGCTTTGAGCCAATGGTTTGAAATCCATACGAAAAGTATGGCCAGTGCCAGAAAGGCAATGAACGGTGGATAGTAGGAAGGCTCGCTTAAAAGCATGCCCATGGTTGTGCCGACGTATTCGGCCCAATTCCAGATGCTGGAGTTGATATGCTTGAAAAAATAGGTGAAATAGGAAATGTCGGCTGCCGACACAAAGATGACCATGCACCAAAGTGATTGTAGCCAGCGGGTGTTGAAACGTGTGAACCATTTGGGATAATGTCCCCATAGGCTTGAGAACATGCATATCGAAAGAGGAAGGATAAGCAGATAGCACCCTACCACATTGTCGAACCAGACACCTCGCACAAAGGCTTGGAGTTGTAATGGCAAGTTGTGGACAGAGTCGGGTTGCAGATTGTCGATACCGACAAGGAAAAGACCTATGCGCAATGCTGTGAGCACTGCTAGTCCAAGCAAATGAATCTTTGCCAAATGCCAAATGATGGTTCTGAATTGTTTCATGGCCACAAAAGTATATATTTTCGGGTGAATGGCAATGTGGAATGGAATATATTACTTACATTTGTGCAGTAATCGACATGTTGGGCAATGAACTTAAAATATTTGTTACGTAGCGGCAAGAACTCGAATTTGAAATTCTATGTGGAGAGTTATGCCATGCATTTGGTGCCGAGATTCATGTATGTGACCTTGTTGCCCATGGTGGTGCGTGTGCTTCGGTGGAGGCAGGACATGGATTACGTGTGCCAGCGTGTGGATTACTACAATAAGCTACGGGAGGGTTGTAGATTGTCCCAAGAAGTAGCCTGCTTAAGCCGAATGATGCGCAAGGGGCAATCGGCCTATTTCCACGACCTGTTTCGTACGTCGCGATGGTTTGAAGGCCATTTGAAATGTGCAATGTTGCCTGGCGACATCACGTATGTGCCCGACATGGCAAGCATCGTGAAGAGCCGTCCGATTGAGGAAGAGAATGCCAACTCGGTGGTTCTGAACCTCGACCGGACACGCCATTTCATTTTCCTGCGCGATAAGCGGCACTTCGAGGACAAGGAAGACCGCGTGATTTTCCGAGGAGGTGCGTTCCAGCCACATCGTAGGCGGTTCATGGAAATGTATTTCGGCCATCCGTTGGTCGATGCGGCAGAATCGAACAAACACGCCTCACCCAATCCGCCAGAGTGGCGTAAGCCGAGGATAACACTCTACGACCACTTGAAGTACAAATTCATCATGACCATCGAGGGCAACGATGTGGCAAGTAACCTGAAATGGGTCATGTCGTCGAACAGTATCGCAGTAATGCCACGCCCCACTTACGAAACGTGGTTTATGGAAGGCAAACTGAAACCTAACTATCACTACATCGAGGTGAAGCCCGACTTCTCGGACCTCGAGGAACGGGTGCGTTATTATCTGGCCCATCCCGACGAAAGCAAGGCCATCATTGCCCATGCACACGAGCATGTGGCACAATTTCGCAATAGCCGTCGCGAGACTTTGATCGAAATAATGGTTCTTGCCAAATATTTTTGGGCAACTGGGCAATGCATGAAACGTTTTATTTGTAACTTTGCATGACGATAAAGGAAAAAGTACAATGGTTTTGCTTAGTTTTGACACCGAAGAGTTTGATGTGCCTCGCGAACATGGGGTGGATTTTCCGTTGTGCGAAGGGGTGAAGGTATCGGAAGAAGGTACTAATCGCATCTTGGACATTCTTGGCAAGAATGGAGTGAAGGCCACTTTTTTTTGTACTTCGAATTTTGCGGAAAACGCTCCGCAAACCATGGCAAGAATCAGACGTGAAGGTCACGAAATAGCCTGCCATGGTTGCAATCACTGGCAACCCAAGGCTTCGGACGTGAAAGAGTCGAAGACAGTTATTGAACAACTGACGGGGGTGACATGTTGGGGGTATCGCCAACCACGTATGTTCCCAGTGAGCGATGAAGCCATCCGCGACAGCGGCTATAAGTACAACTCATCACTCAATCCTGCATTGATTCCAGGACGATACATGCACCTCACAACCCCACGCACATGCTTCATGAAAGATGGGGTGTTTCAAATCCCCGCATCGGTATCACCATGGTTCCGCATCCCGTTGTTCTGGCTTTCGTTGCACAACTTCCCGGAGTGGATGTACCATTGGCTTGTGAAGCGCGTGTTACGGCACGATGGCTATTTCAACACTTATTTTCATCCTTGGGAGTTTGTGGAACTGAACGAGCATCCGGAATACCGGATGCCTTTCATCATTCGGAACCACAGCGGACAGCAGATGCAGGATAGGTTGGACCGGCTGATAAAAATGTTGCAAGCACGGGGTGAGACTTTCGCTACATATTATGAATTTACAAAATACCGGATTTTGGAATGATTTGGAATGATACGACTTGCCATCATATTGCCTTGTTATAACGAGGAGGAAATCCTCGGATTGTCGGCCCAAAGGCTCGACAAGCTTTTTAGCGAACTAGAAGCGAAGGGAAAGATTTCGGCCGATAGCTTTGCCTTATTCGTGAACGATGGCAGCCACGACAACACGTGGAATGTCATCATTTGTCTGCGCCATCGATATGCTTTTGTGAAAGGGTTGAACCTTGCCCACAATGTGGGACACCAATATGCCATACTGGCGGGCATGATGACGGCCAAGGACATGAGTGATGCGGTGATCACCATTGATGCTGACCTTCAAGACAACTTGGAATGCGTGGAACAAATGGTGGATGCCTATGCTAATGGCTACGATGTGGTATATGGCGTGAAGGTGCAGCGGCAGGCCGACCCGTGGATGAAGCGAATGTCGGCACAAATGTTCTATAAGATGCTTACAGCCATGGGTGTAAACTCTATCTACAACCATGCGGATTTCCGCTTCTTGAGCCGACGGGTGGTTGAAGCCTTGTCGCGTTATCCTGAACGCAATCTTTATTTGCGCGGACTGATTCCGCAGATTGGTTTTCCTTGCACCACTGTCGATGATGTGCTGAGTGAGCGGAAGGCTGGGACATCGAAGTACACCCTTGCAAAGATGTTCGGACTGGCGCTCGATGGGGTTACGTCGTTTTCCACCCGGCCTCTCTACTATGTGGCACTCACGGGTTTCCTGTTCATCCTGGTCAGTATCCTCATTGCCATTTATGTCGTTTATTCGCTTTACACGGGAAGTGCCGTACATGGATGGGCTTCGTTGATCCTTTCGGTATGGTTTGTGGGGGGAGTTACACTGATAGCCTTGGGCTGTGTGGGGGCGTACGTTGGTAAGATTTATACGGAAGTGAAACAACGTCCACACTATAATGTGCAGGAATTTCTGGACTAAGAAGCTACTTGGAATACTGCATGGGATGCAGCCGAAGGTTGCATCCCATGTCTTGGCATGTGAATCATTCTTTTTGAAACTGATAAGCCCTAAGAGGTTGTCCTGCCAAGTGGCGTGGGGTGCTGAACACTTCATTGAAGCGATAACCTTGACTCTCGAAGTCAGCTTTGCGTAGTTGCATGTCTTCGGCTCCTATCAGGAGGTATCCTTTTTGGGGATTTTCTTGATGGAAATTGCCGATGCGATTGTTCAAAAAGAAATTCAATTCGAAATAGTGGAGTGGATCGCCTTTGGAATATACGCTTTGTTCGATATACTCATACATGCCTCCATCGCTTTCAGAGCAACGTTCGCGAAGTTCTGCCGCAATGGACTTTACTGATTTCCCATTGAGGACTGCCGGCTTATATACTCCATCCACGGCCATATAGATGGTGAGCGCAATAAGGAAGGAGTAGAAGAGTTGGCTTGTTCCTGACAGTTGTCGGCGGAATCGCCACCAGCCCATACACACGACGGTGGGCAGAAGGATTATAAGCCACTCCCACACTTGTTTCACCGCTGTCAGATTGTGGAGGGCGGCAATGTTTTCGGGCGCGTGTTTGCCTTGGAAAACATTGTCGGGTATGACTCCTGTCCTGACCACAATGAAAGTGACAAACAAAAGCAGGCCCACCACGGCAATGAAACTTGTATAGACTCCTACCGACTTCTTGCCCTGTTCGCCCAACCACAACATGAAACGTGCCATGAAATAGGCCACAAACGGATACATGGGCATGAGATAGACACTGCGCTTGCAGTCGGGGATGGTGTAGAAAATGAGGATGATGGCTGCGGAGGATAGGCAGAACAGGTCAAGGTTGTCCAATCCAAACAACCAGTTTAAGCAGCGGTTGGCATGATTCTTTTCTTTGCCATATTGTTTTATCCGAGAGTAGTCGATGCTGAACAACCCGAACACAAGCAACAGGGTAAAGGGGATGAACCCATAGGTAAGTGTGAGCAGATTGAACCACCATGGTTCCACACACGACTGGTAGGCCATGGTGTTGGTCATTCGCCCGATGTTTTCCTCGTACATCAGATCGAGAAATTCTTGTCCTCCTTGTTGATGGGCTGCATAAAACCACAAGGCATATGGAATGAGCGCCAATAGTCCGCATGCGAAGAGCTTGCCAAATGCAACGAAGAAATTGGTTCTCTTTAACAAAAGGAATGTTCCTGTTGTGGCACAAGGAATGAGAAATCCTACCGGCCCTTTGGTGAGTGTGGCAAGACCCATCAACACGATGGCCCAGAAAGGTGGACGGTGACACCCTTGTTCATACCACCGATAGAGCAGGAAAAAAGCTCCTACCGACAGGGCTGTGAGTACCATATCCACTCGGCAGTTGCCACCTGCGCGGTGTAGTTCCATCGAAAGGAGGCAAATCAGTGCGCTCGACAATGCCACTTTCAGGCTTTTGCGACGTGAGAAGAACATGAAAGTGCTCATCACCACAACTATCAATGCCACGGCAGAAGGTATGCGTGAGGTCGTTTCGGTAACTTTGCCGTTCAAGGCAGACACGGCTGCGATACACCAATGGAAGAAAGGGGGTTTGTAGGCCATCTCGCCACCATTGTTGCGCGGAAGCACCCAGTTGTGAGTTGCCAGCATACTGTACGACACAATCGACTCGCGGGGCTCTCCCTTGGTGTTGTATTCATAGTCGAGGAAGGGCATGAGGGTAAGCACACATACAACTAAAAGCAACCAGAATGTTTTATTGTCTGACTTCATGATTCTTTGTTTTTGTTCTCTTTTTCCTGTCTTCTCATCCATTCCTCTTTGGTGCGGCTCCATCGTTTATGGGTCCAAAGCCAAAGTTCGGGATGGGTGTTGATGTCGGCTTCGAGCATTTGCATGTAGCGGTCGGTAATCTCATAGTCGGGCACTGGTGCTGGATTGATGGCTATGGGAATGAGTTCAAAGTTGTAATATCCACGTTTAGGACGCGTCATGTGTCCATAGTACATCATGGCATTCATTTTCTTACCGATTTGTTCGCCTCCTGTGAATACTGCGGTGTCGTGATGGAGGAATGGCGTGAAGTGGTGGATGTTCTCCCACTTTGGCTGTTGGTCGCTGATGAATCCGCACAACACCTTTTGTCCCTCTGCACGTTGTCTGAGAAGTGTGCGTACGGCCACTTTCATGGGGATGCATTCACCTCCATATTGGTTGCGCATGTCGAGGAACAATTGGTCGATCACTTCATTGGACAGTGGATGGTAAATTTGTGCGCAGTTGCAGAAAGATGTGGTCCAATGCTGCAGGGATGCCACCCACTCCCAGTTGCCAAAATGTCCCATGAACACGAATAGGTTGGTCCTGCCTGCGGAAAATTTCTTTGCAGGAGTCTCAAGTCCGCTGAATGTCATTCGTCGCATCATTTCTTCTTTGGAGATGGCGAGTGTCTTCAGTGTTTCCATTGCCAGATCGCAGAAGTAGTGGTAGAATCGTCTCTCGATGTCTTTGATTTCCTGAATGCTTTTTTCAGGGAAGGAAGAAAGCAGGTTCGCTCTGACTACTTTCTTACGGTAACAGCGCACAATCGGGTAGCAGCAATCGCCGAGTAGATACAGATAATTCAACGGCAGTGATGCAATTGCTGTCAGACAACCCTTGACAAGGGTTAGAATTACTTTTTTCCCGATGTCCATGTGTCAGCAATGGATTGTTCCGAAATATTCTGGACGATGGTAGTCTGGGGTCGCCGACTGGATGGCGTTCCATGTGACGAAATGAGGCATACTGAGTTTATCGCCGCATTTGTAGAAATTGCCGCGCAGGGTCATTCCATCGAGATGTTCTATGTGGTGTTGGAACCAAGTGCTGAATGGGACAGTCAAGGCCAGTTCCCATGTTTGCTCTCCTTTGCGCTCAGCAAAGCTGTCACGTCCTAATGATGCCCAGCGGTCGATGCTTTTGAGTACGTTTTCAGGAGCAGGCGTCCTGCCATTGCGTTCGGTGCCAGCCGCAAGGAGCAAGGTGCCGGCACAGTTGCATTCCAGGTTGTAATAGATGCCATCATCGGTCGGTTGAATGAAACATTCGCAGCAGGAGTCTTCCCAGACGTAGCCTCCATCGGCAGTAGCCACGGCAGCCACACTGTTCTCGGTGACTTTGTAGTGCAGGAGCAGTGTGGAATCATTGTAGGCGATGCGGAACTTTACGTTGGGAGCGTATGGAAACTCTTTTGCCCAATTCAGGGTGTCAATAAGATGCCATTCCAATTGCAAGGCATCGAACACTGTCGGTATCTGGTGTGCTGCGACCTTATCATTGGTGATTTTCGTGATGAATAAATCCTTCATATCTTTTGTATGTAAGAAGCTGTTTCTACTTGTTTCTCGATTTGTGATGATGTTTTCCTTTCCTGTGTTTGTTGATAACGCCCCATGTCACCAAGGATGCAATGGCTATGAGAATGATGACATAGGTGAAATTGCTGGCGTTATCGCCTTTCACGCGTGACCACATGGCAAGCATGGCTTCAGTGCGGTCGCCGCTGTCGTGCATCATGGCGCATCGGTCTATGACAGCTTGGTCGGGATATTGCACGGGGTTGATGCAGATGCTGTCGTGTCCTTCTCCGAAGAAGTATGAGGCATTGAGTGGTTCATGGTTTTCGGTATCAATGCGTGATTGCAGCACTTCTTCAGTGCCGATAACGCTTACGTAGCCAATCTCATCCATGTTGCGGATAGCAATGTCGGAACGGCAAAGAAAATTGATGAAGTATTGTGCCGCCTTCACGTTCTTGGCGTATTTGGGGATTACCCATCCGTCGAACCATACGTTACTACCTTCGTCGGGTACTACATAGTCGAGATTTACGCCTACGGCTTCCGCTTCCTCTATGGCCCATTGTGCATCGCCGCTCCACGACAGATTGAGTAGTGTCTTTCCCTTTGTCATCATTTCCTTTCCGAAATCGGCTTCCCATCCTGCCACATCATCTCTGATGCTCTTCAGATAGTTTTCCACCAAGGCAATTGATTCATCTGATGAATCGTACATTAGTTGGTCGCGAGTTACCTTGCCCGATTTCAAATCATCATAGCGAAGGTAAGTGAGCAGCACGCTATACACATCGCGGAATGCCTCTTTCAGAAGCATGGAGCCATGGAATTTCGGATTTTCGAGTGCGCTCCACGAGTTTACTTCCTCGCGTTGTACCTTGTCGGCATTATAAAGGAATCCTGTTGTTCCCCACATATAACCCACTGCATAGTCGTTGGCATTCTTGCCTGAACCGTCAATCTTGTCGAAACGCTGTCTGATGTAGGGTGACACGTTGTCGATGTAGTCGGGAGTGCTTCCGAAATCGTGCTTGATAGGCAGCAACAAGTCGTTGCGGAGCATTCGCTCGATGATATATTCCGATGGACAAACCACGTCGTAGTCGTCGTGTCCGCGTTCTATCTTCGAAAGCATGATTTCGTTGATGTCGAACAATTGGTAAATCACCTTGACTTCCTCACCGGTTTGTTCCTTGTACCACTCTTCGAACTCGGGTATGACCGATTCGTCGATATAGTCGGCCCAGTTGTAAACTTTGAGAATGTGACTGCGGTCTTCTTGGTTGCCACAAGCCATAAGGCAGAAAGCAGCAACAACACACATTAGAATCTTACGAACGTAAATCATTGGTGCAACGTATTTTTTTGATTGGTTTATTTCTTTTTGAACGAATGTTGATGATAATTAATAGTACAAGGACCACGATGAAGATGATGGTCGATAGCGAACGTAGTTCAGGGGTCAGGCCTCCTTTGCGTGCATCGGCGTAGATGTAGGTGGATAAAGTTTCCAACCCCTCGTTTCCTTTGGTAAAAAGAGTTACAGCAAAGTCGTCGATGGAAAGGGTGAAGGCCAGCATCAGACCGGAGATGATTCCTGGTCGTATTTCCGGAATGATGACTTTGCGTAATGCTTGCCAAGGGGTGGCTCCCAAGTCGAGAGCTGCTTCGTAGGTATTGGCATTCATTTGTTGTAGCTTAGGGATGATACTCAGCACAACATACGGGGTGCAAAACGTGATGTGGGCAATGATGACTGTGATATAACCCTGTGAGATGCCCAAAGCCACAAATAGAATGAAAAGCGAGATACCCGTGATGATGTCTGGGTTAAGCATCGGGATGTTGTTCAGGAAGTTGATGGTGTTTTTCTTCCGCCCATGCAAATTGAAAATGCCGATGGCTGCGATGGTACCGAGTGCGGTAGATAGTACGGCTGCGGTAATGGCTATCAGCATGGTGTTCTCAATGGCCCGTACCATCGAACCATTCACCCCTCCGCTGAACAGGGAAGAATAGAGTTGTGTGGAAAATCCCGACCAGTTCCCCAGCACTTTGGACTCTGTGAACGAGAAAATGGCAATGATGAGTATTGGCGCATAAAGCATAATCAAAAGTAGCCAAAGATAGAATTGTGCGAAAAACCGTTTCATCAGATAAGTCCTCCTTCCTCGTTGGCTGCGGTGTCATTGTTGTTGGAGAGCAACATCGTGATGCTGATGATGACAAGCATAATCAAAGCCAGTGCGGAACCATAGTTCCACATGCCGTTATTGATGTTTTCCTGAATGGTCGTACCGAATAGCTTGATTTTGTTGTTGGTGAGCAGTTCTGAAATGGCAAAGGTCGATATCGTAGGCATAAACACCATCAGTATGCCGCTCGATACGCCTGACAATGACAGAGGAAACACCACTTTCAGAAACACTTTCAACGGAGAGGCTCCCAAATCCTCGGCTGCTTCTATATATGATTTTTCCATTTTCTGCAACGTGTTGTAGATGGGGTAAATCATGAAGGGAAGGAAGTTATATACCATTCCGAAAATGAGCGCACCTTCGCCAAGTGGGGCCTTTATGAAGTCGAACAATGCCACTGTGGCCAGTGTACGTACCAGCACATTGATCCACATGGGCAGGATGAACAGGATGATGGTCACTCCAGACCGATTGAGGTTGGAATTGCTCATGATGTAGGCAGCCGGATATCCCAGTAGGATGCACAACACTGTGTTAATCAACGCAATTCCTATGGAATAGAGAAACGTGTTGACATCTTCTGGTTGCTGCACGAATTTGATGAAATTGCTTATCGAGAATGTGCCGGTGTTGTCCTGTATGGCATACACCAACACCATCACCAGTGGCATCACCACAAACATCATCAGGAAAATGAAGTAGGGCAGAGCCCAACGCGAACGCTTATTCATTGTCGGCTGTGAGTTTGGTCAGATGAATGTCTTCAGGTTGTATGCGTATGCCCACCATGTCCCATTTGTCCCAAATGTCGTTGGTATCTACGTAGAAATTGTCGTTGTCGTCGGTAGTGATGGTGATGTGGTAGTGATTGCCTTTGTAGAGTATGAAGCTCACTTCGCCCACCAGTGTGCCTTCATCGCGGTCATCGCGTAGGTCAACCTTGTCGAAATTGATTTCCACCTTCACCCTCGTGCCCGCAGCCCAGTCTGTATCGGCACAGTAAAATTCTCCATGGCAGAATTCCACGGTTTTCTCGCTGGTCATTACTCCTTCGAAGGTGTTGCAGGTACGTTCCTTTTTCATCACCTGGATATCGAATGGCTTGATGAAAAGCCCGACCGTGCTTCCTACTTCAAAAGCGTTATAATCCTGTACCATCAATTCATTGTGACTATCCGTATCTACAAACATTTCATAATGGACTCCTTTGAAGGTACACGATTTTACTATTCCCGTGAATTGAGCCCCTTCGATTTTGTTCATGATGTAAATGTCTTCAGGGCGTATTACCACATCGACAGGCACATTTTCTCCAAAGCCTTCATCCACACAGTTGAATTCGTGTCCCATACATTCCACTTTGCAGTCGGCTATCATTCGCCCGTTCAGGATGTTGCTTTCACCAATAAAGTCGGCCACAAATGAATTGCATGGCTCGTTGTAAATGTCAGTAGGTGTACCGATTTGCTGGATAACGCCTTTGTTCATCACTACAATGGTGTCGCTTAGAGTCAAGGCTTCTTCTTGATCGTGGGTGACGTAAATGAATGTGATTCCCAGTTTGCGGTGCATTTCCTTCAACTCTATTTGCATATCCTTGCGCATCTTCAGGTCGAGTGCTGCAAGGGGTTCATCAAGTAGCAATACTTTAGGCTGATTGACGATGGCACGCGCAATGGCTACACGTTGTTGCTGACCGCCCGACAAAGAGTTCACGTCTCTGTCCTCATAGTCGGTCATGCTTACCATCTTGAGAACCTTGCTTACGCGCTTTTCTATTTCGTGCTCTGGCATTTTGTTGAGTTTCAATCCGAAAGCGATATTGTCGTACACATCCAAGTGAGGGAACAACGCATAGCGCTGAAATACGGTGTTGAGCTGACGTTTGTAGGGTGGAATGTTTGCAAGATTGTTCCCTTCCATCATTATGTTCCCCGCATCAGGAGCGATGAAGCCCGCCAACAGTCGGAGCAAGGTGGTCTTTCCACAGCCTGACGGCCCCAATAGTGTCACGAATTCACCTTTTTTGATGCTGAGATTGATGTCGTTGAGAACAAGATAGTTCTCATAGATTTTTGATAAGTGCTCAATCTGGATAATCACATTATTCTGGTCCATTGTCGCTTATTTTAGGATCCTGAAGAAGTATGTTGCTCCAATGTTTACTGCCATGTTATTGCAGTAGTTATTGGCTGCCACTACGCTGTGAAGGCGAAAATCCTTGTTGTTTTTGATGGGATAGTAGTGCATGCCGATGCCGCCAAACACATAATTCTTGTTGCTGTCCAGACCAGTAGGCACGATGTCTTTCTCAAAGCCATAGTCATCGCCATCGCCAAGCCAGTCTTCGCTTTCGTGGCGGAATGCATAACCCATTTTGACAAACAGCTCATACTGGGGCATGTTGTATTGCACCCATCCGGTGATGTTCATGCTTTGGTTGAAGAAATTCTCCGTACCCACTGCCATGTTCGTAAAGTCGAGTATGTAGTCGATATTCCCTACTGTCCATTTGTTTCCCAAGGCGATGAGCGAAAGGTACTTGCCTTTTTCTATCTCCATGAGTTGTGCCGACCAGATAGGTTTGAATGCCCCGTATTCGCCCGACCAGCGTAAGGAATATGCGTAAAGTTTGCTTGAAAAGAAATGTTCTCCGAAGGGAGAGGTGGCAATCTGTGCCTCGAATGTGGTTGTTTCGGATGGAAGTGTGTAGCCTACTTTTGCAGCCCATTCGTATCCAGGGAACATGTTCCAGAAGTACGATGAAAGTTCGAAATAGCTATTGAAGTCGTAGGCTTCCTCTTCGTATGTACCCCAGGCCAAGTAGTCTTTTCCGAGCGTGAAGCTCCAATTCCCTGTCTTGTAGGTTATGTTGGCCCAATCGATCCAGTTGACGGCGTTGGAGCACCCTGTGTTTTCGTAGAGGTATTTGGTGTCTCTGTTCATCCAATGAAATTGGGCAGAGTAGGAGAAATGTTCTCCAAGTTCACCATCGAGAAGGGTGTATAAAGATGAATTACCGTAATAAAAGTCAGATTTCCCTTTGTCGTTGATGGGAATTTGTGGAACCAAGTCAAGTCTTGGGATAACAGTCAACTCAGCCTTTTGAGAGAAGGCGTGGTTGCAGAACAGCATAGCTGCAATCAAAAACAGTAATTTTCTCATTTCCGTGTATCATAAAAAAAGTTTAAAAATTCACCGCAAAAATAGTAATTTTCATTGGATATCAATTTTTTTTTTGCCGCAAATTATTCGCATTATTTTTTATCGTTTTGATTGACTTATGATTTGTCGTAATTTGTTGCCTAATGTGCGGCTCTTTTGCAATTCTTCAATGGTCAGATGCATGCGATAGTGCCAGTAATTGTTGGCATCCGATGGCACATTGATTCGTTCTGCTTCCACGTCTGGCCGGCGTAATGTGTCGCTTATCGCGAGCCAGTCTTGTAGAGGAAGGATGCACAATTGTGATTCACATTGCAGATGATTCGTTATTATTTCCTCACATATCTTAGTCGATGCTTCTACCGGTGCCTTGCCCATGTGGTGTAATACATCATTGTAATAGTGTTGGGTCAGTCGTTTGTCTTCTTGCCACCATCCGCGTAGTGTGCTGGTGTCGTGCGAGGAAGTGGTGCATACAGATTGACGAGGGTAACTTTGGGTTGTTCCAAATTCGGCACCATATTCTTTCGGCATTCGTTCCACCTCCAGGCTGAGTATTCTCAATCGTTCCATTACCCAGTTCACGCAGGCTGGCACCATGCCCAAATCCTCGCCACACGCCACCATTGGCGTGCTTCTTACCAGAATGGGCAGTTTTTTCATGGCTTCATCCTGCCAGAATTGGTTATGTCGTTGGTAATAGTAATCCTCGTAGAGTGCATCAAAGGCATTCTTCTCTTCTGCGCTGAGGCGGTTGTAGATGTAACTGTTTTGGGCCGCTATCCGAGGATGGAAGGTGTCGGCTTGTTGTTCGTCGGCAATGAAAAGTACATTGTTGAGCAGCCCCATCAGTTTCTTTTTTATATCGTGGTCCCAGTGTTGGCCCCTTGCCGTTTCAAAGTATAGCTCTATTTTCCGTTGGGTGTCGAAGTCGGTTTTCATACGATATACATCGTAATGGCTATGCTCCATGAAATGTGCTTTCACTTCGTTCGAAAGTTGTCCGAACAATGAGCCAATCAGTTCCTCGTTGATCAGGGGATGGGTCATGAAGTCTTTCTGAAATTTCAGCCCATAGTGTTCAATTTCATTTACGCTGAGTGGCAGGGAGGGAGAAAAGTGTCCAAGTAGTCCGCTGGTGGCATAAGTAGGTATCTCCCAGATTCGGAAGAACCCTAAAATGTGGTCAATACGGTAGGCTGTGAAATATTCTGCCATTTTGTGGAAACGTCGCATCCACCATTGGTAGCCGTCCTTTGCCATCACCTCCCAGTTGTAGGTGGGGAATCCCCAGTTCTGTCCGTCAGTGGCGAAAGCATCGGGTGGGGCACCAGCTTGTCCATTCATGTTGAAATAGTAAGGTTCTGTCCAAGCCTCTACGCTGTTGCGGCTTATGCCTATGGGGATGTCGCCTTTCAGTATTATCTGGCATCGGTTCGCAGCTTGGCTTACGGCCTTGAGTTGAATGTGAAGGTTGTATTGTAGGTAATAGTAGAAGTTGATGGCAGTTTGGCTCTCGCTGCCGGGCTTCAGCAATTGTAAAATATCGTTTGACTGGTATGTGCGATGTTGAGTCCAGGTGCTGAAATTTGCAGTACGATAGGTGTCGCGCAAGTAGGAGAAGGCAGCGTAAGGCGTGAGCCAGTAGGCGTTGTCAGCAAAGAATTGTCGGAATCCTACCGAGTTGAGTGTTTGCTTCCCGTTTTGTCCAAATGTAGCTTTGGCGTATGCCATCTTCCCTTTCATCACTTTCTCGTAGTCGATTTCGGCCAGTCTGTTCAGCTCATTTCGTTGTTCTTCCAGTTGCTCTGCCAGTTTTGTGTCTTTCGGATTGCCCAATTGTCGCAGGTCGAGATATAGTGGATGTAGTGCGTAGATGGAGATGCTGTTGTAGGGATAGGAGTCATGCCAAGTACCAGTTTGTGTGGTGTCGTTGATGGGTAGAATTTGTACCACGTGCATTCCGGCCTTGTAAGTCCACTCTATCAGCATTTTCAGGTCACCGAAGTCTCCCACACCGAAACTTCCTGCCGAACGCAAGGCGAACACAGGAATCGCCACTCCAGCATTGCGTCTGCATAGGTAGGCAGGCTTTGTAGCAAACATCTCCCACCAGTCATCAAGATAGTAGGTGCCCTCTTGCTTGCATTCGAACCGGTGTTTCCCGTCAACCTCTCTGCGGATGCACTGTCCTTCACGGTGCACCTCGTATCGGTAGGTGAATGCCTTTTCCTCTTCCTCGCAAGGCACTACTTCTGTCCCACGCCACATTATGCCGTCGGTTGTATGCAGGAGTAGGATGTCTCCGTTGTCTTTTCTCACTGTCAGTTCTTCTCCCCATACAGTGCGGTATTCTATGCTGAAATTAAGAGTCATGGCAGTTGATGTTGTTTATACGAAATATTGAATTGGGTTGGTGTTGATGGTGGTAGTCAAGACATTCAATTGTGGAAAATGAGAGGATATGAGTTTCACAAATAAGTCTTTTGTGAACTGCTCGCTTTGGTAGTGCCCTAAGGCAATGAGTAGCAAGTCGTTTTCATGTCCAAAGTAATGATGGTACGACATCTCACCCGTGATGAACACGTCAGCGTCTTTCTCGATGGCTCGTGGCAGCAGGAAAGCTCCTGATCCGCCACATAGAGCCACGCGTTTTACCACGCGCCCACGCAGCTTGTTGTGCATCAGACATTCCACATCGAAGGTTTGCTTGATTCTTTGCATGAATAGTTCCTCATCTTCGGCTTTCTCTAGTGTACCTATCAGCCCTTCCCCACAGGCACATCCCGCGGTGAACGGCTTCTCGTACAACCACTCCAATTGTGTGAGACCAATCATATCGGCTATCTTGTAGTTCACACCGTTTTCTGCGTTGTCGAGGTTGGTATGTGCGGAGTAGATGCTGATGCCGAGTTTCAAAGCCAGCATCACACACCGTTCCTCATGGCTGCTGCCAGTAATGTGCCTCAGAGGTTGGAATAATAGTGGATGATGTGACACAATCAGGTCACATCCCTTTTCGTAGGCCTCTTCTATCACCTCCTCTGTCGCGTCAAGGCACACCATGATGCGGCTTGTCTCTTTGCTAGGGTTTCCCACTTGTAGTCCTGCGTTGTCGTAGTTTTCCTGTAGCTGCAAAGGGGCTGTCCTTTCGATGACCTCCATTATGTCGTTGATTGTTGTCATTGCTTGTGTAGGTATGTCGATACAAAAATATATAAAAATGTGGACAATCAGTTCATTACGTCGCACATTAACATAATTTATGCACAAATATGTGAAATCCCTCGAAAGCAGACAATGCTGACGAGGGATTTTGTGTGTTCGATTGTAGGGGCTATACCAATCAATAGTTTTCAGCCAGCAACTCGAAATAGGCTTTCGGGTGGGCACAAACCGGGCAAAGCTCAGGGGCATTGGTGCCAACGATGATATGTCCGCAGTTGCGGCATTCCCACACCTTTACTTCGCTCTTGGTGAAGACGGCTGCAATCTCTACATTCTTCAGCAGGGCACGGTAGCGTTCTTCGTGGCGTTTCTCGATAGCGGCCACAGCGCGGAACTTGGCTGCCAGTTCGGGGAATCCTTCGGCTTCGGCGGTCTTGGCGAAACCAGCATACATGTCGGTCCATTCGTAGTTTTCGCCTGCGGCAGCCTCGGCCAGATTCTCGGCTGTCTCGCCAATGCCATTCAGTTCCTTGAACCACAGTTTGGCGTGTTCTTTCTCATTGTCGGCAGTCTTGAGGAAAAGGGCTGCAATCTGCTCAAATCCTTCCTTTTTGGCCTTGGATGCAAAATAAGTGTACTTGTTGCGTGCTTGCGACTCGCCAGCGAATGCTGCTTCCAGATTTTTCTCGGTCTGGGTACCGGAATACTTTGTTTTCATTGCTTTGTGTTTTCTAAAAGGTTTCACAATCGGTTAATTCTCTCTAAGGGCCTGATTCTGTGATAGTTCGATGTATCGCATACCATGTTTCAAAGATGTCGCATCTCTTCCCGTTGGCAAATATATCACTTATTTATAAATTGGATTCCTTTTTTTTCGTATTTTTGCGCGGATTTATAAAGGAAATATAAAATATGCGCGAACTGAATCACGATGTAAGATATCTTGGAGTAGATGACCTCGAAATTGACAAATTTGAAAGTCAATATGATGTACCCGAAGGCATCTCATACAATTCGTATCTGATACTTGATGAACAGGTAGCTGTAATGGATACGTGTGATGGAGCCAAAGGTGAGGCATGGAAGGACAACCTGTTCGAGGCTCTTGGTGGACGAACCCCCGACTATTTGGTTGTGCATCATTTGGAGCCCGACCATTCAGCTTTGATTGGTTGGATGCTGAACCAATGGCCTACACTGACATTGGTTGCTTCGGCCAAAGCCATTCAAATGTTGCCACAATTCTTTGAGGAAATAGATTCCAAAGGCAGAACACGAACAGTAAAAGAAGGCGACATGCTCACTCTTGGACAACACAGCCTCCAATTCATAAGTGCAGCCATGATACACTGGCCTGAAGTAATGGTCAGCTATGACAAATATGATGGTGCTCTTTACAGTGCTGATGCTTTCGGCAAGTTCGGAGCGTTATCGAGGTGTGGCTTTCAAGGCAGTGATGACAACGATTGGGCTTGTGAGGCCCGACGTTATTACTTCAATATAGTAGGTAAATATGGTGTTCCCGTGCAAACCCTATTGGGCAAGGTGAAGGATTTGCCGCTGAAAAGCATCCGTCCGCTTCATGGCCCAGTACTCAACGCGAATTTGAATGATTACGTTGAGCTATACGACACATGGAGTCGTTATGAACCGGAAACGGAAGGTATATTTGTGGCCCATGCTTCTATCCATGGCAACACGGCTGTAGCTGCGAAAAAAATAGTAGAGATACTGCGGGAACAAGGTGTAGAGCATATAGCCATAAGCGATTTGTGCAGGAGCGATATGGCTGAGAATGTGGAAGATGCTTTCCGTTACTCGAAGATGATAGTAGCGGCATCATCGTACGATGCAGGGCTGTTTTCCCCCATGTATGACTTTCTACACCGCCTTCAGATAAAGGGCTATAGCAAACGAAAGGTTGCCCTAGTGGAAAACGGTTCGTGGGCGCCATCGGCAGGACGTGTGATGAAGGAGATGCTGAGTGAAATGAAACATGTAACGATAGTGGATCCGATGGTGACTATTCGCAGTTCCATGAAGGTAAACGACGTTCCCCTGTTAACCGCTCTTGTACAAAGTCTGCTGGCCTAAGCCTACGTCCCAACTTCTTTCGATAAGGTGGGTTCTATAAATTAGCCGTAATCATTTTGCGTCAGGTTTATGGTAGTTCTCCATAGATAGGATTCATCTTAATATTTGTTCAATCGGAAACAGAAGGAGAAATGAAGAAAACTGTTTTTATCATAGCTTTTATCGCATTACTTGGCAATCTACAGGCACAAACCGACACACTGCGAGTTGTGGATTTGGAAGAAGTGACCATTGTCTCATCACCCAAGGAAACAAGCAAGCTGCAGGAGCTTCCTTCATCGGTTTCGCTACTTTCGCAAGAAGATTTGCAAAAACAAAGGGTACTGTCGGTAAAAAACATCAGTACGTTGGCTCCAGGGTTGTTCATTCCCGATTATGGCTCACGGCTCACCTCGTCAATCTACATTCGTGGCATTGGCTCACGCATTCACACACCAGCCGTAGGCATGTATGTGGATAACATCCCCTACATCGACAAGTCGGCCTTCGACTTCAACTTCTATGATGTGGAACGCATCGACATTCTTCGTGGTCCTCAGGGCACTTTGTATGGCCGAAACACTATGGGCGGACTAGTGAGGGTACACACCCGCAGTCCGTTCAGCTATCAAGGCACTGATTTCCGAATCGGCATAGGCAACCATCGCACTGAACAGTATTCGCTGACCCATAGTCATCGTGTATCCGATGAGTTTGCCTTCTCGGCTGGCGCATATTATGAACACCAGGGAGGATTCTTCAAGAACTCATATACTGGAGTCCGACTCGATGCCATGAAGGCTGGAGGCGGACGATTGCGTGCAATATGGTTACCCCAACCCGAATTAAAGCTTGACTTTACGCTCAGTTACGACTATTCCGATCAAGGCGCTTATCCTTATTTCTACAAAGGAGCGGCCGAAGGGTACGAAGAACCCAACAAGCAATACGAGTCATACATAGGCACGATAAGCTACAACCGAGATAGCCGTTATCGAAGGGGTATGCTGAATGCTGGCTTGAACGTAGAGCATCAGACCGAACGCTACGTCATGAATGCCATTACGGGCTTTCAGTACCTCGCCGATCGTATGTTTCTCGATCAGGATTTCCTCCCAACCGATATCTACACTCTCGAACAACGCCAACGGCTGAGTACGCTGACCGAAGAGGTTGTGTTCAAGAACCGGCAACGGCAAACATGGGAGTGGGTATGTGGGGCTAGTGGTTTCTACGAGTGGCTGAAGACCGATGCTCCTGTGGTGTTCCGGCAGGATGGTGTGAAGGAAATGGTGGAAGATAATGTGAATGACATTTTCAGTGCAGTGAAAAAGGACTATCCACGGATGCCCGATATGATGCTCGATGTCACCGACAAAGAGTTTTCGGTGACGAGCTTGATGCGCACGCCTGTGCTGAGTGCTGCCCTCTTCCATCAATCCACCTTCAATCTGGGTCAGTGGGCACTCACCTTGGGTGCCCGTGTGGAGTACGAGAAGATGTGGCTCGACTACTTCTCGGACACCAGTCTCAACTATGAGTTCAAAATCATGCCATACACTTCATACAAGGATCTCAACACGGCTCCGAAACTACAGGGAAAGCTCAATCACGACTATGTGCAGTTCTTGCCTAAGATGGCTCTGCAATACAAGATTGACCGTGGCAATAGCATCTATGCCACTGTGGCAAAGGGCTATCGTTCGGGAGGATACAACATTCAGATGTTTTCGGATCTGATGCAGGGTGAACTCAAGAATGGGATGCTCGACAAAGTGAACGAAGTCAGCAAAGGCATGATGGAGCGTTTTGTGGATATCGAATCATTGAAGAGCCACACCAACATAGAAAGTGTGGCGTTCAAGCCCGAATACAGTTGGAGCTATGAGATAGGTACCCACTTGAACTTATGTCGGGGAAGGCTGAAGGCCGATGTGGCGACCTTCATGATGGACATACGCAACCAGCAGATAGCGCGTTTCTCTGAAAACGGATTCGGGCGTATGATGGTCAACGCAGGAAAGAGTCGGAGTTACGGTGTGGAAGCATCTGCAAGCGCATTGCTCACAAGCCACTTGAACATGACATGTAACTATGGCTACACCCACGCCACTTTCACCGATTACGATGATGGCGAAACCGACTATACCGACAACAGGGTTCCTTTTGTGCCTATCCACACGTTGAATGTGGGGGCTGAGTATTCCATCGGTCGATTTTGTTTTGGAGCCAACTGTGTAGGCATAGGAAAGACCTATTGGACTGAGGATAACCAGTTGTGGCAGAAATCGTATGCTACGCTGAATGCACACGTGAACATCAACTTCGGCAATCTTGATTGTTGCATCTGGGGGCAGAACCTCACCGACAAGCAATTCGATACATTCAGTTTCGTAACCATGAACCGCGTGTTTGCCCAGCATGGCAAACCTGTGCAAGTGGGGGTAGATATTCGTCTCAGGTTGTAACCACCTTCATCACACACTGGCGACAGTCGAACTCCAGACGGAAACGCTGGTTGTTATCTGTCACCAGATAAAATGGCTCACGGAAGGGTGAGCGTCTGTGCTGACGGCTCGGGCACCACCCAAAGCTATAACGCAGACAATGACGGCAAAACATGACGGCAACACCACCTTCGGGCGGTGTTGTTTCGTAAGCAGGATCCACTTGTCTTACCCCATGCGCAGCATAGAACAGGCGGGCTTGCTGATTCATCACATTACCTAAATAAGTGAGTTGGCTTTGTGGATAGTCGTGTTGGGTAGGAATAATGCGTTCCGTAGCCCGTCGATAATTGATGCGGCGTGATGTAAGCAACGACTCCACAAGTCGTCTCCTCCACGCATTGATTACCGATGAGGGAATGAAGCAATCCGAACAGCCTGTCACATCAATCGTGGAAGCCTCAAAAGGGGTATTCCCCAATTTGCCCAACTGGGCCTTCAGGTTGTCGCCCTGTGGGGCGCGGGCTTGCTGCTTGTCGGATGGAAACGAAACACACGCACGACATCCATCTTCATCCGTAGCACAAAGTGTAAAGCCAAAAGGATTGGTCGTCATGGCCAGTTCCACACGGATGTTCCGTTCGGCAGTCTTGCCCTGCATGGCGTTTTCAAACGCCTGACTGTAGTTGCGATAGATTTTCATGCGAGGGAGGATGGCGGGCATCCTGGCAGGATATAGACAGTTCCCCTCCACACGATTCAGCCGAAAGCCACAGAGCTTGCCAGTGTTGTCGATGAAACACAAGCCATCGCCGTTGCTGAAACTTTTCAGTCCGGCCACCGTAAAGCTGTTTCTGCCTATTTCCTTCACACTACCCATTTCTTCACCCAAAGATTTTGGGGTGTCAAACGAGAATATGTCGGTATTGCGTCCATGCAGGAAATAATGGGTGCTTCCTCGGCTGAACGTCTTGTCGAGTTGGGGCTCAAAGCTGAAATGTTCCGTTCCAGACGATGCACGCACAAACTCCTTGCGATAGCGGAAAATCGCATCGAGCCTACGTCGGTAGTAGGCTGTGACATTCTTCACGTACGACGCATCCTTCAGCCGTCCTTCTATCTTCAAGGAGGTGGCTCCTGCCTCGAGAATTTCCTCAAGCACATCGCTCTGGTTCAGGTCCTTCAGCGAAAGCAGATGCTTTTGCCGTGCCACGGTTTTGCCGTCGGCATCGACCATATCGAAAGCCATGCGGCAAAACTGTGCACACTCGCCCCGGTTGGCGCTCCGATGGAAACAAGCCTGACTCACATAGCATTGTCCTGAATAGCTGACACAAAGTGCGCCATGTACAAACACTTCCAGTCGCGCCTCTGGCACTTCACGATGGATCTGCTCGATTTCCTGTAGCGAAAGTTCACGGGCCAGCACAATCTGCCGGAAACCTGCCTTGCTCAGAAACCGTACTTTCTCGACAGAACGATTGTCGGCTTGTGTACTGGCATGAAGCGGTATGGGAGGTAGATGGAGTTGCAGCAGTGCCATATCCTGCACAATCAGTGCATCCACCCCGATGTGGTAGAGCTCCCAAATGAGCTGCTCGGTTTCGGACAGTTCGCTGTCGTACAGAATTGTGTTGATGGTGACATACACCTTGGCACGATACGGGTGAGCATAATCCACAAGCCTGCGGATGTCTTCCACGGAGTTGCCTGCGGCAGCACGGGCACCAAACTTGGTGGCACCGATGTACACAGCATCCGCTCCGTGGTCGATGGCAGCCATGCCACATTCCAGGTTTTTGGCTGGTGCTAACAGTTCAATGGCTGTAGTCGTTTTCATGATTTTGTCTGTGCCACCCAATCGTACGGTGTTTCCTGATAGACATAATAGTTGAGCCAGTTGCTGAAAAGCAGGTTGCCCGAACTGCGCCAGCGCACCACAGGCGATTCCGAGGGATTGTCGTGGTCGTAATAATTCTTAGGCATTTGTATGGGCAGCCCCTTGTCGAGGTCGCGGTGATACTCGGCATCGAGCGTGAGCGGTGAATACTCGGCATGTCCGGTAATGTAGAAATCACGTCCGTTAGGGTCCATTACCATATAAACGCCCGATTCGTTGCTTTCCGAAATGATCTGCAGACCTGGCACACCCGCTATTTCCTCACGGTGCAATTCTATGTGCCGGCTATGAGGGATGAAGAAGCGGTCGTCGAACCCACGGAAAATAGGTAGTCGAGGCTGTGAGGCATAGTGCTCAAAAATGCCAAACACCTTGGCTGGCACCCGATGCTTCTGAATTCCGTAGAAGTGATACAGCGCCGCGAAGCCTGCCCAGCAGATGTAGAGTGTGGAAGTGACGTGGGTCCGTGCCCAGTCAAACACGGTTGTCACCTCCTTCCAATAGGTCACGTCCTCGTATTCATAATCCTCGAGTGGCGCGCCGGTGATGATGAGGCCATCGTAGTGTTCGTGTTGCATGATTTCGAAGTCACGATAGAAAGCCTGCATGTGTTCTATTGGCGTGTGTTTGGGCGTATGGCTGCGCAGTTTCATGAACGAAAGCTCTATCTGCAAGGGCGAATTGGAGAGCAGCCGCACCAAGTCTGTTTCGGTTGTGATCTTGATGGGCATAAGGTTGAGCACTGCAATCTGTAGCGGACGAATATCCTGCGATACGGCCCTCGACTGGTTCATCACAAAGATGTTTTCCTTTTTCAGCAGTTCAATGGCAGGTAGTTTGTCGGGTAAGTTCAGCGGCATGGCGACACAATGGTTTTATAGTTTGTTGTCTAAGATTCCAGAAGCAGGTGAGTTTCGGAAAGAAAACTCACAGCCACAATATTGTTGATTATAAAAATGATGGTCTTTGATGATGGTCGACCGGCGCTCCTGCAAGCCTCCTTTGCGCCAGTTCTGGTTCCACCAATCCACACCTTCCACTTGGCTGCAGGCCCAAGTGCCGGCTTCATTGATTTGGTCGAGACTCTTCCATCTCGATGAGGCAAGCGTGGTGGTAATGACATTTGTCCCGCGAAGTGCGGCAAACTGGGCAGTGCGGAGTAGCCTGAGGCGAAAGCACTTTAGGCAGCGTTGTCCGCGTTCGGGTTCATGCTCCAGTCCTGTCATCTCGTTGAGCCATGCCTCGTGGTCGTAGTCATCATCCACAATCTCGAGTCCCAACGACTGGGCATAACGTGTACACTCGTTTTTGCGTACAAGGTATTCTTCCCGAGGCCAGATGTTGGGATTGCTGTAGTAGATGATGGGTGTTACACCGTGTTGCATCAGACACTCGATGATGGCCGACGAACAAGGGGCGCAACACGTGTGGAGCACTACTTGGGAAGCCTGATGCGGAACGGAAAGTGTAAGTGCGGCCATCGTTGTGCAGGAGTGTCGGGTTGGTTCTGTCATTGCTTTCATTTCAAATCCACTACGGTTATTCCGGCTCCTCCGAATTCCACGTGTTCGTCCTGAAAACGCCTGATGCCACCCACCGTTTGCAGATATTGTCTGATGAGCGTGCGCAGGATGCCCGTGCCCGTGCCGTGGAGAATGCGCACGCGGTCGATGCCCACCAGTATGGCATCATCGATGAAATAGGTCACGGCCTGTAGGGCTTCATCACCCCGCATACCCCGCACGTCGATGTCCTGATGGAAATTGAGCTTTCGTTGCCGCATGTCATCACGTGTCTCCACGCTCACGAACGTACTCTTTCTGATGGTCTGTTCGTCGGGCTTGCGTGCGGGTTCCAATCGGTCGGTCTGGATGGTGGTCTTCAGGTGTCCGAAACATATCACTGCTTCCTTGTCGTGCACTTCAAGCACTTCGCCTACGGCAGTCTGCCCCTTCAGTCTGACCCATGCGCCAGGTGTCGCGCAGCATTCTGCTAGTTTTGTCTGTGCGTGGCTGTTGCCCGTAGCAGCCGGCTTCGCAGGCCGATTTTTCTTCCTGTCCTGACGCGCCTTGATTTGTTCCATCTTGCGTGTTATTTTCTCGTCGATGTCTTCCGGTGTGTCGTCAATCACCTCCTTAAATCCGCTGAGCTCGGTACGCGCCTGCCGTGTTTTCTCCTTGTCGGCTTGCGCCTCCTTGATGCTGCGTATGGTGTTCTCGATGCGGGCGTTGGCATCGCCAATCAGCGTTTTTGCTTCCTCCTTGGCTTGGTGGATGATGTCTTTCCGGGTCCTTCCCAACTCGGCCATTTCCTGTTCGTAGCGTGCGATGATGTCCTCAAGTTCCTTCTCACGTTTGCGGATATGCTGTCGTTTGTTTTCCCAATAGCGTTTGTCGCGGACAATGTCTTGTAAGTACTTGTCGGCACTGATGTATTCACTGCCCACGATGTCCGAGGCATCGGCTATCACCTCCTCGGGCAACCCTATCTTGCGGGCTATCTCTACGGCAAACGAACTGCCCGGGTTGCCCACCTGTAGCTGGAAAAGTGGCTGCATGAGCTGGCGGTCGTAGAGCATGGCTCCATTCACCACCCCCTCGTGGCTGTCGGCAAAATGTTTCAGGTTCTGGTAGTGGGTGGTGACGACTCCAAAAGTGCCCCGCTCGTTGAGTCTTTTCAGCACAGCCTCGGCAATGGCTCCACCGATGAGCGGTTCTGTGCCGCTGCCAAATTCGTCGATGAGCACCAGGCTTCGCGGAGAGCCGTGGCGGAGCATCTGCTTCATGTTCGATAGATGCGAGGAATAGGTGCTCAGGTCGTCCTCGATGCTCTGCTCGTCGCCGATGTCGATGAAGATGCTCTCGAACACCCCCGCGCGGCTCCGCTCATGCATGGGCACAAGCATGCCACTTTGAAGCATGTATTGCAGCAGTGCCACGGTTTTCAGGCACACCGACTTGCCTCCGGCGTTCGGTCCGGAAATGATGAGCACGCGCTTGGTCTTGTCCAGCTCTATGTCGAGTGGCACCACCTTCTTGCCATGCTTGGCCAGCGAGAGCTGTAGCAGCGGATGCACGGCCACGGCCCAATCCACGACAGTGTCGTCGGTCAGCACCGGGCGGACGGCTGCGGTCTGGATGGCAAACAAGGCCTTGCTCCTGATGAAATCCATTTGTGCCAGAAACTCGTAGCAGGAAAGCAAGTCGGGAATCAGCGGGCGGGCATAGTCCGACAGCTCGGTCAGTATGTGGATGATTTCCCGGTGCTCGTCGTTCTCGAGTTCGCGGATGCGGTTGTTGGCTTCCACCACTTCGGTGGGTTCCACATACACCGTTCTACCCGAAGCTGACTCATCGTGCACGATGCCACGGATCCTGCGTTTCACGGCCGGATCCACCGGAATGACCAGTCGGCCATCGCGCAGCGTGGGTGTGGCATCCTTCTCCACCACACCCTCGTTTTGGGCGGCATGCAGGATGCTGTGAAGTGTCTTCGAGATGCTGCTGGTCACTGAAGCCAGTTCGCGACGGATGGCTTGCAGGGCAGGCGAAGCCGTGTCTTTCACCTTTCCATACTTGTCGAGGACGGTGTTGATACGCACAAGCAGCTGCTGGGGCACACCGACAACCTCGGCCAGTGCCCACAGTGCCGGGCAACGTGGCGTTTCTTCCGCCTCTGCAGGCTTCAGGAAGGCAAGGATGCCACGGATAGTGTCGAGCGAACGGCGCAGGTCAAACAATTCCTGCACGCTCAGATACATGCCAACGATGCGGATTCGCCGCAGCGAGTCGCGCACGTCGAAGAAAAATTCGTCGGGAAACGGTGCGCCCTCCCGGATGATGCCGGCAAACTCCACCGCCTCCCGCAGCCGTTGGTCGATGGTGGCGTAGTCGTCCGAAAAAGTCATCTCATCCACTTTCCCCGCACCCAGCTCGCTGAGGCAACGGCCTTTCAGCAGCTTGCGTATATGGTCAAATCCTATCTTCTGTTCTATGTTGGCTGGATATAACATGCGGCAAAGATACGCTTTTTCGGTGGAATATGTGTGGTCGATGCCCGAAAAGTTTTCATCGGTTGTCTGTGCCCTTCCCTTGTAACTATTCAGGCCGTGTAAGG
>DCGR01000074.1:8511-9144 GCA_002315285.1 Bacteroides sp. UBA1773 | reverse complement strand
CCATGCGAATATGGTTAAATAAATATAAAACATTGATAATAATCATTTGAAGATTTGCCTATGCGAGATTATATGGTTATATTTGCGCCGTAATTCATTCCGTATATGGCAAAAAAAGGTTATAACATCATCGAGGTCATCCAGCCAAGGACCGGCGTGACCTATATTTATGAGGATTATTCGTACTGGAACAGCGAAAAAGGCTACTCCACACACAAGCGTAAATCCATAGGTATCTGAGTTTTGAATTATTTTGTAACGATTAGTAATTAAATGCTTGAATAATACCATATTATACAATTTTGTGCAAAATCGTTATTGTTACAATGTATCAACTAAAAAAGCTTGATGAGCAGATGTATTTTCAATATTTTTCTAATCTATTACCTGTAAATCAAATGTTTAGTTGATTCCAGAATGTAATTGTTACAAAAACACACAAAACTCACATCCTTAACGTATCCATCTGGTGGAAACGTACGTTGGTATTGCCATCGCTGTTCTCGATGCCAACAATCAGGTCACCGATGGCCGCCACACCGGAGCGATAGCCAAAAAACCTCTTGTACGTGAGTTTCGCATCAAACTTCTCCGCCTGGATGAACTGGTGGTCGAAGTCAATGTCATACGTTT
>DCGR01000074.1:0-8424 GCA_002315285.1 Bacteroides sp. UBA1773 | reverse complement strand
GTCTTTCCCATGTCCGATGTATATGAGATGTTTTCCTGGGTCAGTTCCTTTATGGCTCTGAGGATAGTGTCGGCACTACACGTGCGAAGAGTCGGATGAAGCGAGAGATGGGGCATCAGATGAGTGGTGACATCTTCCACACAGGAACCGCCACAGAAGTAGATACTCATGAGCGATTGTTTCCGTTAAGCCAGATGTGCAAAGTCAAAACATGTTTGGACTATGCCATGGCGAGGAAACAAAGGCGTAGCCAACGGATAATCTCGCTATACTGATAGCCGGATAGTTTGCATCTCAAACCAAGTGTTGAATCTATTACAGATGAAAGCATGGAGTCAAATCGCTCCATTATTGAAAATATTCCACCGAAGGGTGTGAGTTTCTCAGATTTTATTGCTACCTTTGCCATGTCGTATCAGTGTTTTTTACAGTACTAAGATAGGTGAAATTTCTGATATGGCAAATTTTTTGACAACATTTTGTCGCCCAAGAACTTATATTAATTTTTATTAACTAAGTTGCGGAATTAAGGCTTATAAAATTACAGAAATCAAAATAATTACATTATGGCACGTTTCAAACGAATCTTACTCAAGCTGAGCGGTGAAAGCCTCATGGGGCAGAAACAATTTGGTATCGACGAGCAACATTTGGCCGAATATGCACAGCAAATAAAGGATGCTCATGAAATGGGTATTCAGATATGTATTGTCATCGGTGGAGGCAATATTTTCCGTGGCCTTAGCGGCACAGGTAAAGGCATCGACCGCGTCAAAGGCGACCAAATGGGAATGCTCGCTACCACCATCAACAGTCTCGCCCTAAGTAGCGCACTCACAGTGGCAGGCGTATGCAACCAAGTACTTACGGCCATCCGTATGGAGCCCATTGGTGAGTTTTATACGAAATGGAAAGCCATCGACGCTATGGAGCAAGGTAAAGTCGTCATCATTGCATGTGGTACCGGATCACCCTATTTTACCACCGACACCGGTTCCTCATTACATGGCATTGAGGTAGAAGCCGATGTCATGCTCAAGGGCACACGTGTCGATGGCATCTACACTGCCGATCCCGAGAAAGACCCTACAGCCACCAAATTCAACGACATCACCTACGAGGAGGTGCTCCGTCGCGACCTTAAGGTCATGGACCTGTCCGCCATCTGCATGTGCAAGGACAACAACTTCCCCATCTACGTGTTCAACATGGATGTGACTGGCAATCTGCACAAAGTACTGGCTGGCGAGGACATTGGCACCCTCGTCCACAACTGAGCCCCCACATGGCCGATTGCCTCAACGAAGCAGTCAGGCAAGAAACTGTTTTTAAGACAACCTCCAAAACAACGGAAAGGCATGATAGGAATTGACAAGAAACTGATAACGGAACTATTGGATAAGGCTGCCGAAAATCCTCGACGACGTCAGCACTATGACCTCCGGAATACGTCGGAAGATGGGAGCCAATGTATGCTCAATGCACTCTTGCCAGAAACGGTGGTTCCAGCACATCGTCATCCGATAAGCAACGAAAACGTAATCCTTCTTTATGGGAAAACTATAGAGGTGTTGTACGATAATACGAAGCATGAGACAACCCGTTACATGCTTGACCCCATAGCAGGCAACTTCGGTTGTGTGGTTCCAATGGGCATTTGGCACACCGTGGAGGTATTGGAGCCCTCTGTTATCCTTGAGACAAAAAACGGCAAATACGAAAAAGACGGAAGTGAACTATGGAAATAAGGGAATTGCACGGATGTAGCCCGACCCAAACAGAAGATTTGAAGAGGCTCATGACAGAATTGTCCGACAAGGTGGCTTTCACTTTTGAAAAGTGCATGGCCGTGTTAGAGGATGCCAACTGTCATCTTTATGCGATTGAAGAGGAAGAACATGTCATCGGATGTGCGTCGCTTTGTGTATTCCACTCGCCAAGCGGAACGAAAGCATCCATCGAGGATGTGGTGGTTTCTTCAGCCTATCGCGGACAGCATTTAGGTAAGCAGCTCATGGAGTACGTCATCGAGCAAGCAAAAGCCTTTTCGCCCATCGAACTGCATCTCACTTCTGCGCCCAAACGTGTAGAAGCCAACGGCTTGTACAAAAGCATGGGCTTCCAGAAAAAGGAGACAAACACCTATAGGTTGAATCTCTGACTTGTCGTTGCCATCAAAAAATATGACAAGCGACTGAAATCGATGACTGCTCGATTTGCATTCGAATGGTAATTTGGGAAACAACTTATCAACAGTTTATTACATGAAAGTTTTGATAACAGGTTCCACTGGTTTTCTTGGCAGTAGGCTGAAAACCTATCTCCAGGAAAAGGGACATGAGGTAGTTGCACCATCGCATAGCGAACTGGATATCACAAACAAGGAAGCTTGTGCATGGCATCTACAGCACGCAAGGCCACAGGTAGTGGTACACTGTGCAGCCTTGGCCAACACGGTCTATTGTGAAACACATCCTGAAGAGTCGTATGCGACGAATGTCACAGGCGCACTGAACCTGGCTCTGGCTTGTGGCATGGTGGAAGCACGACTGGTGTATATGTCGAGCGATCAGGTATATAACGGCACAAAGCGAAGTGGCCTATTAGACGAGGATGTGCCATTGGCTCCCATTAACGCATATGGTCAACACAAGCTGCAAGCAGAGCAGCAAGTAAGCAATGTGTTGTCCGATGCAGTGGCGCTGCGGCTGACCTGGATGTACGACCAGCCTGATTCTGTTTATCCACACACAGGTGGCATTCTGTGTGTGATGAAACAAGCGATGGAACAGGGGAAGACAGTATGCGCAAGCCCCAAAGAGTATCGGGGACTGACCAATGTATGGACAATGGCAAGGAATGTGGAACGCCTGCTTCATGTGGACGTGCGGGGAACATATAACTTTGGTACGCCCAACGAGCAGAACACGTTCGACACATACATGAATCTGGCCAAGAGAAATGGATTTCCCATCTCAATCATCGAGCGCGACGACTCACGATCAGGACGTAACCTGTCGATGTCAGTACGACGTATCCAAACAGCGATGGAGAGTTTTGAATTATGAAAAACATTTTCTGGACGAACATGTGCATGAAGGAGAACAATAGCCCCGAACGACAAGACACATTGTCCTACCATACCTATTTGATGGGCAGGAGTAGCAGGCTTGAGTTTGTGGACATTGCCAAGGCTTTCTTGATAATGCTCGTGGTGGTGGGACATTTCAATCCAACCACCTCCAACAATGTTTGGGATGGAGTGGTAAAGGTAATCTACTCGTTTCACATGCCCGCATTCATGTTTCTGAGCGGTTTGCTTTTTACCTATACACAAAAATCGGGAAGTTACAGTGCATTCGTGTGGCGGAAGGCAAAACGACTGATGATTCCCTACCTGACAGCCTCAACCTGCATCATATCAGTCAAATTGGTGATGCAATGTGTGGTAGAAGTTAAAAACGAAGTGGAATGGAGCACTTTCATAAGGATGTTCTGGTATCCGGAGGCAGCTTATCACCTGTGGTTTGTGTGGGTATTGATGCTGATGTTTTTGGTGGTGGGCGTGTCGTCGCGGAAATGGTATCGGGCTCTTGTTGGCCTACTGGCTGTTGTGTTGTGGCTTGTTCCTATCCATCTTCCTTCGGCATTCTGCCTCAGTCACGTAAAAAACATGGCAGTGTTTTTCATGGCTGGATTATGGATGCAGGATGGTGGCTGGGTAACGGCCATGCAGGATAGATGGAATGGACCGACAGCATGGCGTTGGATGTGGACTGCCGAACTGACACTTTGCTTTGTGCTCATGGAATGCTGGCTGCTTAATGGCAGCGATGGTTTTTGGGTGCGTCGGGTACTACCATTTGTGGGCATTGGTTCGGTGTGTCTCCTCTCGTTGGTAATAAGCGACATGAAAGAGCAACGCATACACGGATGGTTGTCGTTTGTAGGCAGCATGTCGTTTGTGATCTATCTGTTTCACACATGCTTTTCGGAATTTGCCAAAGTGGTATTGGCAAGAATGGGCATTACGGCAGCAAGCGACTTTACACTCTGTATGTTTCTTGTCAGCCTGGCAGGATTTTCCTTCCCATTGCTATTGGGGAAATGGGTAGTGAGCCGTTCGGAAGTCCTGTCATTTTTGTTGGGACAACCTTTTTCGAAGAAAGCCAACATCCATGGTTATTGAAACCCATCCACTCGAACCGTTCCTGCCGGCCAATGCCAAGATGCTTTTTCTCGGAAGCTTTCCTCCGCCCAAACTTCGGTGGTCCATGGATTTTTTCTATCCCAACTGGATCAATGATTTCTGGCGTATCATGGGTGAAATCCATTTCGGCGACAAGTCGTATTTTGAGATACACGGGACGAAGAGCTTCGACAAGGAGCGGATCGTATGTTTTTGTCGTGAAGCCCACTTGGCTTTCTTCGACACAGCCCGTAAGGTGTGTAGGCTACACGACAATGCCAGTGATGAGTTTCTTGACATATTGGAACCCACCGATGTGGTGGAACTGTTGACACAGATTCCGCGATGCCAACGAGTCATTACTACCGGAGGAAAGGCCAGCGCGGAGTTGCAGCATTTTTGGTCGGAAACTTCGGGCACCATGGTGAGAATGCCTCCAGTCGGCTCAATGACAAGAGTCACATTACCTGCCCGTGAAGTGGAATGGTGGCGTATGCCTTCATCCTCGCGTGCTTATCCGTTGGCTCTGGCAAAAAAAGCAGCGCTTTATCGCAGGCTATTCGAACAAGAGTGACAACAAACGACGCACAAAAATGATTGTGGACAAATATTTGGTATGGTTTTTGCATTATGTATGACAAGGTTTGTACAAAAAAATAGATCAAGGAATATGAAAAGTTTGAATATCGCATTAGTAGCCCATGATGGGCGTAAAGAGGAACTTCTGTCGTGGGTGAAGTTCAACCAAGACATGCTCTCACAACACAAGCTGTTTGCCACAGGAACTACAGGCAGACTAATCGAAGAGACAATGATCGAGGACAAAAGCGGAGTACATTTCCCATTCAGAGGGAAAGTGACGCGACTCTTGTCTGGCCCTTTGGGCGGTGACCAGCAGATTGGAGCCATGATTGCCGAAAGAAAGATCGATATGCTCATTTTCTTTTGCGACAATCTGATCATACAAGGTCACCAAAACGATGTGTCGGCACTTACCCGTCTGGCCGCACTATATAACATAGCCTTTGCTACCAACCGGACAACCGCCGACATGTTGCTCACCTCATCGTTGTTGAACGATCCGAATTACGAGATTCAGATTCCTGATTGCATCTCCAACTATGCCAACAGAAAGTTGAAATGAATCCACCGTAAGCATTCATCATTCATCTCACTCCCTTCCTCCCTGTACCTGCAGTCATTGGCATCGAAGATCACCGTGCCGCTCTCCAGGCTTTCAATCCTGTGCCAGCGGCCTTTCTCCACACTCATGCTTGGGCAATCGCATCCAGCCTTGATGGCCACTACCTCGTCAACGTTTCCGTTCTCGTCATAGAAATATCGAGTGGCAATCCCTCTCAGAATCACCACCACCTCATTCGTCTGAGTGTGCCTATGAATCGGCAGCACCGTCCCCGGCTCCAGGGCGTTACCTTCTTTACTTTCAGAATTTCTATAACCGATAACCTTTAACCCTTTATCGCCTCCTTGATGCACTCCACAATATACCTCACATCCTCGTCGCTCACACAAGGCCCGGAGGGCAGACACATGCCCACCTTAAAGAGCCCAACCTCCACATCGTTGGAATAGGTGGCACAGCTCATGGCTTCATACACCGGCTGCTTATGCATCGGTTTCCACAGTGGCCGAGCCTCAATGCCGGCCTTGTCCAGGCACACGCGCATGGCCTCCACATTCGCATTCGGCTCACAGTCCGTGTGGGCCGTTGATGCCGCATGAATCACCCCCGCAGCACCTCCCACGGCACCCGTCACAGCCTGATTGTAGGCGTGCTCCTGCCCCTTCACATGCACCGACGGGGCTATCGTGATGATGGTCAACCAGTAGTTGCTCCCCTCGGCGGCCCACTCCGGCCCCTTGTGGAAGTCAATCTCCGGCACAGCCGCAAACGCCTCCTCATACAGCTTCGCAATATGCCTGTGATGAGCCACATGCGCATCCGCCACAGTCATCTGGCCAATGCCGATGCCCGCACAGATATTGCTCATACGGTAGTTGAAGCCTATCTTCTCGTGCTGATAATACGGGTACCCCTCGCGATACTGCGTCGCATAGCGCATCACCTCATTCCACTCCTCGTCACTAGCCGTAATCAGTGCCCCCCCGCCACTGGTCGTGATCATCTTGTTGCCGTTGAACGACAACACGCCATACTTGCCGAACGTTCCCAGCACCTTCCCGTCGAAGCGAGAGCCGAAACCCTCGGCCGCATCTTCTATGACCGCAATGCCGTACTTCTCCGCAATCTCCATGATACGGTCAATCCTGTATGGCATACCATACAGCGCCACCGGCACGATGGCCTTCGGGTACTTGCCCGTCTTCGCCTTGCGGTCCACGATAGCCTGCTCCAGCAGTTCAGGATCCATGTTCCAAGTATCCTTCTCCGAGCCAATGAATACCGGCTTGGCACCCAGATAGGTGATAGGATGCGAAGAAGCACAAAATGTGAACGACTGCACGCACACCTCATCGCCCGCCCTCACGCCACAGGCAATCAGCGCCAGATGAACAGCCGCAGTACCGCAACTCAGTGCCACCACACGCTTGTCCTGTCCCACGAACTTCTCCAGCTCCTGCTCAAACTGATTCACATTCGGCCCCAGTGGCACCACATAATTATCGTCAAACGCCTTCTGGATGTACTTCTTTTCCACCCCAGCCTCACTCATGTGCGCCAGACACAAATAAATTCTTTCTCTGGTTTGTTCCATATCTAGTTATTATTGTCACACTGCGTAAACTACTCTGCGGCTATGCCTACTCTTCGTAAACTACCCTGTGGCTACGCCTACTGTAGCGAAGCGAAGAGCCCAATGTAGCGCCAGCGAAAAGTTCACTTCCCCCCAAACATATATTTCACCACCTCAGGTCTCCTCACAACCCTCATCACATACCGCCTCAGGCTTCCATAAATATCCTTCCATGCCGTTGTATCCGTATAAAGCCGATACTTCCAGCTGTTGCGTCTCATCTGCTGTAGCAGCCGCAGTCTGGTCCACAGCCAACCCCTGCCATGATCCACAGGCACACGCTCCCGTATGACATCCTTCCACATCAGCCACTCGCTTCCCATCAAGTCTGCCAGTTCCCTCTTCCCTTCCACCACATCTGCAATGCCGTTGAATGGCTGCAAGAACTTGTTCAGTCCAAACCGTTCAGCATCACGCACACACGCATCATACAATCCCTGTTTCTCCAGTTCCCGCCTTATCAGCACCCAGTCCACCACATGCCGAATTTGTATGCCCTCCTCCACCACGAAGTGCGTCTTGGCGTGATACAGGCAGAACAACGCATCAAACATCAGTGGCGGCAGTTCCAAAGTTGTACCCGCCAGTCGTTCATTATTGGGCAAAAACAAGAACTTTGCGAGATAGTCTTCCAGTTCCTTGCTATCCAAGCCCGTACAAGTCCGATGGTTCTCAATATGAATCCCGTCCAGTTGGATGTGTGAATGTTTCTGCTCCGTCCTGTCCACCTCAGCCCCCATCCGTTCCGCCACCTGATTGCCTATCTCAAACCCACAGTCATCGTTATCGTCATCGTTCTTCAAAAAGACATCCACATCGCAACTGCACCTCAATTCCGGATGCCGGTAATATCGTGCATACGCCAAGCCCTTCAGCACACACGTCCTCACTTCCACCTTCTCCAGCTCTGCCGCAAATCTTGTGGCCACATCCAATCGTTGCCGATATTCCGTTTTTTGCAGCTCCACCTGCCCTATCCACTCCATCAGGCTGTCCATATCCATAGGACACTCCTTCCCTTCAGGGGAGGAGCAGGAAGAGAGGCTCTCAAAGCATACCCCAAGAACTCCTTGCTCAAAAGCAACGTCTATCACCTTTGTCCAATCACATGTGGTGAGCCAGCCAGCCCTGAGCTTGTCGAACGTGAATTCAACACCCTGGGGCAACGTACATTCCTTCCCCGAGATTGCCAACCGCAAAAGCGACAGCACTATTTCGTGTTCTTTAGTCATTTAGTAACGTGTAAAAAATAACTTGTCAAAATTTTGGACTATACAGAAAAGTAGTTCATACATAATGAACTCAAGGTTCGCAAGTAATCTTGCGAGTATAAAAATAGGCTGTTAAGTTAATAAAAACCAGATGGTCAAGATATTAAGGAGCAAGCGTTGTGTAAACAACTAAATAGTAATAAATTACGAAATACAATCCAATAAATTTTATGACCATGTTCCAATA
>DCGR01000044.1 GCA_002315285.1 Bacteroides sp. UBA1773 | reverse complement strand
GGTTCTTTGCTCAGAACCTGCCTCACGCAGAGCACTACAACCAGAGCGTCGCCATTGAATCAAAGGCACCTATGGATGTCGAGGCGCTGCGCAAGAGCCTTGATGCTGTGACCATCCATCACGATATGCTCCGCATGAGAGCTGAAGGTGGCAGGATATACATCAATGATGTGGTTGCACCACGCTATGATTTCTCTGAGCTCACCATCGACAGCAAGGATGAAATTACAGGACACGCAAGCAAGCTACATGCGTCCATCGACCTTAAGAACGGGCCTGTAATGAAGGTGGGGCTGTATCATGTGAGTGGTGGTGATGTGTTAGTACTCATATGTCATCATGTTGCGGTGGACGGTGTGTCATGGCGTGTAATAACAGAGGACCTTATAACCGCCTACAATCAGGTCATCGCCGGCAAGGACATTACCCTTCCGAAGAAGACACATTCCTTCAAGTATTACACGGAGGCTATACAGCGTTATCGCGACAGCTATGCGCTCAGTCTCGAGAAGCCTTATTGGGAGAATGTGCAGAAGAAGATGCAATCTCTTCCCCAGGGTGGTGGTAGCGCAGAATATTTTACAAAATTCAATATACGGTACAGCAATGACTGCCTTGCACACCTTCTGACTGATGCCCATAAGGCATACAACACGACAGAGAATGATTTGCTTGTCACAGCATTGTTGCGTAGTTACCGCACTGTGACGGGCAATGACAGCGTAAGCCTGATGATGGAGGGACACGGACGTGAACCAATCCATGAGCCCCTCGTAACAGACCGCACCGTAGGTTGGTTTACATCGATGTACCCTGTAGTGGTGGAGGGTCTGAATGGTGACCTGCGACACGACATCCGTCTTGTAAAGGAGACCTTCCGTGCTGTACCAAACAAGGGACTGGGCTATGGTATCCTACAGTATATTCCAACTCATGAGGGCGATGGAAACCTCCGGACAGACCTCACGGAATGTCTCGGATTCAACTATCTTGGAGATGTGAAGTCAGATGATGCTATAGGCGATTTCAAGATTGCAGAAAATGTCAATACAGGTGTATCCGTAAACACAGAGGGCGAGACTGGAGTTACCTTTATGGTCAACTGTACCATCATGGAGGGCGTGTTCGACATCAATGTTGACTATGACACGAAGGCATATACCGACGAGCAGGCACATGCCATTGCTGATGATTTCTGCAGGCAGCTTGAGAAGATTGTAAGCCACACCCTTACCGTCAAGGAGACAGAACCAACGGCATCAGACCTGGGTGCAATAGACTGGGTTGACAACCAGTTTGAGACCATCAAGGCAGAGTTTGCTGCGCGTGGAGAAACAATACAGCGCATATATCCTCTTACTCCAATGCAGGAGGGTATGCTTCTGGAGTACATGGCTGACCCGAAGACCTCTGCCTACGTGCTCATCAACCGCTATGAGATGTGTATCCTCCCTACAGAACAGCAGGTAAGATACGCCCTGGATTGCCTTGCGGCGAAGCACGAGGTGTTCCGCACCTCAATTATCTATCGTGGGGTAAATGTTCCATATCAAGCCATCTTTGACAGGAAACTTGGACTGAGATATGTTGACATCTCTGGTGAGAAAGACATATACGCAGCTTCTGAGCGCATCCATCGTGAGGAACTTGCCGCCTCTTTCGACCTTCAGGAGTCACCTCTCTATAGAGTTGTGGTGTTGAAGACCTCAGAGACCTCATCCCATATACTGCTCATTACCCACCACATTGTCATTGACGGATGGTGTCAGCCAATATATTTCCAGGACTTCCTTGCTGCCCTGCAGAGAGCCATGGATGACGACTACAGGCCTATCGCTCATGGTAAGTCTGGTAAATATGAGGAGGCCGTGCGCAACATGCTCGCCTTCGACAAGAAGAAGTCACTGGCATACTGGCGTGAGCTGCTCTCAGCCTATGACGATAAGGCTATCATACCATACTCCCAGAAGCCGGAGCCGGATGCCAAGCGCATTGGCAAGACCGTAACGATCGATGTCGGAGCTGAACTGATGGATAAGCTACACGGTGTGTGTGCTGACAATGAGGTGACACTGAACACCATCATGGAGTATGTTTGGGGCACGACGTTGCATATCTTCAACAATAGGGAGGATGCAGTGTTCGGAAAGGTTGTCTCTGGTCGTAACCATGGCGATGTTGCCGACCTTGTAGGACTCTTCATCAACACCGTTCCTGTGAGAGTAAAGACCGACGATACAATGACAGTCCTCGATGCCCTGCACGCATTAGGGCAGCAGGCAGCAGAGTCTGCAGAGCATGACTACTGTTCTCTGGCTGAAATCCAGCAGATGTCATCACTGCGTGGCAACCTCCTGCAGAGTACACTCATCTTTGAGAATTATGCCGGTAAGGAGAATATGGATGTCATTGGCAATGAAATGAAAATCAAGGTATTGAAAACTGACGAGGAAATCTTCAACGAACTGCGTCTGGTCGTTGTCCTTGGAGATGAATCATCCATGAAACTGCACCTGATGTATGACAGCAATCTCTATACGGACCGTTGTATGAAATCTGTGGCAGACACCATGTACTATCTGCTGTCAAACCTTTCAAATGTCATCAACGCCAAGGTAACGGAGGTTCCTCTTATGTCAGAAGAGAATCAGACAGCAGTCATCGCTCTCTCTCATGGCAAGGATATGCCATTTGACTATTCGAAGACATATCTTGACCACTTCATTGCAAAGGCCCACGAGGTGCCGGAAAATCTTGCCGTTGACGATGACACCCGCCAGCTTACATACGTAGCATTGGAACATCGTTCAAACCTCATTGCCCATAAGCTTATCAGCATGGGGGTAAGAAAACAGAACTTCATTGGCGTGATGATTGAGCGAAGCGTTGACTTCCCGACGTGTGTGCTCGGCATTCATAAGGCAGCAGCAGCATACTTGCCTCTTGATCTTGAGTATCCTAACGAGCGGCTGGCGTACATGCTTGAGAACAGTGAGGCACCTATCCTCATCTCTACACATGATGTATTTGAGGAGAAGCAGAAGATGGGTGGATTCCAGATGCTGCAGACAATGCTTGAAAACGGCAAGGTGCTCTTCGTTGATGACATAGACTGGTCAGAGCAGTGCCAGCCTATCAACAACTGTACACCTGACTGCTATACCTATATCATATATACCTCTGGTTCAACAGGTAAGCCAAAGGGCGTGGTGCTCCATCATCTCGGACTGATGAGTTACATACTCTCAACAATAGAGGAGAACCAACTCACAGCAGAGGACCGGATAAGCAGTCACCGTTCGTTCAGCTTCGACAGTCATATTGAGGACCTATATGCGATACTGCTTCTTGGAGGAAGTCTGCACATCATGCCATCTGTTATCCGCAAGGACCTGCAGGCCGTGTACGACTTTGTTGTGCGTCACCATATTACTGGTGGCGGCTATACCACATCTATTGCTGCACTCCTTGCCAATAACTTCAATATGCCTGTGCGCTATATCAGTGCCATCGGTGAGAAACTGGCAGGCGTTGTTTCAAAAGACGCCCAGATTCTTAACTATTACGGACCTACGGAGTGTACTGACCATATCAGCGTATTCCCTATGGAGAAGGGTAATGAATATGCTGACATACCAATAGGACATGTTGTAGCAAACAGCTGGTGCTTTATCGTTGACAGCCACAACCGCCTGGTACCACACGGTGCTATCGGTGAACTGTGCATAGCAGGTATTCAGGTAGGCGTAGGTTACTGGCATTTGCCAGAGCTGACAGCCAAGGTCTATGGTGATTGTCCGTTCGTGGATGAGAACATCAACGGCACAAAGGTACGCATGTATCACACCGGTGACCTTGCACGTTACAACCAAAATCAGCAACTGGAGTGTCTTGGTCGTATTGACGGTCAGGTAAAGGTGCGTGGCTATCGTATCGAACTCGGTGAAATAGAGAGCATTGCAATGGCTGCCAAGGGGATCAACGAAGTTGTAGCTGCAGTGAAGGTCCTGAACGGTACGGCAATGATTGTACTCTACTACACCATTCATTCAGGACAGGTTAGTTCACTGAGCGAGGAGAGCATAAAGAGCGTGATTGAGAGCTCGGCACTCGCGGACTATATGTACCCTTCCGTATATATGAAACTCCGTGACATGCCTCGTCTGCCTAATGGCAAGATCAACCGTAAGGCTCTACCTGAGCCTACCGTTGATATAGAGGAATACATCGCACCAGAGACGGACATAGAGAAGAAGCTGACAGAGGGAATACAGGAAATGCTCAGAATAGAGAAAGTTAGCGTTTCGTCAAATCTCATCTCACTCGGAATGACCTCTCTCCTCGCCATGCGTCTGTCAATGGCAATACAACAGGGTATCAATTCAAAGGTTACAGTGGCAGACATCATGAAAAAGCCAACCATCAGGCAGATTGCCCAACTGGCTGAGAATAGCAAGTCAGTTGTTCCTAAGACCAACTCACTCTTCAAGAAACATGATGTCAGCACTGGCGACAGCGAGAATACTTCCAAGCCTAATCCACTGGCACCAAAGTCCAACCCACTGGCGAAATCCAACCCAATAAAGAAAAATCCATTAAAGAAATAATAATGACGGAACTACTGCAAAACAGGAAAACCTTTTATGACAACCTTCTTGATGATGGTTATTTTAAGGATGAAGACGGCAGCATCAATTTCTCGTTCGAGGAATTTGATGAATCACTGAATGACAATGATAATATTGTAACACTGTATGAGAATCTTCTTGGCGATGGATACTTCCGTGACGAGGATGGAGAGATAACCCTCACGGGGCCCGATTTCGTGGCAATGATTGGTCAGAGTACGGAGAAACAAGAGTATTATCCGCTCACAGGAAACCAGCTGGGTATCTATGCAGACTGGGAAGCAAACCGTAACACCACCCAGTACAACATTCCTACCCTAACCCGTTATGAAGGTATAGATGTTGAGCACCTTGTACGCGCCCTTCATACCGTTGTTGATGCCCACCCGTATCTGAAGATGCAGCTCGCTGAAACTGACGAGGGCGTGATGCAGCATCGTAGGGATGAGGCTGAGACAGTAATTCAGGTTCACAAGATGAATGTAGAACCGGAGAAAAGCTTCTTCCAGTCACAGGTGCGTCCGTTCGATCTCTTCAGCGATGACCTCTACCGCATTGCCATATACCAGACCCCGAAGGCAGTATATCTCTTCAAGGACATGCACCATATCATCTACGACGGCGGATCGATGGGAATATTCGATGCCCAGCTCCGTGAGGCGTACTCGGGAGGGAAAATAGGGTCGGAGACCTATTCCGCTTACGAGTTCTCGCTGGAGGAGAACGCCCGGCAGCAGGGCGAAGGGTACGCTGAGGCTGAGGCATTCTTTGACGCCTTGCTCAAAGGCCAGTCGGCCACACCATATCCTTCCTCACGTACACTTGACGAGTCAAGGACCCAGTGCCAGGCCCTGGGGAAAAAGCTGGATCTGGCGGTAAGCGGATATTGCCGCCAGCATGCCATAACGCCCAACAGCTTCTTCATGGCAGCCCTGTCGCTGTTGCTGCATAAGGTCAGCCGTGAGGACGATGTCATGTATGTCACCATCTCACACGGACGCAACACGATGGAGATGATGAACATCATGGGCATGTTCGTCAAGACCCTCCCCGTCACAAGCCACATGTCACCAAATGACCAGTTGACGACACGGTTCTCTGACTATGCGAGGAAGGCCCACGAGCAATATGTCGATGTGGCAGAGCGCGACTTCTATCCGTTCACGACCATGGTAGAGCGCCATGGTGTCCATCCGGAGATCCTCTTCGCCTATCAGGACGGATCGTATTCCGAATCATCTGACAATGGTGATGGAAGCACGGATGTGGCGGGTAACATCAAGTCGGAGCACATATCCTTGTCGCTGGACACCACAAAGGAGCCTGTCACCATAGAGGTGGAGGCACTTGGCAACGACCAGTACGTGCTTGGCCTTGAGTATGACACTACACGCTACAATGCAAAGGACATGGGCCGCCTCCTCAATGCATACGCACAGGTTGCGATACAGGTGTGCGAGGAGGACAGGACTCTCGGCAACATAGCGCTCGTTGACAAGCATGAGGCAGACGTGCTGCATGCCCTTGGCTGCGGTGACTTTCTCGTGTATGACACCAATGACACAATGGTGGACATACTCCGTCATCAGGCTGCATTGACACCTGACGCGACAGCGGTGGTCTTCAGGGACCGTAGCCTGACTTATGCCCAGCTGGATGGTCTCACCGACCGTCTGGCCCGTTACCTCACATCCTCAGGCGTAGGTCGTGGGCAGGCTGTGGGTGTCATGATAGGGCGTTCGGAACTCATGCTGGTCTATCCGATGGCGATACAGAAGGCAGGAGCCGCCTACATGCCTCTCGACCCTCACTTTCCGGAAGACAGGCTCATGTTCATGTGTGACGATGCTGGCGTGAGGCTCATACTCTCTGAGGGTAGCCTGCCACCGACCGTCATGCCGTCGTTCACGGGGAAGGTGTTCCTCGCCGAAGGGCTGGCATCACTTGAGGAAGCGGGAAATGGGAAGTGGGAAACGGGAAGCGGTCCCAAGGCCACCGACGCGGCAGTGATACTCTTCACATCTGGTTCGACAGGAAAGCCAAAGGGTTGTGTGCTGGAGCATCACGGCATCGTGAACTTCGCCCACTGGTATGCCAAGGAAATGAAGATGGACAATAGCAGCAAGAGTGCGGGCTATGCCAACTTCGGATTCGATGCACACATGATCGACATCTATCCCACACTCTTTGCCGGTGGCACGGTGTACATTCTCCCGGAAGAGTTGCGCATGGACCTCGTTGCTATGAACGACTATATTGAGGCCAATGGAATCACCACGGCCTTCTTCACCACACAGATTGGTGTGCAGATGGTGAGTCTCTTTGAGAACAAGAGCCTGAGGACAGTTTCCACAGGTGGTGAGAAAATGCCGCCAATAAGGAAGCCGTCGTATGACTTCTACAATGTATATGGCCCGACGGAATGCTCCATGTTCTCCACTTTCTACAAGATCGAAACGGAATATTTCGACGGTACGGATTCCATCATCGGACGTCCGCTCGACAACTACCAGTTGTACGTGGTTGACAGCTGCATGAATCTCGTGCCACGTGGTGTACCGGGAGAACTCATAGTGTCGGGCATAGGCGTAGGACGCGAGTACCTCAACCGCCCTGACATCACTGCCGAGAAGTTCATCAGTTTCAATGGCATGAAGGCCTACCGCACGGGCGACCTCGTGCGCTGGATGGACGACGGCAACATTGAGTTTCTCGGACGCATCGACAACCAGATAAAGCTGCGCGGCCTGCGCATCGAACTCGGAGAGATCGAGAATCAGGTCCTCGCCATCGAAGGCATCAACCAGGCAGCTGCCGTGGTGAAGAAGATTGGCGACCTGGAGCATCTTGTACTCTACTACACCACTACCACTGAGGGCATCAGTGATGAAGGGATAAGCAACGCCCTTGAGGCTTCTACGCTGCCGCATTTCATGATCCCGGAGGTGTTCGTAAAGTTGGAAGTCATGCCATACAATGCCAACGGAAAGATCGACCGCAAGGCACTGCCAATGCCAGCCTTCAAGCTGACGGAATACGTCGCACCCCGAAGTGAGACAGAAAAGGCCATCTGCGACGCAATGCAACGAATACTGCAGATCGACAGGGTGGGTATCGACGATGACTTCTTCAAGCTTGGTGGCACATCACTGGCTGCCCTGAAATTGCAGTTCCAGTCCGGACTCAAATGGCTCACTGTACGCGCGATCAACGAGGGGAAGACAGCCCGCAAAATCGTACAGCAGGTAATAGAGAAAGAGAGGGCAATGCTTCCGTCACATCCTTCTTCCGAGTCGGAGTCGAAGATGCTCAGCATCGCCCAGCGTATCATCGGCGACAATGGCATCAGTGTTGTCCAAGATATCGTGACCATATCCAATAATTTCTCATTCGTAACCGATTTTGTCAACGCTTGCCATGAAGAGGGCATTGAAGTTTCCGAGCAGGATGTCAAGACGAAACGCAACATACGTGAGATGGTTACGGGAACACAGTCTCTGGCATACTGGTACAGACCGTATGACGACTCCAAGCCTGTCATCGTATCTGTCTGCGGCATGGTGCCACAGGAATATCTGGGGTATAGGATGAATGAACTGTCAAAGACATTCAATGTTCTCATCTTCTGGCCTACCTTCGATTTTGCCGAGTACGGATTCTCGGAAGACTCGCTTCAGGACATAGTGGGACTCTATCATGAACTTGTGTGCTGCTATCTGCCAGAAGGTGTGCTGCCCTTCGGATACATAGGCTACTGTCTTGGCGGTGTCATTGCCTTGATGCTCGCGAGCATGATGTCGAAAGAACGGAAGTATTATCCGTTGGTATATATGCTTGACTCATGGCCGGAGGTCACCTTCAAGGAGTCATACGAGTACGATGGAGTCGATGAGCACGGTCTGGACTACGATGACCTGCCTGAGTTCCTCAAGAATCGACTTCGTTTCGTCCGTAAGATCTCCAAGGGCACTACCATCTCTACTTACGACGGCTACTCCGTGCTCTTCGCTGCCACGATATGCGAAGGCCACGACATTGCGCAGAACAAGGAGTTCTGGAAGTCGAAGTGCTCCAGACTGAAGATCTACGATCTGCCAGGTACGCATGACGACATCGTCTGTCTGGATATCCACTCCGACTTTGTCGTAAAGAAAGTGAACAAGGATTTCAACAAGAAAGGAATGTCGGACAAACATGATAAATCTTAAAGGCGTACATAAGACTTACCCGGGAACACAACCGCTCCATGTACTCAAGGGCATTGACCTCCATATCGATGAGGGTGAGCTCGTGAGCATCATGGGGCCGTCTGGCTCCGGCAAATCCACCATGCTCAACATCATGGGCATTCTCGACAACTATGACGAAGGTGAGTACCGGTTGGCTGGCAACCTGATAAAGGACTTGACCGAATCGCAGGAGTGCCGCTATCGCAATGAACTCATCGGGTTCATCTTTCAGTCGTACAACCTGATAAACTTCAAGAATGCCATGGAGAATGTGGCTTTGCCACTCTACTACAGGGGTATGCCACGCAAGGAGCGCAACGAACTTGCCATGGAGTATCTCGATAAGGTTGGACTGGCAGAGCACTGGGACCACTTGCCCATGCAGATGTCTGGCGGACAGCGACAGCGCGTTTCCATTGCACGTGCACTCATTGCCAAGCCTAAGATTATTCTTGCGGACGAGCCTACCGGAGCCCTTGACTCAAAGACGACACAGGAGGTTATGGACATGCTGCGTGCCGTAAACCGTGAACTGGGGCAGACGGTCATCATCGTCACCCATGAGAAAGACATAGCCGACCAGACCGACAGACGTATTTTTTTCAAGGATGGTATAATCTTCAAAGACGAACACGCATGACGGAAATACTGTCGGAAGTCATTGCATCGATGAGTCACAACAGACTGCGGATCCTTCTCACGGGTTTCTCTGTGGGATGGGGAATATTCCTGCTTATCATCATGCTCGGATCTGGCAATGGAATCATCAATGGCATATCGAATGGGTTCCTGGACACCACCAACAACATCATCAGCATCACACCAGGAAAGACGATGCTTGCAGGCCAAGGCCGACAGAAGAACTCACAGATTGTTTTTCATCTGGCCGATTGCGAACAGCTCAAAAGCCGTTTTCCGGATGTGATAGGCAAGGCAGTGGCAGAGATGAGCACCAACGTACGCGTGAACTACGCCAATGACCATGTCAACGTAACCATTTACGGATTCCCGACCGGATACCTCGATGTCAGGTGTCGGAGGATTTCTGATGGCCGCGACATCAATCTGAGAGACGTCAGCGAGGAAAGGAAGGTATGTGTCATCACGGCGCCATTGGCGGAACGCCTCTTCCCGAATGCTTCAGGCTCCACGGCCATAGGCAAGCGCATCAGTGTATTCAGCAACAGTTTCCTCATTGTCGGTGTGGCCGAATCGCATCATCAAAATGACGATGAGAAATCCATATACGCCCCCATATCCACGGTGAAACACCTGTTCTTCCGCGACGACAGGCTATCAGCCATCAGCATCATTGCAGAGAACCTCGACACTCCTGAGAAAAACGAGGATTTCACGAATTCCTTGCGTTCATTCCTTGCTGCGCGAAAACACTTCTCTCCGAATGACGGGAGGGCGGTGAAAATATCGGGGGCTTACGAGTACTTCCTGCAGATACGCAACGTGCTGCAGGCTCTGCGATTGTTTATCTGGATTATCGGCATTGCCACTCTATGCATTGGTGTCGTAGGCATCAGCAATATCATGCTTATCTCTGTCAAGGAACGTATCAAGGAACTTGGAGTGCGTAGGGCTATGGGAGCTTCATCGGCACAGATAATACGCCTGGTACTGCTGGAGTCAGTTGTCATTACCGTGATATTCGGATATATAGGCATGTTTGTCGGAGTGGGAATCACCCAGATGCTGAAAATCCTGACGGAATCCATATTGGGCCCCGACAACACCATATTCTGCAACCCCACCGTCAACCTCACCGTGGTTCTTATCGCAAATGCCATCATGATTGTCTGCGGACTCATTGCCGGATACATACCTGCTAAGAAGGCCACAACCGTGAAACTCGTCGATGCCCTGGCAGGAATATCGTGATAAATTGGAAGTTTGAAACATTTGGAACATTTGGAAATTGAAACATTTGAAACATTCGAAACATTTGGATCTGATCTTCGATAGTGACCTATGGCACGAGGTCATAATCACAGTCAGTCAGCAGAAGATGCGTAGTGTGATGACTATGTTCGGTGTGTTCTGGGGCATTTTCATGCTCATACTGCTCGTCGGATGTGGAGTCGGGTTTGGCCATGGCATTATCGGTCAACTCACAAGTCTTGAATCCAACACTTTCTTCCTTTTTCCTGACAAGACCACAGTGCCGTTTCATGGGTATGACCGTGACCGTACATGGCACTTCACTGATGCCGATATCCGTCTGCTTGAAAACAAGCTTGCAGGAAGGGCAGACCACATCATTACGGTAAATGCTGACGACAACGTGAATACAAACCATGACGCAACATCAACAACACTCCCGCTAATGGGCATAACGCCCGAGTACATCAGCGTTGTGCCACAGCGTTTGGTTGAAGGACGATATATAAACCAGATAGACATGGAGCAGCACAGAAAAGTCTGCCTCCTTGGGACAAATGCCGCTTCCATGCTCTTTGGCGATTCCTCTCCACTTGGCAATTTCGTATCTGTTGCAGGGGTGCCACATAAGGTTGTCGGTGTGATAAAGCGCACAAACGACAACATACAGTTGGGCGGCAATCCCTCCGAGGCTGTCATCTTGCCTCTTACCACAGAACAGGATGTGATGAACCGTCATAACGAGTACGACAATATGGCCATCATCAATCTGCCTCAATATCCTGTCGAGAACGACCGTGAGAGGATATTGTCCACCGTGCAGCAGAATCATGACATTGCTCCTGCCGACAAGAGTGCCATATATGTCTTCAGCCTGAAGTCGGCCCTCGCCGGATTCCTTGGCATACAGCTTGGCATCAACATCCTTATATGGATCATTGGTATCGGAACCCTTGCCGCAGGACTCATTGGCATTGCCAACATAATGATTGTCACCATAAAGGAACGCACTCAGGAAATTGGCATCCGACGCGCACTCGGGGCACAGCCTTCTACCATAATCCGACAGATAATGATGGAGAGCCTCACCCTTACCCTCACCGCCGGCATTGCCGGCATCGTGGCAGGAGTATGGTGCCTTTATGGTCTGGACATGATGATGGCTGGCGATGACGGCTCATCAATGACACTCATCAGGCATCCGATGATAGGCGTCATTCCGACACTCGCTGCACTTGCCATACTTGTCATCGGCGGACTCCTTGCAGGATACTACCCGACAAAACGTGCCTTGAAGGTGAAAGCCATTGAAGCATTGGCGGAAGAATAGAAAATTCAGAACTGACAATCGAAAGATAAAACAAGACTATATGAAATCCTCTAAGAACATTTTCAAAAAAGCGCTGTGGGCATCATTGCTATGCTTTGTTGCCTACACTTTTTATTTTTTGTGGTCACAGTCACAGCCCGAACCTGAGGTCTATGAAATCATCAAGCCAGACAAGCGTACCATTCAGCGCATCTGTGTTGCTACCGGTGATCTTGAAGCCAGGAATCAGGTGGAACTGAAACCTCAGGTCAATGGCATTATCACCACCATCAACGTCAGGCCCGGACAGACTGTCAAGGTGGGTGATGTCGTTGCAATAGTAAAGGTAATCCCTGACATGAATGCCTTGAACAAAGCCCAGGGAGATGTCAATGCATCTACCGTGGAGTACAATGAGAAAGAACGTGAATTCAATCGCATTGAGGCCCTATTCAGTAAGGGCGTCGTATCACGTGAGGAGTATGACCAGACAAAGGCCAGGTATGATGCCGCACGCGAGGCTCTTGCCACTGCAAAGGCCCAGATTGAGGTCATAACAAAGGGTGCATCCGCACGTTCCGGCAATGTCAACACAACCCAGATCGTATCAACGATGAATGGCACAGTACTCTCTGTTCCGGTCAAAGTGGGCAGTGCGGTTTCAGCAACATCCATGTTCTCGCAGGGCACCACGGTTGCAAAGGTTGCCGATATGCACGACATCATCTTCAATGGCAATATCGATGAGACTGAGGTTGCAAATCTCCGAATGGGTATGGGCATGACCCTCATCTCAAGTTCCATGCAGAACATCAAGATAGCTGCCACGCTGGAATACATTGCCCCCGAGGGAGTCATCAAGGATGGGACGAAGATGTTCGAGATACATGCCTCGGCAAATATTCCTGCTGGCGTTCAAGTGCTCAACGGTTACAGTGTCAATGCAGAGATAGAGATTGACAGGGCAGATGGAGTCATCAGCGTCAATGAGGCATGTGTGGAAATGACCGACGGCAAGGCGTGCGTATATGTTCTCACATCTTCTGCCGATAACACGAAAAAACAGGAGTTCAAATGTGTTCCCGTTACCCTCGGCATCAGCGATGGTGTATATGTTGAGATAAAGAAAGGTATTGACTCTTCCATGCTGCTACGTGGCATACAGAAGAACTAAGACAAGCAGACAATGGAAAAAAGACTTTTTACATTATTGATTCTCTGTTTCCTGTTCTCTATTTCCTGCTGCCATGCTCAGGGCACCATGTCACTCGAGGACTGTCTGCGGTATGCCTTGGAACATAATGTCACACTGAGACAAAAGGCTGTGGATATTGAGGTGAGAAAGCAGAATGTCTTTGAATCAAGGAATAAGTTCCTGCCTGATGTCAAAGCTGTGGCATCAGAGCAGGTTGGGTATGGAAACTTCACTACTGCAAGCGGTTCCATGAACACAGGCAGTGCTGCAATAAAGGAGGGTCTGACTTACACTTCCGTACAGGTCCAATCTTCCATGCCACTGTACACCGGCGGAGCCATAAAGAATCAGAAACAGGCTGACAGTTTCAGTCTTGAGGCTGCAACGGCAGACCTCGAGGCTGCACGGAAAGACATATCCATTCAGGTCGCCACAAAATTCCTTCAGGCTCTATATCATAAGAATATGGCCGAGCTGTCACGCAAGCAGTGCCTGCTGAGCAAGGAACTGCTGAGACGGGCTGAAATGAAGGTAGCAGAGGGGAAGTCGCCTACCAGCGATGTCGCCAATGCTAGTGCCAAGGTGGCTTCCGATGAATATCAACTATCACAGGATGAGGGCAATGCCATACTGTCGAAGGTCAGTCTTGCACAGCTACTCACGCTCCCTACCCCAGAGGAATTTGAAATATCAGAGTATGGTCTTGATACCGGCATCGTGCCGTCTCTGTCAGCCATGCCCATGTCGGCATCTGCCATCTACGAAAACTGCGTAGGCTCCTTCCCTTCCATCCTTGCCACAAAGGCTGGCATCAGCGAGGCTGAAGCCAGGGTCAAGGTGGCGGAGGCAGGACGGTTGCCAAACATAGAGCTGAAGGCATCCATTGCAAGCAATTACTGTTTCATCTTCAATAACAAGTATGCGTACCCATCTTTCATGTCACAGGCATTCAGAGACAACCATGCTGAAATCGTTGGAGTTCACGCCACTTTCCCCATTTTCAACCGCAGGGCTACCCGAGTAGCAATCAACCGTGCCAAACTCAATGTCGTGACCCAGCACAACAAGCTCGAGCAACAACAACAGACTCTCCGCGATGACATACAGCGAGCTTACTATAACGCTCATGTTTCCGTGTCAAAATATCAGGCTGCACAAAAAGCGAAGGAGGCTGCAGAACTCAGTTTCAACTACGAGAAGGACAAATACGAAGCCGGTCGTTCCTCCATCTTTGACCTCAACCAGGAGAACCAGAAATGGATAAAGGCACAGCAGGACGAACTGCAGGCAAAATATGAATATTTCATCCGAATGAAGATTCTCGATTTCTACACAAAATGAAACGTAACTATTCAGGCCGTGTAAGGCACACACTTTAGCATCACCATGTCACTTGGTGATGCTAAAGTGTGTGCCTTACACGGCCTGAATAGTTACAATGGAATGACACAGATCTGAAAGATTTCAATTATTATAAAAAATGAAATACCTCAATAATTAGGTTATGAAACAGTTCAGGAGATTAGGGACAAGATGGTAAAATCAACCTTTTGTCCCTGATTTTTTTGTCCCAATCCCAGCTCTCAAAATGGCAATTCCCCATAAATATGTATATACCAAACAAATAAATTAATCTACAAACATTACCCTATTTGGAGGTTGTAAAGGTCTTTCTTCTTGTTCATAGTTCAATAGTTTTCTGCAAATATAATGAACCTTGTACAAGGTTGGTACAAGGTTATTGAGATATTCAAAAATTAGAGTGGTGCAACATTGGTGTAATAGAAAAACAAGAAAAGTGCCTCTCAATCACTTGAAAAGCACTTTTTTGGCGGAGAGAGAGGGATTCGAACCCCCGGTACCTCTCAGTACGGCGGTTTTCAAGACCGCTGGAATAAACCACTCTCCCATCTCTCCAAGATGGATTGCCTTTTTGTTTGGCGCTGCAAAGGTACGACAATTTTTCGTGTAGGCAAATTTTATTTGGTTTTTTTTGAGAAAAAAAGGGGAAAACGGGTGGATACAATGATTCGGTCGTGTTTCCCCAACGAATTTATGACTGGATGGCGGCGTCGGCTATGAGCTGCTGTTCGCGTAACGAAATGCCATGTTTGGCAAGGGTGTTGCTGTCGTCCTCCAAAAGTTGGATGAATGTAGAGTGGTCAGGACACATGCTGTTAGCTTGCTTGTAGGCTGTCATGGCTTCTTTGCTTTTCCCTTGTACCCAGAGAGTATGGGCGTAGTTGAGAAAATCTTCAGCGGAGGGTTGGTTCGCATGGGTCAGCTTTTCATATTGTGTTGTGGCTTCTTCGTTTTTCCCTTGTAGGAACAGACACCATCCGATGGCTCTTTGGGACTGCCGTTTGTCGTCCGACAAATATTCCACCTTATGGAAATAGGCCAGGGCTTCGTCCAACTTGCTTTGCTGAGCCAGGCACTGGCCAATGAGCATGGTGATTTGCAGATTGTCGGGATGCGCCGATTCAATCTTCTTATAATACAAGATGGCTTTTTCGGTGCTCTGTAAGTGCCTGTAGCATTGGGCCAGATGACGTATGGTCCACAGATGGTCTGGCTCGAGCAGGTCTGCATATTCGTAAGCTCTGATGGCTCTCTTGTAGTCGTGTTTCTTTTGAAGTACAAAACCCAATTTGCGCCAGATGGGTGCTTCGTTTTCATTGCTTTGGGTCAGGTCGTGGAACAGTTCGAACGCTTCATCCAAATAATTGTGCTGCAAGAGAAATTCGCCTAAGAGCAGTAATTGGTCGTTGTCGTAGGTGGATGATGTGAGTGGGCTTTTCCATAAGTCGAATGGATGCTTGAAAATGTCGGTTTCGTCGGTGCGGTGGAGCGACAGTTTGTAGTAGCGGAAAATGTCCTGGATAAAGTAGCGGGAGTAGTCCTTTGCTCGCAACAGTCGTTCAGGGTTGGCTGTCTGGCTGTCGAATCCTTCAGGCAGTTGTTTCTTGATGCTATCTTCCAGTTCGGTACTGATGGCTCCAGGCATATTGCTCATCAGCAACAGGAAGGAATAGCGGTCGGAGTCGCAGAATCCGTTGGAATGGATGATGAGCGGAAGAAGGGGACTTTTGACGTTGGCAAATGAGTGGAACTTCTGATACATGTCGGTTTGTAGCAGGTCGAAAGGCATGAACCAGTGAAACACGGAACCAAAGAAGCTGTTGCTCTTGAGAGGTGCAAAGGTGTTGAAATAAATGTCGGCACCGCTCAGTATGAGTTCGCGCATTTGGCTCATTTTGTCGCGTATTTCGGGGTCATCGAGGTTGTCGTTGTCCTCATTGTCGAGTATGATGTGTACATTCCCTTTTGTCGCGCCTTTCATGATGGTGGGCATGATGTTGTCGTGTATGTGCTTTTCGAGTTTCAACGTTTCCCTGCACATCAGGAGTTGTAGATTCGCCTCGAACAACTGATTCTTCAGCCGTTTGTCTTTTTTGGCCTCTTGCCATTCGCTTAGGACAGTTGGCATCATCTTGATGCGTTCTGAATGGATGGCCAGCGTGATGAGCAATGCAACTGTGGCTCGTCCACACACTATTTCTGATTTGCTCCTGGCAGCTTGTAGCAGAAGTCGGAATTTGTTTGCGTCCATGATTCTGGTGAGGCTCATCATCATGGCTGCGATGAATAGGGCGCGGTCTTTTTCTGACGATGCATGGCTGTCGTTGAGAATCATGGCTGCTTGTTCGCTTTCCTTTTCTGTCCAGATAAGCGAGGCCCAGGTTCTGTCGAACAGTTCCGCAAGTACCTTCTCGTGCTCAAAGACATATTTTTCCATGAGGTTTTCCTTGTCTTCTGTAGTGGATTCTTGGGCATCATGCAAGTCGTGTGTACATTGGACGAGGGCCTCATGAAGTTCGGCGAAACTCATCGGCGCTTGCTGGTCGTATCGACGCAAGGTCTGATAATAGGCTGATTGCCTCCGTTCCATGTCAAAGGCTATGCGGAGCATGTCGGTAAGTTGGTAAGCCTGCAGCTTGAGCTGGTCGTACATGGTCAATCGGTTGGGGTCGGCAATGCCATCTACGATGTATTTCAGAAGAAAACCGTAGGTTGTTTGCGCGTCGAAAACCTTGCTTTGCAAATCCCAACGACCAATGTTCACGGCAAGTGCCGACAACTGTGTGAGCGCCTCGCGCAGACGCCCTTCGTCTAAAAGCCTATAAACGAAATCTATTCCTATGTCCTGTTTCATGGACGCAAAGATAATGCATAATCGGTTTTGTTGGTGCATGCGGACCGATTTTTAACTGTTTCGGGGCGATATGCGGTCTCTTTCGCCCGGCTTTTATGTGGGGAGTTCCCCTGTTTTGCAAAGTTTTCACTACTTTTGTGTCCGATTATGAAAATAACAGAGATACAAAAGCTTTATGCCACACACTGTGGCTTGGCTGAAGTGGCAGGATTATTGGAGTCGCAAGCGGCAGGAGACATTTTTCTCGGGGGCTTGAGCGCTTCATCGCTTCCTGTCGTGTTTGCTGCGTTGTGGCACAGGTTGCCGTGTCGTTTCGTTTTTGTCATGTCTGACGAGGAGGAAGCGGGTTATTTCTATCATGACCTGACCCAGATGATGGGCGATGTTGACGTGTGTTTCTTCCCTTCTCCCTATAAACGGAATGTGAAGGAAGCAAAGCACGATGCGGCCAATGAGATTCTTCGTACGGAAGTGCTCAACAAACTGCAAGTGCGGCAGCCTGTGTATGTGGTCACGTATCCCGATGCTGTAGCCGAAAAGGTGGTGTCGGCCCAGTCGTTGGCTCAACATACCCTGACCTTGCACCTGAGTGATTGTGTGCCTTTGGATGAGCTCGACGGCCAATTGTCTGGACTGGGATTCGCCCAAGTGGATTATGTGTATGAACCTGGCCAGTATGCTCGCAGGGGTAGCATCATCGATGTATTCTCCTTCTCGTCGGAACAACCTTATCGCATCGATTTTTTTTGCGATGAAATAGAGTCGTTGAGAGCGTTTGAGGTGGATACCCAGCTCTCGAAGACCAAACTGGAACAGATTTGCATCGTGCCTGAGCTGACCTCTGAGGATGCCGACTTCTTTGACATGCTATCGGCCGACACTGTTGTTGTGCATCACACGAATGCGGTGTTGGAGGGGGTTCATAACCGTGTAATCACTTTCGGAAATAAACCAGCCGTTTCGACTGGCTCATGCGTCCAGTTCCACACGGCGGCCCAGCCTGCGTTCCATAAGAATTTCGACATGGTAAGCGAAACCTTCGGCCGTTACTTGCAGGATGGCTATGCCTTGTATATCTGTACGGACAGCCTCAAGCAGGCTACGCGCCTACATTCGATTTTCGAGGAACGGGGCGACAACATTGCTTTTGAGGCCGTGGATAAGACTCTCCACGCAGGTTTTTGTGACCACGACCTGAAATGCTGCTTTTTTACCGATCATCAGATTTTCGACCGTTTCCATAAGTATAGTTTGCGCAGCGACAAAGCCCGAAGTGGAAAAATGGCTCTGACGCTGAAGGAGTTGAATCAGTTTGAAATCGGCGATTATGTGGTGCATATAGATCATGGCATTGGCCGCTTTGGCGGATTGGTGAGGATTCCCAATGGCGACTCCACCCAAGAGGTGATAAAGCTGATTTATCAGCACGACGATGTGGTGTTCGTGTCAATCCATGCGTTGCATAAGATATCAAAATACAAAGGCAAGGAAGGGGAGGCTCCTCGTATCAGCAAACTGGGGACTGGCGCTTGGGAGAGAATCAAGGAACGCACGAAGACAAAGATCAAGGACATAGCTCGTGACTTGATTCGGTTGTATTCCCAACGGAAGAAAGAAGCGGGTTTCTCATTTACGAAAGATGGATATATGCAGCATGAACTGGAGGCAAGCTTCATCTATGAGGATACTCCTGACCAACTGAAAGCCACCCAAGAGGTGAAAGCCGACATGGAGAGTCCTCGACCCATGGACCGTCTGGTGTGTGGTGATGTGGGCTTTGGAAAAACCGAAGTGGCTATTCGCGCAGCATTCAAGGCGGCTACCGACGGTAAGCAAGTGGCTGTGCTCGTGCCTACCACGGTACTCGCATTTCAGCATTGGCAGACTTTTAGTGAGCGTCTGCATGATTTCCCCTGCAAGGTCGATTACCTGAGCAGGGCTCGTGCGGCAATGGAAACGAAACGTATTCTGGACGAGTTGGCGACAGGCAAGATAGATATTATTATAGGTACTCACAAACTCATAGGAAAGGGCGTGAAGTTCAAGGATCTTGGATTGCTCATTGTCGATGAGGAACAGAAGTTCGGTGTTGGGGTGAAGGAGAAGCTTCGCCAGCTGAAAGTGAATGTCGATACGCTTACGCTGACGGCAACGCCTATCCCACGCACGTTGCAGTTCTCTCTCCTCGGGGCTCGCGACCTGAGTGTCATCCAGACACCTCCCCCCAACCGTTATCCCATCCAGACGGAGGTCCACACGTTCGATGAGGATGTCATCATGGATGCCATCAACTATGAGATGAGTCGCAACGGACAAGTGTTTTTCGTAAATAATCGGATTCAGAACCTCGAGTCGCTACGAGCCATGATTGTGAATAGGATCCCCGATTGCAGGGTCTGCATAGGCCATGGCCAGATGTCGCCTGTCGAGTTGGAGAGGATTGTATATGATTTTGTGAATTTCGACTATGATGTGTTTGTGGCCACTACCATCGTGGAAAGCGGAATAGACATGCCCAATGTGAACACCATCATTGTCAATCAGGCCCAATGTTATGGCTTGAGCGACTTGCATCAACTTCGGGGACGGGTGGGACGTAGCAATCGCAAGGCTTTTTGCTATTTGCTCACTCCTCCGCTCGATGCCTTGAATCCGGAGGCAAAGCGACGGCTGGAGGCGATAGAGAATTTCAGCGACTTGGGCAGTGGCATCCACATTGCCATGCAGGATTTGGATATTCGTGGTGCCGGAAACCTGCTTGGGGCGGAGCAAAGTGGGTTTATTGCCGATTTGGGCTATGAGACCTATCAGAAAATTCTGGAGGAGGCTGTCCAGGAATTGCGCGATGACGAGTTTCCCGACATTTTGCCTGCTACAGAGTCTGCACCTGATGGAAGGGTCTCAGGCGAACAGTATGTGCACGAATGTACGATTGAAAGCGACTTGGAATTGCTCTTCCCCGACGAATACGTTCCCAGCAGCAGTGAAAGGATGTTGCTATATAGGGAATTGGATGGCATAGAGTGTGATGTGGATTTGTTGGCATTTCGTCAACGCTTGGAGGATCGTTTCGGAAAGATTCCTCTCGAGGGCCAGGAATTGTTGCGTATTGTTCCGTTCCGCCGTTTGGCCCGACAACTTGGTGTGGAAAAGGCTGTGCTGAAAGCGAAGCGCATGACATTGTATTTTGTGTCGCGTTTGGACAGCCCATATTATCAGAGTGCGGCTTTTGGCAGGTTCATTGATTATATGATGCATCATCCTCGTTATTGCACTTTGCGCGAACAGAATGGCAAACGTAGCATGGTACTGAAAAACGTGGATACCGTGGAACAGGCACTTGGCGTTTTGCGGGAAATTGTAAACGAATGATTCCTTTTCGCGTGGTTTTGATGTTGTTTTGCAACTTTTGACAGAAAAAACATCATTTTCCGAAGAATAACTGTAAATTTGCAAATTGTTTAGGCGAAAATGAAATAATGAAGATAGTCATTTTGCAACAAGACATTGTGTGGGCAAACCCATCGGCGAATCTTTCCAAGTTGGATGGATTGCTTGGCAACGTGCCCCAGTCTGATTTGATTGTCTTCCCAGAGATGTTCACTACTGGTTTCGGATCAGCCATGTGTGGCTTGGCTGAGCCTATGGATGGTCCTACGTTGTGTTGGATGAAAGAACTGGCTTGGCGTAAGCAAAGTGCCGTTTGTGGCAGTCTTGCCATTAGTGAGGGCGGAAAATGTTTCAATCGCATGGTCCTTGTGTCTCGCGATGGTGAACTCTGTTCGTATGATAAGCGGCATCTTTTCGGTTATGCTGAGGAAGAGAAAACCTTTTCCGCTGGAACGGAACGTGTGGTGGCTGAGTGTAAAGGTGTGCGTATTCTGCTTCAGGTGTGTTATGATTTGCGCTTCCCGGTGTGGAGTCGCAATGTGGATGAATACGATGTGGCGATATATGTAGCCAATTGGCCCGAAAGTCGTCAACGGGTATGGGATGTGTTGTTGAAGGCCCGTGCATTGGAAAACCAGTGTTATGTGGTTGGAGTCAATCGGGTTGGCGAAGATGGTCTTTGTCGGTATGCCGGTGGCAGCATGGTTGTGAACCCATACGGCGTGGCCATTGCTCGGTGTGAGGATGGCAAGGAGATGTGGCAGTCGGTGGAGATTGATTTGGACATGTTGGCCTTTTTCCGTCGCAAGTTCCCAGTACTGAAGGATCAGGATAAATGGAAATTGGAAAATTGAGAAACAATATATGGTAATGAATAGAAAACTACTTTTAGGCGATGAGGCCATAGCGTTGGGAGCTATCAATGCCGGCCTCTCGGGCGTTTATGCTTATCCAGGTACGCCTTCAACCGAAATCACGGAATTTATTCAGGGTAATGCGCTTGCTCGGCAACGTGGTTTGCATAGCCGTTGGTGTACGAATGAGAAAACGGCCATGGAGGCTGCTCTTGGTATGAGCTACGCTGGAAAGCGTGCCTTGGTTTGCATGAAGCACGTAGGCATGAATGTTTGTGCCGATGCTTTCGTCAATGCAGCAGTGACTGGTGTGAATGGGGGTGTGGTGGTGCTTGCTGCCGATGACCCATCCATGCACTCTTCACAGAATGAGCAGGATAGCCGGTTTTATGGTAAGTTTGCCTTGATTCCTGTGTTTGAACCTTCCAATCAGCAGGAATGTTATGATATGGTGGCACAGGCTTTTGACTTGAGTGAAGCTTTGAAGTTGCCCGTGATGATGCGTGTGGTCACCCGTCTGGCGCATTCCCGTGCAGCGGTTGTCATAGGCGATGCCCGTGATGTGAATCCTTTGAATCCCGACACTGGCAAACATTGGGTGTTGTTGCCCGCCATTGCTCGTCGCCAATACCAGTCGTTGATTGATAAACAGGTGTCTATTTGTCAGGCTGCTGAACAGGCTGCGGTTGTGGAGACTCCTGCTGAAGGTTGCAAACTGGGTGTCGTGGCTTGTGGCATTGCGTATAATTATGTGAAAGAGTGTCGCATGTCGCACCCTGTGTTGAAAATTTCACAGTATCCTATACCAAAGGAGACTATCCGGAAGTTTGCTGTCCAGTGTGAGGCTCTGTTGGTGGTGGAAGATGGTCAGCCTTTTGTGGAAGAGCAGATTCCTGGGCTGTTGGGAGCGGACTATAGGGTCAAAGGTAGGCTCACGGGCGATTTACCTCGTACGGGCGAACTTACTCCTGACTCTGTGGCCTTGGCTTTGGGCGTTTCGGAGGTGGCTACTCTTCCTGCAGCTCAAAACCTGGCTGCTCGTCCACCGCAGTTGTGCCAGGGATGCGGGCATCGTGATGTGTATGCTGCGTTGAATGAGGTGTTGGACGATTATTCCGGAGCGCGTGTCTTTGGCGACATCGGTTGTTACACGCTGGGCGCGTTGCCTCCTTTCCAGTCGCTCGATAGCACCGTCGATATGGGAGCCAGCATCACAATGGCTAAGGGTGCTGCCGATGCGGGTGTTTTTCCTGCGGTGGCAGTCATCGGTGACTCCACATTCACCCATAGTGGTATGACTGGTCTGTTGGATGCAGTGAATGAGAATGCCAATATAGTTGTGGTCATCAGCGACAATCTGACTACGGGTATGACGGGTGGACAAGACAGTGCTGGCACCAACAAGTTCGAGGCTATTTGTCTGGGACTGGGAGTGCCTGCCGAACATGTGCGGGTGGTAGTGCCATTGCCAAAGAACATGCCTGAGATAACTAGGATCATTCGGGAGGAAATAGAATATAAGGGTGTCAGTGTCATTATTCCACGTCGCGAATGTATGCAAACCCTACAACGAAAACTTAGACAAAAGAAATGAAAAAAGATATCATCTTGTGTGGTGTGGGAGGACAAGGCATCCTCTCCATCGCAACAATCATCGGTCAGGCTGCAGTCGAGGCCGGACTGAATCTGAAACAGGCCGAGGTACATGGAATGAGTCAGCGTGGAGGCGATGTGCAGTCGAACCTCCGTCTGTCCGATGAGCCTATCTGTTCCGATTTGATTCCTCATGGTGCCGCCGACTTGATTATCTCCATGGAACCGATGGAAGCCTTGCGTTATGTCACTTATCTGAATGCCGACAGTTGGGTCATCACCTCTTCACTTCCCTTTCGGAATATCCCCAATTACCCCGACGAGGATGTGCTGATGGGTGAGGTTCGTGCATTGCCTCATGTTATCATGCAAGATATTGAGGTGTTGGCAAAGGAAAACAATATGCCAAAGAGTGCCAATGTCATCCTGCTGGGTATGGCATCTACACATCTTGACATCCTGTCTGCCGATCAGTTGCGTGCTGCCATTGCCAAGGTTTTTGTCGCCAAGGGAGAGAAAGTCGTTGAGACCAATTTGCAGGCATTCGATTTGGGACTGAGTCTCGGTCAGAACTAAGATTGCCGATTTGATATTCAAAGATTCTACAAATGACAACAATAGATAAATCAATCATCGACAAGGCAATTCTTGACTTTGGCATTCGCGATTACGCCAAAGCCACCATCCGTGAGGTGGTGGCCATCGCCCAAATGGCCGAAAAGGCTTCGGGTGTGGAATTTATCAAGATGGAAATGGGAGTCCCCGGATTGCCCCCCTCTCAATATGGCGTGGATGCCCAGTTGAAAGCTTTGCAGAACGGTATGGCCCGTTTGTATCCCAACATCAATGGGCTGCCTGAGCTGAAACAGGAGGCATCGCGTTTCGTCAAGGCGTTTATTGGCGTCGATGTGGCACCCGAAGGATGTGTGCCCGTTTGTGGTTCCATGCAAGGCACTTTCGCTTCGTTCCTTACTTGCACGCAAGCCGATTCTCGGCGCGACACCATCTTGTTCATCGACCCAGGATTTCCCGTGCAGAAACAACAGTGCGTTGTGATGGGCGCAAAATACGAGACTTTCGATGTCTATGATTTCCGTGGTGAGAAACTTGGCCCTAAACTTGAGAGCTATTTGCGTCAGGGGAATATCGCGGCTATCATCTACAGCAATCCCAATAATCCCTCATGGGTTTGTCTGAGCGAGAGTGAGTTGATGATGATTGGCGAACTGGCCACTAAGTACGATGTTGTTGTGCTGGAGGATTTGGCTTATTTTGCGATGGATTTCCGCAAGAATCTCAGTAAGCCGTTTGAGCCTCCTTATCAGGCTACCGTGGCCCGTTATACCGACAATTATGTGTTGCTTATCAGTGGAAGCAAGGCGTTTAGCTATGCGGGCGAGCGCATTGGAGTGAGCTGTATCTCAACGAAACTCTATGCCAAGGAGTATCCTGCGTTGACGGCGCGCTATGGCAATGGCACATTCGGGTCGGTGTTCATCCATCGTATGTTGTATGCACTTTCCAGTGGTACCAGTCACAGTGCCCAGTATGCCATGGCGGCAATGATGAAGGCTGCGTCAGATGGCGTTTATGATTTCCGGAAGGACATTAGCGAATATGGCCGTCGTGCCAAGTTGCTCAAAGAGATATTCCTGCGTCATGGTTTCCATGTGGTTTACGACCAAGACCTTGGCGAACCTTTGGCCGATGGTTTCTATTTTACGATAGGCTATGGTAGGATGACAGGCAGGGAACTGGCTCGCGAACTGATGTATTATGGTGTCAGTGCCATTGCGTTGGACACTACGGGGAGTTGCCAACAGGGATTGCGCATCTGCACCTCTTTTGTAGGTGACCATCAATATGCTCTGCTCGACGAACGTATGAAAGAATTTAATGAAGACCATCAATGAAGTATTGGAACGAAAATAAAGAATGTATGAGTCGCGATGAAATGCACCAGCTGCAGAGTAATCGTTTGCGTAGGTTGGTGTCGCTTGTCTATCACAATGTTCCGTTCTATCGTGCGAAGATGCAACAGCTCGATCTGCTTCCTGACGATATCCGAAGCATCGACGACATTGTGAAACTCCCGTTCACCACCAAGCAGGACTTGCGCGACAATTATCCATTTGGCTTGCGTGCTGCGGCTCCTGCCGATGTGATTCGTGTTCATGCCTCTACTGGCACAACAGGTAGTCCGACGATTGTACCCTACACTCGTCGCGATCTGTCGGTATGGAGTGAGGTCGTTTCGCGATCGCTTACCGCCTATGGTGTCACTCGCGACGATGTGTTTTCTGTCAGCTATGGCTACGGCTTGTTCACTGGAGGCTTGGGAGCACATTACGGAGTCGAGAACTTGGGGGCTACGGTCATTCCTGCCTCTACGGGCAACACTGAGAAGCATCTGCGTCTGATTCACGACTTGAAGATTACAGGCATCGCCTGTACTCCGTCTTATGCTCTCTATCTGGCAGAGACAATGGCGAAGTTGGGAATGACGAAAGATGACATCTACTTGCGCGTGGGAGCCTTCGGAGCCGAACCGTGGACCGAGAACATGCGTCACGAAATTGAGGAACGGCTTGGTCTGAAGGCATATAACATCTATGGTTTGAGCGAGATTATGGGACCGGGAGTGAGCTATGAGTGCGAAGGACAAAACGGCTCCCACATCAATGAAGACCATTTCTATCCCGAAATCATCAACCCCGACACGTTGCAACCGCAACCTGTTGGCACACAAGGAGAACTTGTCTTTACCACGCTTACAAAGGAAGGTATGCCATTGTTGCGCTATCGCACCAAGGATTTGTGTGCTTTGCAGCCAGGTTCCTGTCCGTGCGGCAGGACATCCGTCCGCATGGGACGCATCATGGGGCGTAGCGATGACATGCTCATCATCCGAGGCATCAATGTGTTTCCCTCGCAGGTCGAGAGTGTCATCCTTACCATGCCCGAATTGGAACCACAGTACATGCTGGTGGTCGATCGGCAGGGCAACCTCGACACCTTGCAGGTTCAGGTGGAGGTGCGTCGTGATTACTTCTCCGACGATATGGGACGGATGCTTCAGATGAAGAAACAACTGGGCGAACGATTGAAAAACGTCATCAGCATCAATGCCGACATTCGCTTGATGGAACCGAATAGCATCCAGCGAAGCGAAGGAAAGAGCAAGCATGTGATAGACAAGAGAAAATTGGAATGAACATTTAAATTCACTGTTGCAATGATAAAGCAATTATCTGTTTTCTTGGAAAACAAAACCGGACGCATCAATGAAGTCTGTAAGGTGCTTGCGGCCAACAACATCAGTATGCAGGCTTTTTCCATGGCCGAGAGTGCCGACTTCGGCATTCTTCGCCTGATTGTCGATAAGAAACACGAGGCGGTGGAAGTGTTGCGGCAACACAATTTTGCGGTAATGCTTACCGATGTCGTGGGCATTGCATGTCCTCACGTGGCTGGCTCGCTCAGCCGTGTCCTCGAGTGTCTGGCCTCGCACGATGTGTTCATCGAGTACATGTACGCTTTTGCTTCGGGTGAGGTGGCCAACAACATCATTCGTACCAACGACAACGAGCGTTGTGAACAAATCCTGCGCGACAACAACTATTGTGTGTTATCATCAAACGATTTATGAGATATGAGAAAATCATTTTTTTACTTTTTTGCATTGCTATTGCTCACTTCATCCTTGGCTGCTTGTTCATCGGGTGAGGATGATCCTGTGACACCTTCAAAGAAAGAAGAAGAAAAAGATCCTGAGCCACAAACCGATCCGGAAGCGGAGAAATTGGCGAACACTTATAAATATGTCAATTACTTTTCAATGGCAATGATGAGCAATTATTACCTTTGGATAGATGAATCTGGTGTGCAAAAGGAAATCAAGACGTGGAAAGAGACTGACGAGCCTAAGGCCAAGGTGGCGGCTGTTCGCTATAAGGATAATTCTGGAGAAGACGTTGACCATTGGACGGCCGTTTACGATAACTGGTCGGAGATTACAAAGTCGGTAGAAGGTGTCAGTACGACTTTTGGTTACGACATTGCCTTGACTTACATCGATTCGAATAAGGACGGACAATTCTCTGCTGGTGATGCTGTCTTTGCTTATCTCAATTACGTTTCTGCTGATAGCCCTGCGGCAAAAGCAAGCATGAAACGCGGCGATATTGTGTGGGCCGTCAACGGTACAGAGCTGAATTATGGCAACTATTACGAATTGGTCAACGACAAGATGTTTGGTACATCAACCGTCTCACTCTCTACAGGCTATGTGGATGGAAATACCATTTATAAGAACACAAATGCTGTTTCGCTTACTCCCATCGAGATGTATGAGGATCCTGTTTTACTTTATAAGGTGTTCGATGTCAATGGAAAGAAAGTCGGCTATTTGCACTATACCAGTTTTGTGGCCGAATCCTACAAGAAGCTTATCGAGGCTTGTCAATACATGAAGGGTCAAGGGGTGAGCGAACTGGTGCTCGATTTGCGTTACAATGGCGGAGGTCTTGTCCTGGCGGAGGAGACTCTTGCTTCCATGCTGGCACCCGAGGCTAATGTGCAGGCTGGTGATGTCTTTCTGATGGATATATACAACGCAGCCATGCAGCAAGAAATGGGCAATGGAGTGTCAAACTTGTCAACCGAATTTGATTTCACGAGTGGAGGGTCGCATTATCAGTATTCCACCAAAGGTGCCAACATTGGCATCAGCAAAATCTATGCGATTATAACCGAATCTTCCGCTTCCGCTTCCGAAGCCGTATTGTGTGGCCTATGGCCTTATTTTGGCGAATCGAACATTGTCACCATTGGTCAACAGAGTTCGGGTAAGTATTGTACAGGTTGGATGATAGGATGCGATGACATGTACATAAAGGGCAACAGCTCATATTGGAAACAATTTGGCATCGATTACAAGACGGCATTGCAGTATGCCGACGACTGGGGCATCTATGTCATGATAGGCCGATATGCCGACAAGGATGGCAAGACTCGTTCCATGCCCAATGGTCTTGTGCCTTCGGTCGCAGCTGAGGATAATCCTTTCGATGGCTATGCCTTGGGCGATGAAAACGAAACCATGTTGAAGGTTGCGTTGACACTCGCAGGAAAGACCTATGAGGGGAAGTCTGAGAGTCGTGTTGCGCGCGAAATGCCATTCAGGAAGGTCGATTTCAGTCATGAGATTTTCTTGTCGAACAAGCGAATCGCGTCACCGGGTCGTTCGTTTAGACAATAGTCGATGTTCCCTACAAAGTAGAGTAAAGCGCATTCCTTCGGGGTGCGCTTTCATTATTTAATAATGTGTATTCGCTTC
>DCGR01000097.1 GCA_002315285.1 Bacteroides sp. UBA1773 | reverse complement strand
ACGAAATGAAAATTTAACACTTCTGGCCTGATTGTTAATTCCAGAAAAGTAGGTATGCCTTACACGGCCTGAATAGTTACCAGCGGGAACACAAAAAAAGTGCCAAGAAGGGGAAAAAAGGAAACGGCTCAATGATAGCGACAAATGGGATTAATCCGTAGGGACAATTAACAGATGCGAGGTGAATGGTTTGACGAATGGTTACGCCGCCATTATCGCATGTGCATACGGAAAATCTGGAAGAAATGACACACGATGGTATTTTATCTGTCACAAGTGCGATAAGCTATCATCCGTAGTTTTTTAGCGGTGGCGTTGTCCAAACCACAATCCAGCGAAGCGGTCTCATCAAAACTGCCGCCGTAGATGAGCAGATAGTTCACGCAGGCTTTCAGGTAGCTGCCTTCCAGACTTTGATGTTTTTTGTCGGGGCCATACACGTTGATGCCCTGCTTGCGGGCCAGTTCGAATGCTTGGCCTATGGGAGAAAGGAGGTCGATGTCGGTCGATTTCCATACGATGGCTTTGCTGCCTTTGCGGAGCAGTTTGTCGAAATGGCTGAACGACTTGAACCCGCCGTATTCCGATTTGTTGTCTTCGTAGGCCCAGGTACATTCGTAGATGATGCGGACTTCGGGGGAACCTGTGCGCATTCGGTTTGCCAATTGTTGGGCATCGGCCTGCACTGCGGCCTGTCGTTTTTTGTCGGAGGCATAGCGGGCGGCATTCTGGCTCTGGTCCTGAAGCAGTATGATGTCGTAAGCACTTCCTGCTTCTACAATTGGCAAGCGTTCGGTCTGTAGGTGTTTGCCGAGGGTGTAGCCTCCTCGCAGACTACAGTTCATGCGTATTTGGTGACCTTGTGCGCGTGCAATCTGTTTAAGCAGGAAATATGAAGCATAGAAGAAGGTGAACGAATTGCCGATGAATGCAATGTTCTTTTCATCTTGTATGGGAATTGCAGGATAGAGCACAATTTGTGGATTCCCCCAAGTACCTGCACACAGTTTGGCATCAGCTTGTTCGTTGCAGATCATTCGAACCCGGATGCTGTCGGATGGATGTTTCACAGTGAAACTCTCCACCAGAGTTGCTACCTCGTCTTGGGCATAGTGTTTCACGTCGAGTCCTGTGCCACATGCCATCCATTGTCCACCATCTTCGTATTCGAAGTTCCAGTGTTGGGGAGTGGTAGCACTCTTGAGATTGATGTAGAAATCGGCGTCGATGCCTTGCGGGGGCACTTCTGTGGGAGTCTTTACCGCGAAGGAAAAGATGGTCAGGAATAGTAGGATTGTTTTCATCTATTGAGGGATTTTATAGGTGGGATGTAAATGCCACACGCCAGCACCGTTTGTTGTGTGCTGGCGTGTGTCTTTATTCTAAGGTGTATTACTTCAACGCTTTAACCCTTACGTTGCGATACCACAATGTGGAACCATGGCCGAGGAATCCGATGTAACCCTTCTTGTTGAACAGGCCCGGGTGTTCCTTCTTGTCGTAGTTGCCGTTCTTGGTTGCCTCGCGGATGTTGCCTTCGGTGATTACCACGCCATTGAGTGTCACGCGGATGTAGTCGCCCTTGGCATAGATTTCCTCTTCGTTCCATTCGCCCACGGGCTTCAGCTGGTCGCGGTTCTGAGTGGGGATGATGCCATACACTGAGCCGTGATACTGATAGTCGTGCAATCCTGGCTGGTAAATCTTGTTGTAGTGGTCGAGCACTTGGATTTCCATTCCGTAGTAGGCAGCGTCCTTGCCCATTTCGGCGCGGATGCCGATGCCGTTGTTGGCTCCTTCGGTGAGCTTGAACTCGAAGCGGAAGATGAAGTCGCTATACTCCTCGTTGGTGTAGAGGTTGCCGAAACCGCGACCTACAGGGCGTACGGCTATTGTCCCATTCTCGGTAGAGTAGTTCACCTTGTCGCCTTGGAAGTTGTTGAGCGAAGTACCATCGAACAGCAACTTGAAGCCTTCCTTCTTCTCCTGTTTCGACAGGGTGATGGGTTCGGCCTGAGGCAGTTCGCGGATGTAGAGGTTGCGGTAAGCCACGCGGCTTCCGTGTGCCTGCAATTCAATCTGTTCTTTCCAGAAGATAGGCAGTGAGCGGTCCCAATAGTTTTCCATCACTACATTATCTACCACTAGTTCGCCGTTCAGGTAAACGGTTACGCATTCGTCCACCATCTTGATGTAGAAACTGTTCCATTCGCCCAGTGCATTGTCGGCCACCTTCAGCGGTTTCGATTCGTTAATCTTGTTGTTGTAAAGTCCGCCCGAACCTACCTGAGCACCTACGTTGGTACGTGCGATGTCCCAGATTTGTACTTGTGGAGCACCTCTGAGGTAGATGCCTGCATCGGGTTCCGGACCCGGATAGAGTTTCCAATCCACATACATTTCGAAGTTGCCATATTGCTTTTCGGTGGCAAGGCTTTCGCCCTTGCCGCTGAAGATGATGTTGCCATCTTCGACCGTCCAGTTCCGGTTCATCGATTCGTTGGCTTCCTGTTGGCGTTTGGCCAGTTCGGCAGCTTTCAGTGTGGCACGTTTGATGGGGTTGTCGTAAGGAGCGAGCAGTAAGCCCTTCCAACCAGTGAGATCCTTGCCGTTGAACATGCTTACGAAACCTTCGTCGTTGGCGCGTTTCTCCAGCTGTTGCTCTATCTCGGTCTTCTGATAGCCAGCATCACCGCCTGTGATTACCTCTTTTGCACGTTTCAGCAGTGCCTTCACTTCCGGTCCGTTGATGGTCTCGTCGTTGACGGCCAGTGTGCGGATGGCTTGGGCGGCAGCCTGCTGCAGTTCAGGATTCTCGATGTATTTGCCGAGGAAGATGAGGCCTAAGAATGTCTTGGTCTTTGCCACGGCACCGAGCACCTGTGCCTTTTGGTTGTTGTTCTGGGCAAACTGCATGGCGTTTTCGTACATGAGCAGTTGTTGTGCTCCAGGCAGTTTGTTGGAGATGGAGACCATGTATGAACTGAAGGCATCGGCGAGTAATGCGGATTTGCCTTCCTTCTGCAGGTTGCGGCAGATGTCGAGCAACTTGCTGTTGTCGGCTACACGGAAGACGATGGGCCAGTAGAGAGCCTGCTTGCTTTCCTGTACGGCATCCTTGCGGGCTGCGATGGTGTTGTACTGTTCGTTGGCTTCCATTTCGCTGAGCACTGTCACGATGGCATCCTGCACATCAGCCATGTATTCCTTGTCGGCTGCTTCGAGCGTGGTGTAGAGGCTGTTGAGGTCGCTTTTGGTCGATACGGCCTTCAGGGCGGCGTATGCGGCTTTCTTCACGTTGCTGTCGGCTGCTGTGAGCTGAGAGGTCACGATGTCTTTCTTGGCTTTGTCCTTGCGTGCAGCGATGATGTTCAGCACAGCCACTTGCCCGTTGGCGGTGAGTTGGCTCAGTCCGGTGGCTGTGGCGGCATCGGTCACATTGCCGGAATAAGCCTTCAGGCAAGCTTCTGCGAGAGCCACTTTCTGTGCATCGGTCGATGCGATTATGGCGGCCACGTCGTTGATGTTTTCAGCCTTTCCAATGCGTGTGAGAGCCCATGCGGCAGCCTCTACCACAGAGTTGTCCTTGTCGGCAAGTCTGGCGACAATGGCCTTGGTATCGGCAATCTGTGGATACATGGCGAGCCATTTCAGCACATCCACCTTAGCCTCGGCACTCAGTTTCGGCAACGCTTTGGTCACTTCGGCCAGCATGGGAGCTATTGCGTCGGCACCTTCCTTACCTTCGTTCACTGCGTTGATGGCAGCGGCGCGATATTCGCGGCAGGGTTGCTTCATTGCATTCACGATGGTCTTGGTGGCTGTGGCGATGCCGGCTCCTTGGATGTATTCGCGCAGGGCGGCATAGTTCTTGGCACGGTTCTCGAAGGTGTTGTTCTTCTTCACAGCAGCGGCGGCAGCCTTCATGTTGGCGGTGAGCACTTTCACGTCGGTCTCTACCACGGCATCGGCTGGTTTCGACGGGTATTGTGCCAGTTGTTTCATCATGCGCACAAGCAGTTCCTTGTTGGTCACGAGGGCTGGCTTGTTGGCAATGTCGCTGAATGGGTTGCCCGACAGTTGCACATCGATGGCTTCGATGGTCTTCTTCAGGTTATCCACAATCATTTGTCGTTGCTTGGCATCGAAGTTGTTTTCGCCTGCATAGGCAGCGTAGGCGTTGAGTGCATACTGCACCTTCGTGAGGCTTTCATCGTTCTTCTGCAACATGCCGAGAAGCATTTGCAGTCCTTGTTCGCCCGTCGATGCGATGTCGGCCATCAGGCTGTCGTAGAGTTTCTGGTTGTCGGCAGGCAGTTGGTTGAGTGCATCGACAATCTTTGTCTCAGCAGTGCGGTTGTTGTTTTGCGCATTCAGTGTGAGCGTGCATGCCACGATGAGCAGTAGGCCCAGCATCAATGTCTTGATATTTTTCATTTGTTTTGTCCTCCTTGCATGTTAAAGTTTCCAGGGTGCTCTCATAGGTTGGTAAACCAGGGCGTTGGCTGCATCGTCGTTGATGAATTCCATTTTGTCGGAATCGAAGTGCAGGGTGCGGTTCAGCTGCAGAGCCACGGCTCCAATGTTCACGAGTGTGCAACTGCGGTGTCCGTTGGCCTCGTTCAGGGCAAACTTCTGGCGTGTGCGCACACACTCTTCGAAGTCGGTGTTTTGTGGCAGTGGGTCGGGATATTCGGCCAGTTTCTGCTGCCAGTCGGGGATGTCGCAGATGAAGTTGTTATATACGTTGCCCTTCGGACCCGCAATGTACGGAGTGTCCGGGTTGCCGAAGTCGCCGCCCCAGAGCACAATTTGGCAGCCGTCGGCGTAGGTGTAGGTGATGGAGCGCCATGTGCCTACTGCATCGGGGTGCTGCTGTGGAGCATCCACTTCCACCTTGATGGGGCTTTCGTTGTCCTTGCCCAGGAAGTACTGCACGGGATCCATGTAGTGTTGGCCCATGTCGCACAGTCCGCCACCATCATAGTCCCAGTAGCCACGGAAGGTCTGGTGTGTGCGGTGGATGTTGTAAGGCTTCACTGGAGCCGGGCCCAGCCACATGTCGTAGTCGAGTTCTTTCGGTACAGGCTGGGTCTCGAGGTTTTCTTTGCCAACCCAGTAGAATTTCCAGTCGAAACCGGTGTGTTTCGAGATGGTCACCTTCAGCGGCCATCCCAGCAGTCCGCTCTGCACGAGTTTCTTCAGTGGCTCCACTTTCGATCCCAGTCCGTAGAAGTTGTCCTTGAAGCGGAACCAGGTGTTGAGGCGGAACACGCGGTTGTAGTGTTCCACGGCTTCCTTCACACGCTTGCCTTCACCGATGGTGCGTGTCATGGGTTTCTCGCACCAGATGTCCTTGCCAGCCTTGGCAGCGGCAATGCTCATTAGTCCGTGCCAGTGGGGAGGAGTAGCAATGTGTATGATGTCGATGCTGGGGTCCTCCACTAGGTCCATCCAGTTCGAATAGAGTTTCAGGTTCGGATCCACGGGTTTGCCTTCGCCGGCTTTTTTCACTGCCAGCTGACGTCCACTTTCCAAGTGGTTCTTGTCAACATCACAAATGGCCACCAGGCGGGTTGTGCCGTAGTCGAAATGGCCACGTCCCATGCCACCTACGCCAATGATGCCTTTGGTGAGTTGGTCGCTTGGTGCGACAAACTGGTTGTCGCCACCCATCTTTCCGAACACCTTACGGGGAAAGATGCTGAACAGGGCTATGCCTGCTCCCGATTTCATGAGAAAATCTCTTCTGCTTTCGTTCATGTCACGATATGTTTGGGTTTGTTAATAATATGTTGTTTCACGTTTTCGTGCGCTAAGTTACACATTTTTTTGAAAATCTTCTTCTTGTAATGTCTTTTTCACGCATTGATGAGTGGATATGTGCCATCGGTTGCCGATTTTGCAGGGAAAATGGTTGCCTATAGTTCCTTCAGCAGTTCATCCACGGCGGTGCGCAGCTGTGTGTCCTCGCCCTTCACCACGGTTTCTGGGGCGTTTGACACCTTTATGTCGGGTTCGAACTGCTTGTTCTCCAGGTAGCTGCCATCATCGGTGCGATAGCCTATGATAGGAATGCCGAACACGAGGCTCTGGTCCTGCAGGGTCTCCCAGTTCACACTGGTCATTGTGCCCGGCACTGGCATGCCCACCACCTTGCCTATGCCCACGTGCTTGTACACCCAAGGTGTGCCATGTGCGTTGCTGTAGTTGGCCTCGCAGGTAATCATGATGGAGGGTTTGTTGTATCGGCGGCTGGGCATGTCGCATGCCTCGCGTCCGCGCACCACCTGGGTGAGGTATTTTTTGCCCGAGAAGAGTATTTCCACATCCTCGTGCAGCCGACCGCCACCATTGAAGCGAGTATCTATCACGATGCCATCGCATTGGTTGTATTTGCCCAGAATGTCGGAGTAGATGGTGCGGAAGCTACCATCGTCCATCGACTGCAGGTGTACGTAGCCCAGCCGTCCGTTCGACCAGCGTCGCACGTCCTCGGCGCGTTGTTTCACCCATCGGTCGTAGAGTAATGTGTTCATCTGGGCATTGCTGATAGGCATCACCACCTCATCCCATCGTTCGCCTTTGGCGTTGCGTATGGTCACGAGTGTTTTCTTCTTGGCCTTGTTGGTGAGCATCGGCGAAAGGTCTGTTCCGGTTGTGATGCTTTCACCATCTATCTGCTCTATGATGCAGCCGGCTTTGAGTTTGGAATTCTTGTGGTCGAACGGTCCTTTTCTCACCACTTCAGCCACCTTCAGCCCATCGCCCTTGTAGTCCCAGTCGAACAGCAATCCCAGATTGGCCGTGCTGTAAGTGAGTTTGGGATTAGGGTAGTACATGGCACCCGTGTGCGACACGTTCAGTTCGCCCAGCATCTCGCTTAGCATCTCGGCAAAGTCGTAGTTGTTGTTGATGTGAGGCAGGAACTTGCGGTAGTCGGCTGCCATCTTGTCCCAGTCTATGCCGTGCATGTTGGTGTTGTAAAATCGTTTCTTTTCTTGCAGATACACGTGGTTGAACATGTATTCGCGTTCGTCGGCCAGATTCAGGTCGTAGGTGGCCTCGGCACTGATGGGTTTCAGTGTGCCGGTCTTGGCGTCCATTTTCTTTGCAGCACCACCCAGCAGGAATATGTTCTTGCCCTCCTTATCAATCATGAGTTGTCCGCTTCCGGCGTCTTTGTTCACCAGTTTGGTCTCGCGTGTGCGCAGGTCGAGTTTCCACATGTCGGCTCCCTTCTCAAACGAGCAGATGTAGTAGAGCGATTCCCCATCCTTGGTGATGATGGCATCGTAGAGATTCGATGAGTTGGGCGTGAGTCGCACAATGCGATTCTCGATGCCGTCGAGTTCCATCACAATGTCGGCCGTTTCCTTTTTGTCGTCGGTCTTTTTGTCAGCATCCTTGTCTTTCTTTTCTTTGCTGTTCTTGTCTGCTTTGTCTTTCTGCTCCTTTTCCAGTTCCTTCAGCAATTCATAGTCTTCCTTGCTCAAGCGGAACTTGTCGTAGGCATCTTGGTTGGTGAAGGCCAGCATCACATCCTGTAGCGAGCCCCACGAGGCGTGCGATCGCATGCCGTATCGGTCGGTGGCAAACAATATGGCATTACCGCCCATCACGAACTTGCCGTTTTCGCTGAAGTAGGCACTGCCCGTGATGTTCTTGATGGGTCCGCCCTGTGCGCTCACGATGCCCACGTCGCTATAGGGGTCGCGTCGGTTGGCGGTGTAGCTGATGACAAACCACTTGCTGTCGGGGCTCCAGTTGAAGTCGAAGCCTCCGCTGGTGCTGTAGCAGGTGGAGCCATCGGTCACCTGGCGTATTTTCTTTGTTTTGATGTCCATCACCATCAGCTTGTTGCGGTCCTGTACGAAAGCCAGTTCCTTGCCGTTGGGTGCGAAGTCGGGATGGGCATATTCCGTGTCGCTTTTGGGTAGCAGCGGTTTTTCCTCTATTGCTGTGGCATTGGCAAAGTATTTCTCTTCTTCGCGTGCGATGGTGGCCTGGTAGAGCTGCCAGTGTCCGTCGCGTTCGCTGCCATACACCAAGGTGCGTCCATCGGGGCTAAACACTGGTGTTGCCTCGGCAGCCGCTGTGTGGGTAATCTGTTTTGTGGTGGCATAATCCACAGCCGTGACGAACACCTCACCGCGCGACACGAATGCCACCTGTTTGCCATCGGCCGACACGGTGGCACGTCCGCCGTGGGTCGTCAGTTGGGCCATCTGTGGAGCATCGTCGCATGTCAAGTCTATTTTTACCTTCTTGGCAGCCTCGTTGCCTTTCTTGCAGTATATTTCGCCATCATAGGTGAAACAGAGCGTTTTGCCCGCTTCTGACAGGAACCGCACGGGGTGGGTCTTGAAATTGGTCACGGCTTGCAGCTTTCCGGGATTGTCGAGGTTCATGGCATATACGTTCAGTGTGCCGCCTTTGGGTTCACTCAGCAGATACATCGTTTTGCCGTCATCGCCCAGCACGGGTTGCCGGTCCTCGCCATCGCGCTGGGTCAGGTTGGTGTGCTTGCCTGTGGTGAGGTCGTACTTCCAGATGTCGCGAGTGACAGACGAAGTGTGGTGTTTGCGCCATTCGTTCTCGCTGCCTTTCCGGTCCTGATACACCAGCCATTGTCCGCTCTTGTCGAAGCACACGTATTCGGCAGGTGTGGCCAGCACCTGTTCCATGCGTCCGCCCTTCACGGGCACCCGATAGAGTTCCGTCATTGAGGCTTTGGGAAACAAGGCGCTTTCGGCAGGGTCCTGTATGGCAGCCGAAAAGTACACCCACTGACCGTCGGGAGAGAAAGTCCAAGGGGTTTGCGTGGCCGAGTGTGTGGTTATCTGCTGTGCGGAGCCACCTTCAGCGGGCATTACAAACAGGTTTTGCGCTCCTCCGCGGTCGCTGGCAAAGGCTATCAGCTTGCCATCTGGGCTCCACACAGGAAACGATTCATACGCATCGTGCGTGGTGAGTCGGGTGGCTTTTCCTCCTTCGGTGTCCACTTTGTAGATGTCGCCTTTGTAGCAAAACGCAATTTCCTTGCCGTTGGGCGAAATCTGAACATCGCGAAGCCACAATGGGGTTGCGGCCTTCACACTCAGCAATCCGAGGCAACCAATGGCCAATAACAATGTTTTTTTCATGAGTCGATGAGCTTTTAGTACTGAAATTTAGCACAAAGATACTCTTTTGACATGAAAAACGCAAAAAAAACGCTGGAATGTTTGGACTGTATGATTGAAAAATCGTATCTTTGCACCGCTTTTTGAGAAAAGCGCCTAAGGATTGGACTATGGTGTAATGGTAGCACTACAGGTTTTGGTTCTGTCAGACTGGGTTCGAGTCCCGGTAGTCCAACGCAAGAGTATCGCTCGGAAAGGCGATACTTTTCTGTTTTTTGTTCATTCCATCACCTTCCAGTCCTTGATGCCCAGTTTCTTCATGTCGAAGCGTATGCCCACCTTCACCACTCGGCGGCCGTCGGTGGAGTAGCGCACGCCGTAGTCGCCGCTCTCTATCTGCTTCAGGGCCGAGAGTGGTGTGCCATGCAGCTTCAGTTCCATCACATAGATGGTGTCGGGCATCTGCACCACGATGTCGATGCCCCGACCCTGGAGGCAACGACACTGCAGGAGGGATGCTATAAGGAGATGTTCAATGGTTGCAGCAAACTTTCTTCAGTAACAATGCTTGCAATGGGCGGGTTTGGTGCCCCGGATTGCCTGAACAACTGGCTAACGGGTGCCGGCGCGGATGCAAGCGCCACACCGAAGTCGCTCACGGTGGCAAGTGGAATGTCATCGAACTCAACGCTTCTGGCGAAAACTCCTGATGCATGGAAGGCTACAGGAGTAATCAAGGAGAAAACAAACTGACGGAAGGGAGAAGTAGCCAAATCCATCTGCTGCCAACGATGAGAGGAAACAGCATCGTTGCAGACATCGACCCACCACGAGAGGGGCAAATCATAGAGGTGGCATTTTTACGCACGAAGTAATTGCTCTTCTCTTGCTGAAGCTACACCAATCATGACAATGCTCCCCCCAAAAAAATGTGGACTGTAAGATAAATTTTGTGGACTCTCGCAAGTAAAGATGTGGACTGTAAATTTCAAGAAGAGCCGCCTGATTTTCTGCATGAACCCATGCAAATGAAAGCCGCAAAGAATCACAGGGACAGGCACTTCGAAAGCACCGCTATCGCTATGAAACAGCACGCCCATATCGGTCATCACGTTATCGGCCACGTAACTCGCTCCGTTGCCAGGCCAGTCGGATATCGTAAGGGAATCTACTCCGAGAACGACTTTGATCATTCCGGCACATTCCGACTCTTCAGCCAAAGCCAAGTTGTAAGCCTCATCATAATCCTCCAAATCGGTCATCTCGGTGAGGTTGGGGTGGAACGAATGATAGAGGGTTTGCGTGCCTATAATATGATGGCGCATGGCTTCTATCACATCGTAGTGCTTGTGGTCCATCAGGAATTTGCAAACATGGTCGGCAAACACGAAATGCCCCCCTGATGCCTTCGGCTTCAAGTGTGTTGGTGATGCCCAAAATGGCATTGTCCGATTTCTCGGAAGTATATCAATACACTTCAACCTTGGTGGCGGCAGCCTTGCACTTGTCGCGCAAGGCGTTGAGGTTGCTGCCCAATGGGGCATAGCACACCACTACTCCCATGCGGCGGTTGAGTCGTGTGTAAGGTTTGCCGAACAGGCGCAGATAGGTGTCGGTGAGCTTGCACACCTCTTCTTCGCCCCGGTAGCGTGGCCGTTCCTTGCTGGCGATGGGCGAGAGGATGACGGCGCTGGCTCCGCAGCGTTCCTGGGTGATTTCGGGGATGGGCAGACCCAGCACGGCGCGGCAGTGGAGTTCGAACTCGCTGAGGTTCTGGGTGCCGGCGAGGGTTACCATGCCAGTGTCGTGCGGACGTGGGCTAAGTTCCGAGAAATACACGCCATCTTTCTGGCTGAGGAAGAACTCGACTCCCCAAATGCCTGCCCCGGTAAGAGCTTCGGTCACCTTGGCAGCCATGCGCTGTGCCTCGGCAAGCTGGTCGGGGGTGATGGGTGCCGGCTGGAAGCTCTCGCGGTAGTCGCCATGGATCTGCACGTGGCCTACAGGTGGACAGAAAAGCGTGGGGCCGTTTTTTTGTGTGACGGTGAGCAGGGTAATCTCGGAGTCGAAATGGATGAACTCTTCGATGATCATTTCGGCAATGTCGCCACGGCTGCCGCTGCATCCGTACTCCCATGCCTGTTGCAGTTCATCGGCGTTCCTCACAACCGACTGTCCCTTGCCCGATGACGACATGAGGGGTTTCACCACGCAGGGGAAGCCTATCTTTCGGGCGGCTTCTCGGAGTTCGTCGAGCGACTTGGCATAGAAGTAGCGGGCGGTCTTGAGTCCGAGTTCCTTGGCGGCGAGGTCGCGGATGGCCTTGCGGTTCATGGTGAAGTTGACAGCGCGTGCCGAGGGTACTACCTGGATGCCTTGCTTCTCGAAATCGTAGAGGCGTTCGGTGCGGATGGCTTCGATTTCGGGCACGATGATGTCGGGTTGATGCTTCTTCACGGCGGCCTCGAGGGCATCGCCGTCGAGCATGCTGAACACTTCACAATCGTCGGCCACCTGCATGGCAGGTGCACCGGCATACGAGTCGCAAGCAACGACATACTGTCCTTTGCGCTTGCAGGCAATGACGAACTCCTTGCCGAGTTCGCCCGATCCGAGTAATAGGATTTTCTTTGTCATGATTTTTTATTGTTATTGATGGTTTGTTGTCGGTATTCATCAGAATGCTATCGGTAGATGAGCGTGGAGAGGTTGTCGGAAGAAAGGAGTTCGTTGCTCACTTCCCACAGTTGCCGGGAGGTGATGTTGTTGATGCGTCGGAACACTTCGGCCTGACTGTCGTAGCGACCATAGTGGAGAAAGGTCTTGCCCATGTCGAGGGCTATGTTCTCGGTGTTGTCGCCAGCCACTCCGATTTGTCCGATGATTTGTTTCTTGGCGGCTCGCAGACGGACATCGCTGAGTGGTTTCTCGCGCAGTCGTTGTAGTTCTTTGCTTACGAGTGACATGCATTGGTCAGTGTCGTGTGTGTCGCATCCGAAGTAGATGCTGAACACGCCAGTGTCTGTGTAGGCGTTGAGATTGGCTTCGACGTTATACACCAGTCCGCGTTTCTCGCGTAGCGACACGTTGAGCCAGCTGTTCATTCCAGGGCCTCCAAGGATGTTGTTGAGCAGGTAGAGTGGGGTGCGTCGGCTATCGTGTGCGTCGTAGCCTCGGCAGCCTATCATGACGTGAGCTTGGTGAGTGTCGCGATGGGCGATGGCGTGGCCTGGTGTGTAGGGCAGTGGTGGCTGACGCTTTGAAGCGAGTGGTGATGCAGGCAGGTCGGAGATGTTGGCCTCGATCGTTCGGACAATCTTCTTGAAAGAGATGTTGCCATAGACGAAGAACGCCATGTTTTGTGGCACATAGTAACGTTGTGTGAAACGTAGCGCATCGGAGGTGTTGTAAGTGCGGAGCTGCTCAGGTCGGCCCAGGATGTTGCGGCCAAGCGGGTGGTTGGGAAAGAGGAGTTCTTCGAAGTCGTCGAAGATGAGTTCGGACGGGGAGTCTTCGTAGCTTTCGATTTCCTCTACGATGACCTCCACTTCCTTCTCTATCTCGTGTTGCGGGAAGGTGCTATGGAACACGATGTCGGTGAGCAGTTCGGTGGCGCGTAGGAAATGTTCGCAAAGGAAAGCACTGTAGATGATGGTCTCCTCCTTGTTGGTGAATGCGTTGAGGTCGCCGCCTACGTTTTCCATTCGGTTGAGGATGTGCCAGGCATGGCGTCGGGTGGTGCCCTTGAAGATGAGGTGTTCCACGAAGTGGGCCATGCCTTGCTCGTCGGGGGCTTCGTCGCGTGTGCCGGCATCGACAGCATAGCCGCAATAGGCTACGGGCGAGGAGGTAGGGTAGTGGATGATGCGTAGCCCGTTGGGGAGGGTATGTGTATTTGGAAGTTCGTTCATAGGTCGTTGTTTTCAGATGCTAATTTGAGTATGCCTCGTTGTGAGTCTATGTAGGCTCCACCCAGCACGCAGTCATCGGCGTAGAACACTGCCGACTGTCCGGGGGTGATGGCTGAGGCGGGTGTGAGGAAACGCACGAGGAGACGGCCGTCGGGGAGCAGTCGTGTGTGGCAGGGCAGTGCTTGGCTGCGGTAGCGGATGCGTACGGTGAGTCGGGGATGGTGTAGGATGAGCTCAGTGTGCCCCTGTGGAGGTTGGCACACCATGAAGGACGCTTCGAGGTCGGCGGCCGTGCCCAACATGACAGTGTTTTTCTCCGCATTGATCCGTAGTACGTAGGCAGGTTCGCCCAAGGCTATGTGTAGGCCTTTGCGCTGGCCAACGGTGTAGAATGGGAAACCTTCGTGGGTGCCTATGGCTACGCCTTGCTTGTTGACAAACCGGCCCGGACCGATGCGCTGGTCGATGTCGGGACATTCCCGACGCAGGAAGTCGCGATAGTCGGTAGGGATGAAGCACACCTCCATGCTTTCGCCTTCATGGGCTTTCGCTTCGAATCCTTTTTCTTCCAGATATTGGCGTACTTGTTGTTTGGTGAGTTCGCCGAGCGGAAAGAGCAGTCGGCTGAGCATGTGTTGTGGAAGTTGCCAAAGGAAATACGACTGGTCCTTGGTGGCATCGACTCCTTGACGCACATGCCATTGCCCGTCGATGCGTTGCAAGCGGCAATAGTGTCCGGTGGCCATACGCTGGCAGTGTGTGTGGTCGGCCCATTCGCATAGTAGGCGTTCCTTGAAAAGCGGGTTGCAACGGGCGCAAGGGTTTGGAGTGCGCCCTTGCAGGTATTCGCGTATGAAATAATCGATGATGGTGTCGTGAAATTCTTGTCGTACATCGACTACATGATGTTCGATGGAGAGCTTGCACGCCACGTCTATGGCATCGCGGGCATCGGCTTGAGGAGTGGTGAGCATGGTCATGCCCACGACCTCAAAACCTTGTTGCTGTAGCATGAGACAGGTTGCGGTACTGTCGATGCCTCCACTTATGCCTACGAGAATGCGATCAGTGTTCATGAGCGGTGGGCGAGAGTAGCGCAAAAAGTTCGTCGAGGGTGTTGGCTACGGTGCAATACTCGTGTTGCGGCATACGGGTGAAATGCTGTTGGTCGAGTTGGTCGAGGAAAGCCAGCAGATGGTTGTAGAATCCGCCTTGGTTGAAGAAGATGACTTGCTTGGAGTGGCGGCTTAGAATGTAACCGGCGATGGTGTGGAACACTTCATCGAGTGTACCCAAGCCTCCGGGCAACGCCACAAGCACGTCGGCACGCTCGCACATGATGTCCTTGCGTTCGCTCAGATTATCAGTGAGAATACATTCGGTGACATGTTGCGATGGTTGGTTGCGGTCGAGCATGAAGCGTGGATAAACACCTACCACTTTGGCACCGGCTTGGTGGGCGGCACTGGCCATGATTTCCATGAGTCCCACGTTGCTACCACCGTAGATAAGTGTCATGCCTTGCTGGCCTATCCAGGTGCCCAGTTTCGAGGTTGTGGTCTTATAGACTTCGTCGAGGATTCCCGATGCGGAACAAAATATTCCTATGTGTTTCATTTCTTTTTACGTAATACATACCAAAATTCACGTCGTACCACTACGGCAGCAAAACCACATAGCAGTAGGGTGTTGACAATCAGTGCAAGCCACAGACTCATGGGCGGCAACAGAGTGGTGGTGGTGTGGATAGCTGCTGCCAGCACCGCATAGAGGCCTATCTGCTTGAGCGGGTAGGGTATGGGGTAGCGTTGCTGCCCCACGAAGTAACTGAGCAACATGGCGGAGGCATAACCACAGCAACCGGCCCAGGCACATGCCATGTAGCCGTAACGGGGTACGAACACGAGGTTGACGATAATGAGAACAGCACAACCCACGAAGCTGAACACGGCTCCCCAGTGGGTCTCATCGGTGAGCTTGTACCAAAATGAGAGGTTGAAATAAACGCCCATCATGATTTCGGCTGCCATTACGATGGGGACAACCTTGAGCCCCTCCCAGTAGTGTGAATCGATGATGTACTTCAGAATGTCGATGTAGCACACTACGGTGAGGAAAGCCAGCAGGGTGAAGATGACGAAATACTTCATGGTGTTGGCATACATGAGGTTCTTGTCGGTGTCGTGTGAGCGGCCAAACACGAAGGGCTCGTAGGCATAGCGGAAGGCTTGTGTGAGCATGGCCATGATCATGGCTATCTTAGTGGCAGCTCCATAGATGCCCAGTTGAATCTCGCCATCGGTGCTGGGATAGATGTGCTTGAAAATCATCTTGTCGGCCACTTGGTTCAGTATGCCGGCCATGCCAAGTAGCAGGAGAGGAAACGAGTAGCGGAGCATGTGGCGGACGAGTGACTTGTCGAACGGTTCGTGAAAATGGAGCTGTGGTAGCAACAGAATCATGGTAAGGGCGGTGCATCCGAAGTTGATGACAAACACCATGCCGATGTCGCGTCCTCCCATACACACGTAGTAGATGAGGTTGGCCACGATGTTTACTACGATGCCGAGTAGCTTGAGCGATGCGAAATGCCAGGGACGTTTCCGAAAGCGCAAATAGGCGAATGGGATGCACTGGAAAGAATCCATGGCTACGACCATCATCATCAGTCCTATCCACCATGGGTGGTTGGCATAGCCCATTGCTCCAGAAATGGGTTGCAGGAAGCACAGTCCCAAAGCAACGAACAGCAGGCATACACCTCCCACAAGTTTCAGTGTGGTGGCATAGACCTGTGGCGATTGGCCTTCTTCCTTGTTGGCGAATCGGAAAAAGGTGGTTTCCATGCCGAAGGTCAGTATGACCAGCCAAAAGGCGGTCCAAGCATACACTTCGGTCACTACTCCATATCCGCCTTCGTTGGCGGGCATGACGCGGGTGTAGAGCGGCACTAACCAGTAGTTCAAGAAACGGCCAACGATGCTGCTCAGTCCATAGATGGCAGTGTCCTTGGCCAACGATGCCAATTTGCTCATATTATGACTTTATCCAAACAAGTCGCCTTGTCGGTTCTTAAAAATGCTTCTTCCTAAATGCTTATAAGCCAATTCGGTGACCTCACGACCGCGTGGCGTACGTTTGAGGAATCCTTCCTTGATGAGGAACGGTTCATACACTTCTTCCACTGTGCCCGCATCCTCGCCCAGAGCAGTGGCTATGGTGGAAAGTCCCACGGGTCCACCGCCAAACTTGTCTATGATGGTGCATAGCAACTTGTTGTCAATCTCGTCGAGGCCATAGCGGTCGATGTTGAGTGCTTCAAGGGCAAAGCGCGTGATGTCGAGGTCGATACGTCCGGAGCCTTTCACTTGGGCAAAATCGCGGACACGGCGTAGCAACGCGTTGGCGATACGAGGCGTTCCGCGGCTGCGGCGTGCGATTTCGTCGGATGCCTGTGCATCGATGGGGATATTGAGGATGTTCGCCGAGCGGGTGACGATGCCACTGAGCACCTTGTCGTCGTAGTACTCCAAATGGAGGTTGATGCCAAAGCGGGCGCGGAGTGGTGCGGTGAGCAGTCCGCTGCGTGTAGTGGCGCCAACCAAAGTGAAGGGACTCAGTTCGAGTTGTATGCTACGTGCAGAGGGTCCCTTGTCAATCATGATGTCGATGCGATAATCCTCCATGGCGGAGTACAGATACTCTTCCACAATGGGGCTCAGTCGGTGAATCTCGTCGATGAAAAGCACGTCGTTGGGCTCCAGGCTGGTGAGCAGTCCGGCCAGATCGCCTGGCTTGTCGAGCACAGGACCGGAGGTGACCTTGAACCCCACTCCCAACTCATTGGCGATGATGTTGCTCAGTGTGGTCTTTCCCAGTCCGGGAGGGCCGTGCAGAAGCACGTGGTCGAGAGCTTCGGCGCGCAGGCGGGCAGCCTTCACGAAAATGCGCAGGTTGTTCACCACTTGTTCCTGTCCGGCAAAGTCACCGAATGCCAGGGGGCGGAGTGCGTTCTCGAAGTCCCGCTCTTTGCTGCTGAGTTGATGTTCACGAATGTTGATATCTTCCATGCGTGCAAAATTAGCTCAACTTATGCGGATAAGCAAATAAAAGGAAGGCAAATTGATCTCCTGCATGTTTTATGACCCATCGACAAAGGACAAACTCCAAGGGCGAGACTGGTTTATGGGAGTTGCTATTGCTGTTCCTCTTTGGTCTTGTAGGCTAAAGCGTAAATCCTCATCTTTTTTACCATCGATGCCAGTCCGTTGCTTCGGGTGGGCGAGAGGTGTTCTTTCAGTCCGACACGTTCGATGAAATAAAGGTCGGTGTCAAGGATTTCGTTGGGAGTGTGGCCCGATACGACCTTGATGAGCAGGCTGACAATGCCTTTCACAATCAGGGCATCGCTCTCGGCCTGGAACACCAACTTGCCATTCTGAAGGTCGGCATGTAGCCACACGCGGCTTTGACAGCCATCAATGAGGTTCTCATCGGTCTTGTATTCGGCAGGAAGAGGTTGCTGCTCGCTGCCGAGGTCGATGAGCAACTGGTATTTGTCCATCCAATCATCGAAGTCGGAAAACTCCTCGATAACTTCGTCTTGTAGTTCGTTTATGGATTTCATTTTTCTCGGTAGATAACGTTTAATAGAGTTTGTCCAACGGCGTGAAGCGTGGCGCGGTCAATCTGTTGAAGATTGTCGTTGACGGTATGCCAGGTTTCACCAAACGAGGACCTTTTTGAAGTGGGGTCGCAGTTGATGATATCGACACACGGAATATGTGTGATGTCGTTTACATACACATGGTCGTCGGTGACTTCGTCGCCTGGCTTGTCGATGAAGAACTGCTCGAATCCCAGTCTCCGTGCATGCTTCCATATTTTCTTCATGGCGGAGGCTGCTGTCCGTTGCGAGTAGCCTTCATAGAAGAAGGTGGCGTTCTTGCCGCCTACCATGTCGAGCAGTATGCCGTATCGGGCATTGTAGTTTGGTGTGTGTGGGTGGCGGCTCCAGTATTGTGAGCCGAGGCACCAGGTGTGATTTTTGTATTTGCCTTCCCACCATTGTGGGATGCCGTAATCTTCGGCATCGAAGAATATGATGTCGATACCGATTGTGGGTGACTGTGCTTGTAACTGGCGCGCTACTTCAAGTAATACTCCAACACCGCTGGCTCCATCATTGACACCTAGGATGGGGGTTTTGTGGTTTTTCGCATCGGGGTCGTTGTCAGCGTATGGGCGACTGTCCCAGTGTGCACATAGGAGCACTCTTTTTTTCAGTTCAGGGCGGTATGCACCGATGATGTTGCAGGCACGTAGTGGGGTGCCGTCCCATGCGAGGAGTGTCGTTTCCTGACGTGTCACCTTGGCTCCGTATCTCTCTAATTGGTTTGCGAGAAAGGCGGCACATTGCCAGTGAACTTCGGTGTTGGGCACACGCGGACCGAAATTGGCTTGTGTGGCCACATGATGGTATGCGCTATCGGCGTTGAATGTGGGGATTGTCGGTTCTGGATCGGTTTCGTTGTCGGCAATTTGCTTTTGTGAGGTGTTTCCACAAGCCACGGTTGTCAGCAGAAGCATCACTGTCACGAAGGAGGTTTTTAACTTGTTTGTCATGACTCAGTTACTTATTTGTTGTTCTTTATGCGATGAGGCTTCCTTTATGAGCCAATGGAAGATGGGCATCATGCTTTCGTCGTTGTGCATGATGAAACATTCGGGATGCCATTGCACTGCCAGTATCTGATGGTCATTTACGCTCTCCATGGCTTCAATGATGCCATCGGGCGCGGTAGCTGACACCATGAATCCTTGGGGAGGTGTCTTTACCGCTTGGTGGTGAAACGAATTGACGGCAAGCCTTGTTGTCTGGAACAAATTGTATAGCTGGCTTCCAGACAAGAGCTCGACGGTGTGGGTCGCCACCCAGCGGTCGGCATTCTGGTCGTGTTTGCATGTTGTTCCATGGTGTTGCGTATATATGTCCTGATAGAGCAATCCTCCGAAAGCCGCCCCAATGACTTGTATTCCCCGACAGATTCCTAAAATGGGGATGTGCAGGTCGGCGGCCATACGTGTGACCAGCAACTCATGGCTATCGCGTTCCGCATTGATGCCTCGTAGCTGCGGAATGGGTTCTTCGCCTATCAATAATGGGTTCAGGTCGGCACCGCCTGTCAGCACTATGCCGTCAAGGAATCCGAGTATGTGTGCTATGATTTCATCGTTGCCAGTTGGCGGGATAACGAGAGGGACTCCCCCTGCCTTCAGCACGGAAGTGTAGTAGGCTGAGGCCAATGAGCAACAGCCATCTACGAAGTTACCGGTCAGGCCAATCAAAGGCCTGGTTGGCAACAGACTGTTGCCGTCGAGATGCTTGCAAGTGTTCATCCGATTGTCAGATGGCATGATTGTCTTGTTTTGGTTCATAATCCGACTTCCGTTTGGGATTCATAGGGAACCACCCTTTCAGCACCCTGTCGTGCTGTTCGGTAATTTCCTTCACCGACCAGAACGAAGAGAATGAGAAAACGCCCAGCAGTGTTTGTAGCAGGATGTTGTCGGCCATTACCGATCCTATCATGCCTCCCATGCCCAACAGTGCGAACCACCATCGGCAACGCATCCCCCAATGGTATTCAGCTTTTATTACTATGGGGTGAAACATTCCGATGATGAGAAAAGTGCAGATTCCTATGACAATGCCTCCTAAATGATATTCGTTAAGCCATTCCATGTCAGTTGTCGTTTATAGGGCAGTGGGGATGGGCATCTCTTTTTTGATGCTTTGCTCGAGCGAGATGAGTGTTTCGGTGGCGCTTACGCCAGGAATCTCCTGTATTTTGTTGTTGAGCAGTTCCATCAGATGCTCGTTGTCGCGTGAGTAGAGTTTTGTAATCATGGTGTAGGGACCTGTCGTGAAATGACATTCCACTATTTCCGGAATTTTGGCGAGTGCCGCCACCACTTGTTTGTACATGGAACCCTTTTCCAGTTTGATGCCAACATAGGTGCAGGTGTTGAATCCCAGGCTTTTGGGGTTGATGCAGTATTTTGATCCAGTGATGACACCTATGTCAATGAGTTTTTGCACACGCTGGTGGATTGCGGCTCTCGACACGCCACATACGTCGGCTACATCTTTGAAGGGAATGCGGGCGTTTTGTGAGATAATTTCCAGTATTTGACGATCAAGTTCATCAATTTTTTCCATATAGCTGTCTATTTGTTACATTTTGTCAGCAAAAGTAATCATTTTTTTCGAATCGCTAACAATCTGACATGAAAAATAATTTTGGATAAAAAATGCACCTCATTAATATGAATGTTTTTGCAGTTTGTATTTTTGCATTAACTTTGCAGCCAAATTTTTGAAGACATAGTTATATGCAAAAGAATCTGGTCATTGTTGAGTCTCCTGCAAAAGCCAAGACGATAGAGAAATTCTTGGGTGCTGATTATAAGGTGTTGTCGAGTTACGGGCATATTCGTGACTTGAAAAAGAATGAATGTGGCATCGATATTCTGCATGATTTCCAACCTAATTACGAAATTCCTGAGGATAAGCAAAAACTGGTCAGCGAACTGAAGGAAAAAGCCAGGCAAGCCGAGATGGTGTGGTTGGCTTCCGATGAGGACCGTGAAGGGGAGGCAATTTCGTGGCACTTGTTCGAGGTTCTTGAATTGAAACCTGAGAATACGCGACGAATTGTTTTCCACGAAATCACAAAGCCCGCCATCTTAAAGGCAATAGAACAACCACGCGAAATAGATTACAATCTGGTGAATGCGCAGCAGGCGCGTCGGGTACTCGACCGTCTGGTGGGTTTTGAACTCTCTCCCGTGTTGTGGAAAAAAGTGAAACCGGCTCTTTCTGCAGGACGTGTGCAATCCGTGGCGGTCAGGCTGATTGTGGAACGCGAACGTGAGGTAAAGAACTTTGTCAGCGAGTCGTCGTATAGGGTTACTGCCGTGTTTGTCACTTCGAGTGGAACGGAGCTAAAGGCCGAACTTCCCTTGCGTTTCAAAACTTCCGATGAGGCAAGGAACTTCTTGGACGTATGCGCACAGTCAAAGTACGAGGTAGGCGATATTATCACTCGTCCGTTGAAAAAGTGTCCTGCCCCTCCTTTCACTACTTCCACCTTGCAACAAGAGGCTGCACGTAAACTGGGTTTTTCGGTTACACAAACCATGTCGGTCGCGCAACACCTTTACGAAAGTGGCAAGATTACTTATATGCGTACAGACTCTGTCAACCTATCCCAATTGGCGTTGAATGCCAGCCGGGAGGTGATTGCAGAGAGGATGGGCGATGAATATGTCAAGACCCGCCAGTTTACAACCAAGTCGAAAGGTGCTCAAGAGGCTCATGAGGCAATTCGTCCTACCGATATGGCAAATGACACGGTTACGGGTACAGTTCCCGAGAAGCGTCTTTATGAGTTGATATGGAAACGCACCATCGCTTCACAAATGGCTGATGCCGATGTGGAAAAAACGTCGGTGACCATCAAGATGAGCAATGGCAATGAGAATTTCGTGGCGAATGGAGAAGTAATCACTTTCGATGGCTTTCTGAAAGTGTATCGGGAATCTTCTGACGACGAACAGACATCTGACGACGATAGCCACCAACTTCCAGCTCTTGCCTTAGGCGAGAAGTTGCAACGCAGGGAGGTGGTAGCCACCCAACGGTTCTCACAAAGCCGTCCCCGCTACAATGAGGCTACATTGGTAAAGGAAATGGAAGCGCTTGGCATCGGGCGTCCTTCCACTTACGCTCCTACTATCTCAACCATACAGCAGCGTGGCTATGTGGAAAAAGGCAATAAGGACGGAGTGAAACGCCAATATGAAATTATTACGCTTGCGGTCGATGGCTCTCTTTCGGACATGCAGAAAAACGAAGAAACGGGGAAGGAGAAAAATCGCCTGATTCCTACTGATGTGGGTGTCGTGGTGAATGATTTCTTGATGATGAATTTCCCTGAAATATTAAATTATAACTTTACAGCCGATGTCGAAAAGAAATTCGATGATGTAGCTGAAGGCGAGATAGAATGGATAAACGTAATCAAGGATTTCTACAAAGATTTTGAGCCTTTGGTTGAAACAGCTACACATAGTAAGAGTGAACATCGTGTGGGGGAGCGTCTTGTGGGGCATGATCCTGCATCTGGGAAACCTCTATATGCCAAGATTGGACGTTTCGGTCCTGTGCTTCAGCTGGGCAATGCCACTGACGATGAGAAACCTCGTTTTGCGCAGTTCCCCAAGGGTGTGAATATGGAGGAGATTACTCTTGAAAAGGCTTTGGATTCGTTCAAATTGCCCCGTGTGGTCGGCACGATGGGAGGAAATGACATAACGGTGGCTGCTGGACGTTTCGGCCCCTATATACGCTTCAAGGACTTACTTGCTTCCGTACCTAAAGGTATTAATCCTCTTACTGTGACCATGGATGAAGCTATCAGGATTCTTCAAGACCGTCAGGAGGCTATCGACAAGAAAACAATCAAAACATTTTCTTCGAATCCTGACTTGCAGGTACTGAATGGTCGATATGGTCCTTACATTTGCTATCAGAAGCAGAACTATAAGATTCCTTCCAATATGGTTCCACAAGATCTTACCGAGGATGTGTGTATGAAGATTGTGGCTGATACCCCAGTGAAGGCTAAGAAGACGGTGAAGAAGGCGCGTGGAACAAGCAAGAAATGATTCGCTTGTTTCTGATAGGCTACATGGGGTCGGGCAAGACCACATTGGGCAGGGCATACGCCAAAGCACAGGGGTTGCAGTTTGTCGATCTTGATAAATATATCGAGGCACGTCGTTGCAAGTCGATAAGTACTATCTTTGAAGAAGAGGGAGAAGTTGGGTTTCGTCGTATTGAGAGTGCCATGTTGCGTGAGGTGGGTGAGTTTGAGGATGTTGTGGTTGCGGCGGGTGGTGGCACTCCTTGTTTTTCCGACAATATGGAGTATATGAACCGACAGGGATCGACTGTCTTTCTTGACACTTCAATGGAGGTACTGTTTCGTAGGCTTATTGTGAGCCATACTCGTCGCCCTTTGCTTGTCGGTATGGCCGATACAGAGCTTCGCCAATTCATATTACAACAGCTTTCTCAACGGCTTGATTATTACAAACAGGCCAAACTTTCTTTCCGGGGCGATGACTTGGAAGATAGGGTACAGATAGCACATTCTGTGAATTTTTTACATCAGTTGTTACAAAATGGATAAACTTACAATCATCAAGGTAGGAGGCAAGATAGTAGAGGAGGAACAATCGTTGCAGCGGTTGCTTGATTGTTTCAAACGTATCGAAGGAAACAAGTTACTCGTTCATGGAGGTGGTCGTTCGGCTACTGCATTAGCTACACGCTTGGGAATGGAGAGCCGTATGGTGAATGGGCGGCGCGTGACTGATGCCGACATGCTTCGTGTGGTTACAATGGTGTATGCTGGCTTGGTGAACAAGACCATCGTGGCTTGTTTGCAGGCTCTTGGCATCAATGCTTTGGGATTGACGGGTGCCGATATGGATGTTATTCGTTCGATACGCCGTCCGGTGAAAGATGTGGATTATGGCTTTGTGGGAGATGTCACTCACGTTGATGCTTCAATGCTTGCCTTGCTCATCCGTCAGGGCGTAGTTCCCGTCATGGCACCACTTACCCATGATGGCGTAGGCTCATTGCTCAATACGAATGCCGATACCATAGCTGGTGAAACAGCCAAAGCATTGGCTTCGTACTTCGACGTTACTCTCACCTATTGTTTTGAAAAACCAGGTGTGTTGCTTCGCGAGGATGATGATAGTAGTGTCATTCCAACTTTGTCTAAGGAACAGTTTGTAGAATATGTGGAGCAAGGTATCATACAGGGAGGTATGATACCCAAACTTCAGAATGCGTTCTGTGCCATTGAAGCAGGTGTAGGACGTGTTGTCATTTGTAGTGCCGACAATCTGGGAAAGGGCACTTTGGTGATTGCATAACAGAGTGTTTTGCAGAACGGAAAAGGATTAGGCATGGCTTGGAATGAATTGCCAAGTGTCTGTGTTCCATAGTCCTTTGTCGGTAAGTTTCAGATGTGGGATGACAGGCAGACACATGAAATTCATGGTAATGAATGGCGATAGCATTGTGCACCCCGCACGGTGGATGGTACCTAACAATTCGTGGCAACGATAGCTTATGAAATGTCCGTTGAGAGGAGACATGAGACCTGCAATTGGTAGGGCCAGTTCGGTTTGTTCATCGCCAGCCAGTGCAATCACACCACCTCGCATTTCAATAATGCGATTGATGGCTTGTACAAGGTATTCGTCTGAGGAGCCTATGGCCACTATATTGTGGCAGTCGTGAGCTATAGAGGCAGCCATAGCGCCATCGGTGATGCCGAATCCCCTGATGAGTCCTACTACGGGATGTGCATTTTCGGTATAACGGTCAAGTACTACTATCTTTTGTACTTCATTCCAAGGGTAGCATCGCACATCATCCATAGGATTTCCACTGATAGATACTTCATCGTGCCCGGTTATTAAACTACCGTCGGTAGCAGTTATGATATGGGCTGTATCGCCTGCTTTCAGTTGGAACTGGATGTCATCAGTCGTGATGGGTTGTGCTACAAAACGATTGGGATACTCATCGAGCATTGCCATTTGTCGTTCTGCTGAATGCATTTGGGCTTTGATGGCCAATAGTTGTGAATTGCGGTGAAAAACCTCAGTGCCTTTTATATAGGTTGCTATTACCTTTGCGTTTCCTTGCAGACTATCAAGGGCGATAAAAGTAGCGGGATCGTTGGGCTGTAGCAATCCCCAGTTGAGATGATAATGGCGTTGTGGATTGATACAAGCTGCTTGTAATACGCTCCATAGGTCGTATCCTTCCTTCAAAGCTTTGAACACAATAGTGTTAATATGTCCTTTCACTGCGTGGCTGTCGTCTGTACAGAACATCACGCGATTGGGGTATTCTTTAATAAGTGGAATGAGTGCCTCATAGTTTCGTGCGGCAGCTCCCTCTCGAATGAGTAGGTTCATACCACATTCCAGACATTCACGTCCTTCCTCAAGGGTGGAGCATTCGTGATCAGTGCTGATACCTGCTGCAGCATACCTACGTCGTGCTTCACCAGTCAATCCTGGCGCATGTCCATCGACAGGTTTACCGTGTTGTAGGGCGGAGTTGATTTTTTTCATCACTTCCTCGTCATTATTTAGTACACCAGGGAAATTCATCATTTCCGACAGTAAACTGATGTCATGTCGTTCCATCAATTCATCAATTTCTTGACTAGTGAGTACAGCTCCGCTTGTTTCAATATCTCTATTGCAGCTGGGTACACAACTGGGTGCACCGAAACAGAAGTTGAAATCGGTTTTGCGACTCATCCGAATCATGAAATCTACACCATCGACACCCAATACGTTGGCTATTTCATGGGGATCGGCTACGACACCAATGGTGCCAAACTCTTCTACAATCTGTGCAAATTCGGTTGGTAGCATCATGCTGCTTTCGATGTGTACATGGCTATCGATGAATCCAGGAAGGAAATAAGGAGCATCGGCTGTTGTGTTGGCACAGTGCTCGATATGGCTGATGACACCTTTTGATACATGAATCTCTCCATCGAAGATCTCACGTTTAATAACATCTACTATATGACCTTTGTAGATTGTATTCTGTTTGTGTTTGGTTGTTTCCATTTAGTCTCATTGTTTTTATTCCTGTCCAAGTAGGTGCAGACATTTTGTTTCCGTTTAATAATGCAAAAGTAATATATTAATTCGGTAAAAGAAAGCGATTAGCGATTTCTTTTTCAGCCCAGTTTTATATAGGGAGTAGAGACATTTACTGGGAAAAGAACAACCACTGATTCTTGAATCAGTGGTTGTGTGGTTGGAGTACCAGGATTCGAACCTGGAATGACAGGACCAGAATCTGTAGTGTTACCATTACACCATACTCCAATTCCGAATGCCTTATCCTTAAGACAGCGCAAAGTTACTGCTTTTTTCTGTACGTGCAAATTTTTTTGTTTCTTTTTCTGCTTTTCTGGATAAAAAAGTGAAATTATCGTCGGTTGGTATAGATAAGTACGTAATAAATGAGAGTGGCAAGCGAGCTAAGTGCAGCCACTACATAAGTATAGGCTGCTGAGCGCAATGCGCTTTGAGCTTGCGGGTGGTTGTGTGAATCGGTGATTCCCGCTTCGTTGAGCCACTGAAGTGCTCTCATGGAGGCATTAATCTCGATGGGTAGGGTGATGATGCTGAATAGAGTAGTGAGCGCGAATAAACAGATACCAAATAAGAGGAGTTGCGGGAAGGTGTTGATTAAGAGAATACCTCCTAATAGAATCCAACTGACAATGTTCGATGAGAATTGTACTACTGGTACCAGAGCGGAACGCATACGTAGTGGCGCATAACCAAGTTGGTGTTGCAGGGCATGGCCACATTCGTGGGCAGCAACTGCTGCTGCTGCAACACTACAGGTGTTATACACATCCTCACTGAGGTTTACGGTATGGCTTGCAGGGTTGTAGTGGTCAGTAAGGCGACCTGGGGTACTTGTGACACTTACATCGTTGATACCATTCTGGCTCAACATGAGTTCGGCTACTTCGCGTCCGGTCATCCCATTGGAAAGCGGAATGCGACTATAACGTTTGAACTTGCTCTGCAAGTTGCTTTGGATAAGGAAACTCAGCAGGGCTATACCGATAAAGAGTAAGAAAACCATGATTGGAGTGTATTGAGAATTAATGAATGTGTCCGCATGACTTACAAGACATCAGATACAAAGGAAGTCATGCGGATAGAGTGGTAAATCAGAACAAATGTTTTGGGTAAGCACCTTCATCAACCAAAGCTTTGATTTTATTGACAACATCTTGGCGGTCCTCTGGGTATGTGACACCAAACCACTTGCTGGTTGTGTCGAGCACTTCGCAGGTTGCGGTATTGTTGTGGATAAGTTCATCGACCATGAGTGGGATGAAGAACTCGGCTTTTAAGTTCTCGATGTTTTTCGGATTGCTGAGGAAACGCTTGAAATAATCGGTGCTGTAGGCGAAATAGTCGGGGGTAAATCCCCAGAAATTCATGCTGACGGGTGTATTCTCTGAAATAGTTACCCATGTGGTGTTGTCATCATCGAGATATTTCACTTCGCCATCAATGCGTTGTATCTTGGTGCGTTCAACGACTGAAGCAAGCATACGTCCAGAACTGGTTCCGCAGACACCTCTGCTCACAGTGCCACTTTCACTAAGGGTATTGCCAACCCGAAAACCTACCATGGCGTAAGTATTAGTGGATCCTTCTGGTAGATTTGCCAAGAATTCTCCCATCACTCGAAATGAGTCGGTACCATAGAAATCATCACAGTTGATGACGGCAAATGGTTCTTTGATGACATCAGCTCCCATCATGACAGCGTGGTTTGTACCCCATGGCTTAGTGCGACCTTCGGGACAGGTAAAGCCTTCAGGCAAGTCGTGGATGCTTTGGAACACAAGCTCACAGGGTATGTGATCTTCGTATTTTGAAATGATCTTGTCACGGAAGTCCTGTTCGAAATCCTTGCGGATTACGAATACGAGTTTCCCAAAACCAGCCTTGATGGCATCATGGATACTATAGTCCATGATGGTTTCGCCGTTGGGTCCTAGTCCATCCAGTTGTTTCAAACCACCGTAACGACTGCCCATGCCGGCAGCAAGCAAAAACAATGTGGGTTTCATTCTATGAAGTTTTTAAATTTTCAACGGCAAAGGTAGCACATCTTTTGCTGAAATGGTGTAGGCAAATAGTAAAAAAACACTAAATGTGGTGTTTTCGATAGAACGGGAGGTTTGTAACGTGAACAAACTGTATCAGAACGGATAACCAATGGCAAAATGAAGTCCCAGACCATCGGAAAACTTGGGTACATTGTAGTAGCTGTTTTTCCCCGTATCATAGGGCATGTGCAGAGCTATACCAAGGTCTAAGCGAAGTACCAGGAAATCGAGATCGTAGCGTAGTCCGGTTCCCGTGCCGGTGGCGATGCTGTTTGCGAAATTGCGAATAGTGATTTGGCTACCGGGCATGGATGGATCGTCACGCAGTTTCCACACATTGCCTGCATCGAGGAAAAAGGCACCATTGAGGCCGCTGATGATGTGGAAACGATATTCGGCATTGAATTCGAGTTTCACATCTCCTGTCTCGTCAAGATAGCCATATCGTTCATCTGCCTTTGGGTGGTAGCGGCCTGGACCGATGGACCGTACGGTGAAGGCTCGGATGCTGTTGGCTCCACCTACATAAAATTGCTCGGTGTATGGTGTTATTTCTTGGTTGCCGTATGAGTAGATGATGCCACCTGACAAGCGTAACGCTACATGGTGGTTGTCGTTGATTTTTAGTAGGGTACGTAACTCTGAGGTGAGTTTGAGAAACTGTGCGTAGGGTGTGCCAAACAGGGTTTTGTTGGTTTCTGAAAAACTTTTTCCGCAAGCGGCATAGAGTAGTGAGGTGATGTTGCCCGATGATTTTATAGTTGTTTCCCACCATAATTTGTGGCGGCGCTTATTGGGTGAATTGTCGTAGGTGAATGTATAGCTGATAGCAGGTATGAATTTGTCGGCCATGCTGAGGGCAAGATTCCGATTGGTAGCTATGATGGAGTCGTATTTTGCGGTGGTATGAAGTAGTGTGTTGTATGTGAGGCTGAAGGGCGTGATTGTGTGCCGAACGAGTCGGTTGGTACTGAAATGGTAGGTCAGCGAACCTCCAAAGGATAACATTTGGAAATAACCAGCGCGGTTGAGCAGGTCGGCATTCAGTTTCGTTTGTGTGCTTTGCGGATAGCGTGCCCGTTTGAGCGTGTTGTTTTTCCATGGGAGTACGATGCGTGGATGTTCAAGTGCCACGGAGGTGCCGAAATCGAAGGAATTCATGATGGATCTATCGCCTTCTGTGGTGGAATGTGTTTGCCATTCGTAAGATCCTTTTACTTGCCAGGATAGGGTGGCACCTGTTCGTAAGAAGTTTTTTCGATTAAGCGTGAAGATGGCTCCTGGTCCCATTTGTCGGTTGCTTTTATTGGTGAGGTTGAACTCCAGTTCAGCATCGTAGGGTTTGTCGAACACGGCATTGATACGAACGTTGAGTGTATCGCAAGTCGTGGCGGAATCGGATGGAACATACTGGAATTGAGTGTATTGGAATACTCCTAAACGAGCTAATAGTTGTTGGGATAGGGATTGACGGTCGGCAGAATAAAGTTCACCTTGTTTGTAGAATAGACGTTTGAGTATTACTCCAGGACGGATTCCTGGCTTTTTGCCGTTATAGTAGATGGTCATGGAACGCATTTTGAGAGAGTCAGTGTGCGTGGTGTGTTGTGGGTCGAAGAGATAAAGAGAGGTGCGACCGATATGGTATCGGCGTTTGGCTTGTTGAGGTAGGTTCTGGGTGGTGAGCAACTGAAGGTTAACAAAACCTGGATGCATGAGAGTGTCGGCACGATAGGTGAGATACGAGGGGCTGAAGTAGTAGTAGCCATTGTTTCGCAATAAGTCACTGATACGTGTGCGTTCTTCGTTGAGTGTGACAACATTGAATTGGTCACCTCTTCGGACAAGCGATTGTGACATGCTGTTTTGAATGAGCGTGTCGGCATCATGGGGAAACTTGAGATAGGCTAGCGAGTCGATGAAAAATGGATTTCCCCAGTTGAGTGAGTAATGGATTCTTACCTTGCGGGGATTCTTTTGTGGTATTTGCCTTGAAGTGATACTCCCGTTGAAATAGCCATAATCGTGCATGAGATTGGTGGCGATAGTCGCTCGTGTGCTGGGGTTGACAGTCGAAACGAGTACGGGAGTAGAACCGAACTTATCGAAGATCCATCGTCCAAAACCATTCTTGTCGCTATAGCGTTCAAATCCGTTGTATATCCATAATCCGATGTTGAGCGGAGAACGTAGGGTACTGCTTCCTAAAAAAGAGCCATTGGGCGGATAGGATAGGGCAGCTTCTACTTCGGCTTGGGCTGTGGTGGCAGTAGGGGTGTCTCCAAGTTGGCCCGTTTGTTCCCATTTGTCTATACCTACGTAGAGTTTTTCTCCTTCTGGTAGATGATTGGTTGTAGAACATGCTGCCCATGTCAACGTTAGCACAAATAAAATGGCAACAGAGCAATGATTGTACAAATGGGTGATGATATGTGGGCGGATTTGAATCATTGGGATTGGTGTTGTTTGAAAATGAATAGTTCACCTAAATTTGTCACTTTCTTACGGAGTAAAACACCTAAGCCCATTTCAGTTATTTCACCTTCGAGAATGCTTTGGTAATTTTTGTCGTAGAAGAGTTTTATGTTGCGGGTTCCGCTGTTGTCAAGGCGATATTCAACGGAAACATTATTGATGAAAGTCTGCTTGTTGGCGACTACGTTTCCTGTGGAAACGGTACCTCCAAGGGCTATGCGGAAGCGGTTGTTCCAAAATCGTTTTGCAAATTGGAAATTATAATCCGTTTGTGTCCCAGCTTCGGTTGTGCGATCGTTCATATCGAAGTTCATTTCCATGGTCTGTCCGGCAATGTTCGAAATTTGGTTTTGCAGGAATGCGTTAAGCGTATTGGAGGCATTGAATGTGCCGCTGGTGTTCCCTTCGGCCAGATAAATTCCTGTGACCAACATGGTCACGGCTATCTTGTTTTGTTCCTCTGCACTCATCGATTTTATTTGGTCTTGCACGGAAGCATCCTCTGGAGCGGAAAGGACAAATGCCATGTCAAGATTTTGCAACTGATTCTTGAGCTGCAATCCTACATCGAATGCTACCATGCGTGGTGTTTGACCTCGAGTGCCGACTGAGGATCGTGTCCGTTCGGTAGCTGTGATGTTGAGCGTGGGATTGAGAACAGGCCCATTCCATTGCACGTAGCTTCCATTCTTGATATTAAATGTCCGAAGCGGGATGATGGGTATGTCATATTTTAGTTCACCGCTGATAAGTGCGTAGCGTCCGTTGAGTAGCATCTCTCCTTGTGGAGTGTATTGGAACGACAGGTCTCCACCTCCCTCGAGCATCATGTAGTTTGAGCCATCGGAGGTAAGGTTGATGCGTGCTCTAACTGCTTGGTCGATGTGGAGTGTCATGAGAATGTCAAATCCGCTTAGTGAATTGTTGAGCGTGAGCGAATCATCTTCCTCCTCCGCATATTGGTCTTGGCTGAAGTCGGTGAAGGTGACTAGTTCGCCTAAACGGTCTTCCACTTGTAGGGGGGAATTGGCAAGCACATAGGTGAAATCGGATTTGCCAAGTACATTCATGCGTCCTTGAAGTGAAAGCTTGTCCAGATTACCTTTGAGCGTAGCATCCAAATCTACAAGTAGTTTTCCGTAAAGCATGGCATTACGTTTTTTCTTGGCGTTGATTAGTTCATAATTGCTTGTTTTCAGATGTAGGTCGAGGCTTGTTTGTCCCACATCATGCAAATCGACATTGCCGCTGATTGTGAATGGATTTTTGTTGTGTGTGTAGATCTTGTAGTCGTCGAATAGGATGCGGCTATTGGTCATCTGTAGTGGATTGTTGCAGAAAGCGAAGTGGGCGGATGCAGAGGGGATGTCTACTGCTACATTGTTCATCGCCAACATGCCGTTAAGCAGTGGCAAGTCTGTTGGACTGTTCATGTAGAGTGTGCCGTTGATGTTTCCTTGCATCGCCAGCGTGGCATCGGGAATGAATGGATTGACGATGTCCAAAGGAAAATGGTCGAGGTTGACTTCCGCTTTTAGGCTGTCTCGCTTTCCTTCCTTATAGGTGCCTTGTAGGGTCAGAATCTCTTTGTTGTTTTGTTGTACGTATGCGTCGATGAAGTGTTCGCCTTGTTTGTTTGGCAGATAGGTTCCACCAAACTCCCAGGTGCCAAGCGGTGTGTTCTCATACACGAAGTCGCGGATGGAGCAATCGGCATTGAGCGATTGGGTTGTGCCAGTGTCGATGTAGTGAAGTTCTGTGCCGAAGATTCCTTCGAGATGTGGAATGAAAGGATAGATGTTGCGTATTTCATGCAAGTTGATGTTTTGTAGGGCCAGCGTGGCATCTTGCTTTGTAACGGAATCAGTGAAATGAGTGTGGAAGTCCAGACCTGACCCCGATTCATCGTGTAGCTGTACATTACCGTAGATACGTCCTCTGTCAGACAGATAGATGGTATTTCGCTTGTTGAACGTGAAAGGATGGTACATGATTGTGGGTTGTTCAGGGAAGAAATGCAGGCGTATGCCTTTTTGCCGCAGATCGGCTTGTAGGCCAAGATAGATGCCTTGTTGGTTTTGTGCGTTTAGGTATTCGAGTAAGAGTTGTCCGGATTTGTCGTTGATGCCACCCATTAGTTTTGCGTTAAAGGCGTTGGTGTCCCGTGACTTGTTTTTGATTGCGCCACTTTGCAGGTGGATGGCTGTAGTGTCTTGTAGGATGTTCATGTAGAGTGTGTCTATGGCAACACTATCGGACTGAAGTCCGAGTATCCTAAATGAACTGTTTAACCCTTGCATCGCATCGGCATTAATTTGAAATCGCATACTGTCATATTTGAATCCATTGATTGACAATAGATTGTAAATAAGGTTCTCTTTGCCAGAGGTGATGCTGAGCGAAACATTGGGTAAAAGTTCGCGTAGATTCGATTGGCTGAGATGTTTGGAACTCCATTGTTGTTGGATGGTATTCAGCAATGTAGTGAATTGTTCGGAGAGTCGGAAAGCATATTCTTTGGCTGTAAAGTCAATATTCAAATCACCAGTTGAAAGTTGTGCTTGTGTACTGTCTGTGTTGGTGTGGAAATGAATTGACAAGTCCTTTGCCTTTTGTGGCCGGCGTCGGTTGGTGATGATGTTGTCTGTAAGTGATAGGTTGAGCGTATGGTACTCACGCAGATTGCTTTGCAGGTCGAAGTTCAGTGTGTGTTGCGAACGGATGGGTTGTGGTGTGAGATGTAGTGCCTGCCAATCAAGATTGTTGATGTTGAGCGTGAGTTTGGCTGTGGCATCATCGGGGTGGATGTAGCCTTGGAGTTGTGCGTCAGCCTTGAGTAGGTTGTTGTCGGAGTCGAGTCGGATGTTGAATTGGTGTTCCTCAAAATCCGCTTTGAACAGGGAGTGTGAAAGGGTGGTTAAGCCATATTCAAGTCGTTCAAGTTGTGCTGTGGCGTGTAGTGATGTGTAGGGAGAGAAGGGGTTAAAATATTGTCCGTAGGCATGTAGTTCAGTGTTGATATGGAAAATTGAGTCGGCGGGCAGAAAGTCGTGAAGGTCGAGACTGTTGGTTTCGGCATTGACATGGTAGGTATGGTTGGAGAGAGAGTAGGCTGCGCTGAGGGACGCACTGGGTACGCTGTCGGAAGCATGACGGAAGAGTTGTGCTGTTGCATTCAGGTCATCTCGCATCAACTCACAATTTGCTTCCAAGTGTGTTGTCTGTGGAATGGCTAATTGTCCCTGCGTGAGTGGCGTAAGGAATGTCATGTCGTGTGCTCGGAAATGGCAGGATAAGCCGGCGGTTCGCAATAGTGAATCGGTGATGTGGTGGAAACAGCCATCCAGTTCAATGTCGAAAGCATCGGTTAAGGTTACATTGCAATTCTGGATTGTCAGTTGGTCAAGGTTGCCGGCAACATTGATATCCAGTTGAAGAGGTTTGTCTGGAAAGTGTTGCTGAAAGAGTGTATCAGTCCGGTGCGTGATGATTTGAAGGTCCTTCTTTCCTATTTTGCTATGGATGTGTGTGCGAAGCCTGCCAGTGCGGCTCTCTTGCAACGCGTTCCAGTCGATGCTTCCTTCCATTTGCAGGATGGAGTTGTCTGTGGAAAGGTTGAGGCGGGGAATCGTGATGTGGGTGCTGTCGGATGTGATGCTCCCTTTGGTGGATCGCAAGCGTAGTCCGGATCGTTCGGAAAAAGCACACTGGTTGATGAGTGCGGTGATGTTGCGTCCTTGGTAGCGGAGTGAATCGAAGGAGAGGCTGATGTCGGACAGCCAAATGTGGTTCCCATCGAATCCCTCGTGTGGCGGTTGATGGTCAAGATCGGTCGTCAGGGAGGTTTTCGTCAGGTTGATGCTGCGGAGCGAATAGGTGCTGTTGTTCATGTCGGCCATGCCATGTCGTAATGATAGGTGTCGGATGTCCGAAGCTATGGCGACCGAATCGGGTAGCATCTGGAATTTGATGTTGGCATCGTTGATGTCCACATTTTCTACCAACAGTTTCCATGGGAGTTGGAGCGATGTGGTGTCGGTGTTTCCCTTTGTGGCGGCCGAGTCGGTGTAGGCAACCGACAGGTCGGCATCAGACAAGGAGATTCTGTTGATCGTGGCCGTTTCGTTGGCAATGTCTATTCCGTGGCTGTCGAGGAAAATCTCGCCAACCAGTGCAGATAGGTGCAGATTGGGAATATGGTCTTGCGTGTCGATGCGCAGGCCGCTTACGTAAATTCCGTCTATCGCGATCTCTTTCCATAGCAGGGGAACCAACTGGATGTCTATTCCGATGTCATCGGCCTGTGCCAAAGTGTCTCCTTGTGGGGATTGGATGCTGGTTTCCTTGACGGAAAGGCCTAATGGGAATTGCAAGGCGACGTGTTGTATCTGTATGTGGAAGCCGGTGCTTTGGGCTATGGCTTGGGTTGCGGCCGCAATGAGCCGTTGTTGTATTGGAGGCAAATACACGAGAAAGGTCATCACCAAAAACAGGATGGTTGGTGTTGCAACAATCCAACCGACAATCCTTGTCAGGCGTTTTTGCATAGGCTTCTGTTTTGTCATGACAACCAAAATTGAACGGTCAAAAGTACACAAAAATGAGATAGATGCAATGTTTTTTGGAAATATCTTTTCCTTTTTTGCACGATTTTCGTGCGGTCTCGATGTTGTTGATGCTAAACGATGGGGAAAATTTCAGCCTGCAAACGAAAAAGGAGGCAAACACCCATGGGCATTTACCTCCTTTTCGATAATCAGTAAGGAGTGATTACTTACGCAATCCGAGATTCTTGACGATTTCGCGGTAACGGTTGATATCACGTTCCTTCAGGTAGTTGAGCAGTGAACGCCGCTTGCCTACCAACATTGTCAAGGCTCTCTCTGTACTATAATCTTTTCTGTTGAGCTTCAGGTGCTCAGTCAGGTGAGAAATACGGTAGGAAAACAATGCTATCTGGGCTTCTGGTGAGCCAGTATCAGTGTTGGACTTTCCGTACTTTTCAAAGATTTCCTTTTTCTTTGCTGCATCTAAATACATAAAAACTTTTTTAATAGTGTATAAATTCGATTTGCGGGTGCAAAGATATATATTATTTTTTGTTCACAAAGTCTTTTACAACTTTTTTTCCTAACTTTGCGGCGGATTACAGTAAATTATATGCAGGATATCAGAAACATTGCGATTATTGCCCATGTGGATCATGGTAAAACTACTTTGGTGGATAAGATGATGTTGGCGGGACATTTGTTTCGGAACAATCAGGCTGGTGGAGAGTTGATGCTCGATAATAATGATTTGGAAAGGGAACGTGGAATCACGATTTTGTCGAAGAATGTTTCCATTATTTATAAAGGTGTAAAGATAAACATCATCGACACTCCGGGGCACTCCGACTTCGGTGGCGAGGTGGAGCGGGTGCTCAACATGGCCGATGGTTGCATCTTGCTGGTCGATGCTTTTGAGGGATCGATGCCCCAAACACGCTTTGTCCTGCAGAAGGCCCTTGAAATAGGATTGAAGCCTGTGGTTGTCGTCAATAAGGTCGATAAGCCCAACTGCCGTCCGGAAGAGGTCTATGAGATGGTGTTCGACCTGATGTTCGCGCTCAACGCTACGGAAGACCAATTGGATTTTCCTGTGGTGTATGGATCGGCCAAGAACAATTGGATGGGACCCGACTGGAAGACACCGGCCCAGGATATTACGTATTTGCTTGATGAGATTCTGAACACAATACCTGCCCCTAAATACTTGGAGGGGACTCCTCAGATGCTGATTACTTCGCTTGACTACTCCAGCTATACAGGACGTATCGCTGTGGGACGTGTACATCGTGGCACACTAGCCGATGGCATGAACGTGACCATTGTACATCGTGATGGTAGCTCAGAAAAGGCAAAGATAAAAGAGCTTCACACCTTCGAGGGCATGGGACATCATCGGACCAATCAAGTCTCCTCTGGTGACATTTGTGCTATTATTGGATTGGAGCATTTTGAGATAGGTGATTCCATCTGTGACTTGGAGCATCCGGAAGCTTTGCCTCCGATTGCCGTTGATGAACCTACGATGAGCATGTTGTTCACGATCAATGATTCTCCGTTCTTTGGTCGTGAGGGGAAATTTGTGACTTCACGCCATATTCATGAACGTTTGCAACGAGAGTTGGATAAGAATCTGGCTTTGCGTGTGAAACCTCTTGATGGCGAGGAGAACAAATGGATTGTAAGTGGGCGTGGTGTGCTACATTTATCGGTGTTGATTGAGACAATGCGTCGTGAGGGATATGAACTTCAGGTAGGTCAGCCGCAGGTGATCTTCAAGGATATCGATGGTGTGCGTTGCGAACCGATAGAGGAACTGACTATTAATGTTCCCGAAGAGTTTGCAAGCAAGATGATTGATTTGGTTACCCGTCGGAAAGGCGAGATGACTTCAATGGAGAGCCAAGGTGATAGGGTGACCATACAGTTTGATATGCCTTCGCGTGGCATTATAGGTCTGCGTACGAATATCCTTACAGCATCGCAAGGCGAGGCGATCATGGCCCATAGATTCAAGGAGTATCAGCCGTTCAAGGGTGATATAGAGCGTCGCACCAATGGTTCTATGGTGGCGATGGAGAGTGGTACCGCTTATGCTTACGCCATCGACCATTTGCAGGACAGGGGCAAGTTTTTCATCTATCCGCAGGATGAGGTTTACGGTGGACAGGTGGTGGGAGAGCATGTACACGAGAAGGATTTGGTGGTCAATGTCACCAAGAGCAAGCAACTCACCAATATGCGTGCGTCCGGTGCCGACGAGAAGGCCCGCATCATTCCTCCTGTGGTTTTCTCGCTGGAAGAGGCGTTGGAATACATTAAGGAAGACGAGTATGTGGAGGTTACGCCCAAGTCGATGCGTATGCGCAAAATTCTTCTCGACGCGCTCGATCGTAAACGCGCAAACAAGGATTAGGCGAAGGTGCTGTTGTCATGAAGTGCAAACAAAATAGGAGAAATGGAAATATGAAAAAGTTGATTGTATTGTGTGTATTGGCCACACCTTTGTTCTTGTCAAGTTGCAAGGAGCAAAAGGAAAATGGAACTGAGTGCGGGGAACAGTCCTGTACGGAACATCAGTGTGAAGGGGCGAAATGTGACAAGCAGTGTGCTCGCAGTCATGAGGCTACATCTTGTGCCGAAGAAGTACATAGCGCACCTTTTATTTTTGCCGATGATGTGGAATGGGAAGATGCAGGCGGCGGTGTGGAACGTCAAGTGATGGCATACGGAAAGGACTTGATGATGGTGAAGGTGCGTTTCGACAAAGGAGAAATAGGTTCGCTGCATCACCATCCTCACACTCAGGCTACGTATGTGGCGAAGGGGGAATTCGAATTTACAATCAATGGTGAAAAGAAAATCGTGAAGGAAGGTGATGTGTTGTTCAAACTTCCTGATGTAGAACACGGCTGTGTGTGTTTGGAGGAGGGTCTATTGATAGACACGTTCTCGCCCATGCGCGATACGTTTTTGAAGAAATGAAAAAACTACTTGTCCTGTTTTTGTTGTGTGGCTGGTCTGTGAGTATGACAGCTCAGCATCTGTCGGTTTCGATTCTGGGCGATTCGTATTCCACCTTCCAAGGTTATCTCGAACCCGACACAAATGCTGTATGGTATTGGGCAAAGCCGGATCCGAAACGCACCGATGTCAATTCTGTCCGTCAGACATGGTGGCACAAGTTTGTGAAAGAGAATGGCTATAAGCTTGAAGTGAATAATTCTTTTTCTGGCTCGACGATTTGTTTTTCTGGGTATAGGAAGGAAGGTTCCTCCTCCTTTTCTGATTACAGCGATCGCTCTTTCGTGACTCGTCTTACGGCACTTGGCAATCCCGATATCATATTGGTGTTTGGTGGCACGAACGACTCATGGGCTGGATCGCCAATCGGAGAATACAAATATCAGAATTATCTGCGTAATGACTTGTATTCGTTCCGTCCAGCCGTGGCTTTCCTTTTGGAGAACCTGATTGATTATTATCCGAATGTGAAAATCTATTTCATGCTGAACGATGGGCTGAAAGAGGAAATCAATGAGTCGGTCCTTTCCGTTTGCCGGCATTATGGGATTGATTGCATCGTGTTGCATGACATTGACAAGATAAGTGGTCACCCTTCCGTGAAGGGAATGGAGAGTATTGCCAATCAGGTACGGGAATACATGAACAAATGACAAATTTTAGGGTAACGGTTGATGAAATTGAAGGTATCTTCCTGCATGTGCATAATGTGCAGGAAGTTTCTTTTTTGGTGAAATGTCCGGTTTCATTTTCGGCCCTTCCAGCGTTGTTGTGGAAAGGGGCGCAATTGAATTTGGTCGATGTGACGGAAGCGGATGAGATGTTGCTGCCGGCATTGATTGTTTTGGAACCAGATTATTTGTTGGACATCAGTGCGCTTGCCGAAAGTTTCAAGGAATATGGTGAACACCCGGCAAACTATCTGTTGGCGCAGTTCCGTCCGATGACGAGTTCGTTGCCTATCTTGTTGGGTAATATGGTGAATTTGTTCCTTGATGAGCTGATTCACGGACAGCCTTCCTATCAGGAATGTATGCGGACAGCTTTTCGTCAGTATATGGTAGAATTATCTGCAAACGAGGAATTGGGTGAGCCACAGACGGAGCATTCCTTTTTTGAAAGCTGTAGATCTCATTTTAATAATCTTCGGCATATCATTGATGTCGATTTCCCTCAAAATGGTTTTGATGTGCAGGACGCAGTCTTGGAACCTGCCTACATCTGTGAAACATTGGGCATACAAGGGCGGCTGGACTACATGCAGCGTGACATGAGCCGTTTCATAGAAATGAAGTCTGGAAAGGCGGATGAATACGGACATTTACACCCTATTCCCAAACGCAACAATCAGGTGCAGATGCTGCTTTACCTCGCTGTTTTGGAGTATGGCATGGGGAAAGATGCACGTGAGGTACAGCCATTCCTGTTATATACCTGTTACCCGATGTTGTATGGGGCTAAGGCGTCAAAACTTCAAATGCAGAAGGTGATGATGGTCCGTAACCGCATTGTATCGCTTCAATATGGGTTTATTAGAAATCACTCTTTGTCGTTCACTGAAAGCATTTTCGATTCCATTACAACCGATTGCTTGAATGAGAATGATCTGCGGGGCCGTTATTGGAATCAATATTTGCGAGTGCCCATCATGCAGTTCACTGATGCGTTACGTGTTCTTACTGCATTGGAACGTTCATATTTCTTTGCCCTGTTCAACTTTGTTTCATACGAACTATTCCTATCTAAAACAGGTTTCCAGGCCATTGAAGGACGAAGCGGTTCATCTGCTATGTGGTTGTCGGATTTGGATGAGAAGAAGGAAAAAGGTGAAATATTGTGTGACTTGCGTATAAAGGAGAATCGGATTTCTGATTCGGAACACCCTTTTGTGTGTTTGTTGTTACCTGATACGCCTGATTGTTATCCTTCGAATTTCCGACAAGGCGATATGGTTGTGTTGTATGAACGCAATTCTATGGAAGATCATGCAACCAATCACATGGTAATCAAGGGGAATATAGAAAAAATTAGTACTTCAGAAGTGTCTATACGTCTTCGTGCAGCGCAGCGTAATGTGGCAGTATTGTCTTTGGATAGTCGTTACGCTGTGGAACACGATGTCTCGGATACTACTTTCCGAAATGTGTTTGCAGGATTGGGCTCCTTCTTATATGCGAACCAGGATCGGAGGGATCTGCTTTTGGGATTGCGGAATCCGGGAACAAGCTTGTGCCAGGCCGACTGTAAGGCATTGTCTGACGAAACACGACAAAATCCTGATTCGGTTTTCGATTGTGTGGCTCAGAAGGCTTTGGCAGCCAAGGACTATTTTTTGTTGGTTGGACCTCCCGGAACGGGGAAGACGTCATGTGCCTTACGTAGGATGGTAGAACGATTTTATCAGGAAACAGATTCGCAGATTCTTTTAATAGCTTACACCAACAGAGCGGTCGATGAGATTTGTCATGCCTTGGAACGGATAGATTTTCATCCTGATTATATCCGTTGTGGAAATGAATTGTCGTGCGATGAAGCTTATCGCGCTCATTTGATGGAACATAGACTTTCGCAGTGTAGAAGTCGTATGGAAGTACGGGCATGTCTTGCAGGTTGTAGGATTTTTGTTGGTACTCTTACTACAATGTCTTCTAAGGTGGATTTACTGAAAATGAAGCATTTCGATGTGGCTATTGTGGATGAGGCTACGCAGATATTGGAGTCACAACTTTTGGGATTGTTGTGCACAAAGAATCCTGATGGGCAGGATGCCATTGCAAAGATAGTGATGATAGGCGATTACAAGCAGTTGCCTGCAGTCGTTGCGCAAAATGTTGAGCAGAGTATGGTGACTGATGAAAATTTGCGAAAAATAGGCTTGCGTAACCTTCGAGATTCCTTATTTGAACGTTTGTATAAGAAACATTTGAACGAGGAATATTCTCCTTATGTTGATATGCTTTTCCGGCAGGGTCGGATGCATCCGGCAGTGGCATCATTTTCGAACTTGGCTTTTTATGGAGGGAGGTTGGAGTCACTGGGATTGCCACATCAACAAGAAGCTGTGCAGCGGGCGGTGTTCTTCATGCCATCCGTTCCTGATACAAGTAGTCAGACAGGTAAGATTAATTTGCAGGAAGCACAAATTGCTGTTGATTTGGCAATGCAGGTTTACAAAGACAACGAGGATTGTTTTGATCCGACACGCACATTAGGGATTATCGCTCCATACCGAAGCCAAATAGCGCTGATAAAAATGAAATTGCAGGAAACGGGGAACAAACAATTGAGCCTTGTTACAGTAGATACGGTTGAACGGTATCAGGGTAGTGAACGGGATATCATCATCTATTCGTTTTGTGTGAATTATGCCTGTCAGCTTCGATTCCTTCCGAATGTGACGGAAGAGAACGGGATTGTCATCGACCGGAAGTTGAATGTGGCTTTGACTCGATCTCGCCGTCGCATGTATATCATTGGTGTTCCTGAATTATTGGGTCAGAATGAGATTTTCAATCGCCTGCTGAATCATATTGGACAATAGTCTTTTCCTATGAAATTTTTAAGAATCTATTGGATACACTGACGGTTTCTAAATAATTTTGTATATTTGCGGAAAATAAAAAACAGGTAGAATGAGATTTATTATACAAACAAAAGTGCTTTATTTGGTGGCATTCGTTTTTCTTTTGACGGCTTGTAAGTCTGCAAAGAAAATCGTGTATATGCAAGATATCGACGAAGTACAATTGAAAGAAATTACTACTCGTTATGAAGCGAGGATAAAAAAGGACGACTTGTTGAACATTATCGTGTCGGGCCCAGACAAGCAGGTTGTCATGCCCTACAATCTTACATTACATGACAATACAATGGGTGGTGGAAGTTATGATCCAGAGCGTATGACTCTGCCATATTTGGTTGATATCAATGGAGAGATAGATTTTCCTATATTGGGTAAAATCAAGGTCGAAGGCATGACACGTTCCGATTTGGTAGCATATCTTACCACTGAAATTAGCAAGGATGTAAAGAATCCGATTGTGTATGTGGCGTTCAGGAACTATAAGATTACGGTCTTGGGCGAGGTGAAAGCTCCAGGAACATATTCGATGGATTCTGAGAAGATCAACATTTTCCAAGCGTTGGGACGGGCTGGCGATTTGGCCTTGACGGCAAAACGTGAAAATATCATTCTGATTCGTGAGGTAAATGGCAAGAACACATATCATAGAATTGATTTGAAGTCGGCCGAAATCATGAACGAGGATTATTTCTTCATGCAGCAGAATGATGTGCTTTATGTACCACCCTCGGCACAACGTGTGTCTGCAGCCACAACCAACACAGGCATTTGGAGCGTGTTGTTGAGTTCGGTAACTTCTATGGTCGCAGTGATCACTCTTATTTTGAAATTGTAACAATTCGCTTTCTTTCATGAATATTTCAAACCATACATCAACATTAAATTCGAATGCCCAGGGTACACCCAACGATTTTGATTTGAGTAGTATCCTTATCTTTTTGTGGAAACTGCGATATTGGATAGTTTGTTCTTGTTTTGTCGCTTTTTGTTTGGCTTTTTTATATGTGAAATTGACAACTCCGATTTATGAACGACAGACTCAGGTAATCTTGACGAACGAAAAATCGAATAAGGGAGGAATCAGTTTGTTGTCTGACATCGCAGGTATGGAGCAGACATCAAAGATTGATAACGAGATTTTCATATTTCGGAGCCCAAGTTTGATGAAGAAGGTGGTTGAGGATTTGTTTTTGAATATTCGTTATTATGAATATCGTGTCCCAATGTCCCAATTGGATGGTAAGTGGGTAAAACGTTATTTGTCGTATAGGCAATACGAATTCTACAAGGACAATCCTTTTGTGGCCGATATTGCTTTCGATTCTTTTTATTCGGAAAAAAGTCGTCCGGTTTCTTTTTCGTTAGAGTTTATTCCTGTCAGTGCAGAAACGTTTAGAATCTGTTCATTGGATTTGATGATGGCTTCTGGTCAACAGAAGATTAAGTTTGGCGAGAATGAAATATATGGCTATGGTGATAAGATTGTCTTTAACGGATTTTCTGTCGTCATTTCACGAATAATTTCCGATGGCATGTCAGTCAATTCGCGATATAAGGTTTCGTGGATGAATGTTGCTTCTTGTGCAACAGCATATTCAAATAGTCTTATGGCTTCTGTCGAAGCAGGATCTATGCGAATGAGCAGAACCGATGTGATAACGCTCACCTTTCTGGACTCCAAAAGGGAAAGGGCGGATGACATCCTGAATACTTTGGTTAAAAAATACAATGAGGAATCACGTTTATACCAGAATGCGGCGGTTCTGAATTCGATTAAGTTCATGGATGGCCGTATCGCAGACATCGCTCAGGAGTTGGGAATGGTCGAGACATCTTATCAGCAATACCAGACATCGCGTACCTTGGTGAATATCGAGGCTCAGTCGCAACTGGCTTTGTCCTCCGATAAGGAATATGAAAAGCAGTTGACTGACATCCGTTTGCAGCAGAACATTCTGAAGATGATAAAATCTGAATTGGATAGGATGAGTGAGGGTGATTATGATGTAATCCCTTCTAACATAGGACTGTCGGATGCCAATTTGAATTCGGCCATCACATCGTATAACCAACAAGTGGCTGAACGAAACAGGATGATTGCCAACTCCTCTGTCAATAACCCACGCGTGAAGAACCTTAACCTGATTCTAAGGGACGGAAGAAATGGGATTATCGTATCTATCGACAATTTGGAAAAGGTGTATGGTCTTCGAGAAGGTGAGATAAACAATGTGTTGAAGAAAAGCAAGGCCACTATTTCTGAAATTCCTACACAGCAATATGATTTGACACAAATCGAGCGTAAGCAGAAAATCATTGAGCCGTTGTTCACCCTTTTGCAACAAAAGAAGGAAGAAGCGCAGATTTCAATGTACAATGTGTCGGACAATGCAAGGGTAATCGAACCTGCGCATGGGCAGAGTGCTCCAATCAAACCAAAAAGCATGTCGATATTGCTCTTTGCTTTGGTTTTGGGATTTTGTTTCCCCCCTGCTGTTGTGTTGAGTTCCAATCAGTTGCGTACCAATGTCTTGTCGAAGGATGATGTCGAGAGAGTCTTGCCAGACCCCATTTTGGCCAATATTCCTAAATTCGAAGATGCCAGTGTCATCAACAGTGTTTCAGACCGCGACATCAAGACAGAGTCATTCCGAATGTTGCGTAGTAATCTGAAATTTTTGGAAGGAAAGGTCATTCAGGTGACGAGTTCTATCCCTGGTGAAGGCAAGTCAAACATAGCGGTGAATCTGGCCATATCCATTTCACATATGGATAAGAAGGTAGTTTTGTTGGGAATCGATTTGAGAAATCCGGCCTTGAAGCTGTTCCTTCCTAGTCTTGAAACCCATACACGCCATTCTATTGTCGGTTATCTCATTAACAAGTGTGAGGCTGCTGACATCTTCCAAAAAATTGATGCTTGTCCTAATTTGGATATCGCGGTATCGGGAACTGTTCCACCTAATCCGACGGAATTGCTTTCGACCAACCGTATTGGTGACTTGATCGATTACTGTAGGAATCATTACGACTATGTGATTTGTGATACGGCTCCTATGATGCCTGTATCCGATGCTTTGCTTGTCAACAAGTTTGTCGATTTAACATTGTATGTGGTACGTTCTTCTTATACACCATTGAGGATGTTACCTGAAATCAAGCAGTTGTTTGCAAATGCGAATATCGTAAATCCTAAAATCGTACTTAATGCGGTCAATTTCAAGTCGAAATCCTTTAAATATGGTTATGGGAAGGGCTATGGCTATGGCTATGGTAAGAGTTACGGCTATGGTTACGGTTATGGATATGGTTACGGCTACTGTTACGGTGAATCGGTGGATGGCAAGAAACCTCATCACAAATCGAGAAAGTCTCGGTCTGCTCAAGTAAACGAAGTTGCGAAGTGATTTTTTTTCGGGAAAAAGAAGCGTGTTTTACTAATCTTTCGTTTTCGAAGGATTATCATTGCCATCTTCTTCCAGGTGTGGACGATGGAGTTGATGACATGAATGTTTCAGTGCAGATACTGCAACGCATGAAGGATGTGGGAATTACTGATGTGGTGCTTACACCTCACATGAACCCCGAAATTTATCCTAGCAATACAGAGGGGTTTATTCGGGGTCGTTTCCAGAAGTTCTTATCAGAACTGCCCTCGACTCTTTCCCATGCGTTGCAAATTTCATTGGCAGGAGAGTATATGGTGGTCGATGGTTTCGAGCACCGGAATCCTGAGGAGTTGCTTCAAATAGAATCGGGAAAGGTTTTGATTGAAATGTCGTATTACTACGGAAGCCGTACCATGGAGGAAACCATTTTCAATCTGATGATGGCTGGCATTCAACCAGTAATAGCGCACCCAGAGCGTTACTTGTATTTGGCTGATGAGTTGTCGGTTTTTGATCGCTATCATGACATGGGCGCGACTTTCCAGTTAAATCTGCTTTCGTTAAGTGGAGCCTATGGACCTGCATCCGTGCGCATCCTGAGTTATATCAAGCAAAAGGGATGGTACTCGTACCGGGGTAGCGATACCCATACATTGCATCACTTCAATACCATCTCAAATATGAGCTTCCCTCAAAAGTTACTTTAGACGTTATACATTCCTTGGCAGATTCTCTTTGAAACTGTTTTTGCCTGAGGATTGTATTGCTTTTTTCAAAAGTTGAATATATAAAAATTCTTTAGAATGATTACGGAACTAATTTTGTCGGTTTTATTACCTTTTACTTTAGGTTTTAATCGGTCTTTGGGAACGGAGCCCAAGTCCGATCGTTGCGAAATCACACAGGGTGTGAGTGGTGATGCGTTGCTTTTCAATGGTTTTACCTCACGTTTGGTGATACCTTCCAATCAAGCCCCGACTCCAGAAAACTCGTTTACGGTCGATGTGTGGTTTTGTCCTGCGGCTTTCCCCAAGAGTCCATGTCCCATCGTTTGCAAACAAAACGATACGACTTTGCAGGGTTTCTCACTCTATATCGATGCACGTGGCCATGTCCATTTTCGGGTAGGCGATGGGAAGATCCAATGGGAAGCGACATACGCTCAGGCACTCCAATTGCAGCAATGGTCACGGTTGACCTGTTCTTTCGATGCTGGCAAGACCTTACGTCTGGCGGTGAATGGTCGTGAAGTGGCCCAAAATCCCATCAGTCTCAGTTCGGTGCCTACAGCGGGTATGACTATGTGGGTGGGACGTACTCCCGTTCGTACGGTAAGCGAATACGAGAACGATGATGTGCGTATTTATAGTTCTCTTGATGGTGCTCTCGATGAGTTACAACTTACTGATGGTATCGCAGCCTATCAACAAGTATTAGACCAGCAATTCAGACGGCCTGAAGCTCCATCGTTCGAACCTCGTATCTTGCCCAGCGGACCGACAGAGGCTTTGGCTTTTGGTTCTTGGTATATTCCTCTGAAATTTTATAAGCAATGGGATGAGCAGTGGCGCGGCGATACTCCTGATGTTGTGGTAGGATTTGGTGAACAGCGTCCTTTCAGAGTTGTGTTCTGGCGAGGCATAGCATACGCACCCTGTTTTGTGACAGAGAAAGGTAATTGGATGTCGAATGAGTTCGTTGAACGTATGAAGGTTACAAAATGGGGTTGTTGCGAATCGATGAGCGACAAACATGCCGATTTCTCGAGTGTACGTATTTTGGAGAATACGCCGGCTCGTACAGTTGTGCTGTGGCGCAATGCTCCGGTTGGGGTCAACCAGCAATTCCCTTATCAAGAGGAGGAATCCCAATGGGGTGATTGGTCGGAAGAAACCTACATCTTCTATCCAGATGGTGTGGGAGTTCGAAAGATGGATGTTTGGAGTTCGAATTTGACTGATTGGTACGAATGGTGTCAGTCATTGCAGGTGTTGCATCCCTACCAACGTCCGGAGGATGTGCTTGATGGATCGAAAATCATGTCTGTAGCGGCCATGGATGGCAATGCCAAGACATTCGGATGGGATTGGAATGTAAAACAAACACAACACGAACCTTCCATTCCACATGCCAATATTCAGGTCACATATCTGAAAAGTCAATGGAATCCTTTTTTGATTCTTGATGACCGTGATGGCCCTAATGAAAATGGTACTGAGGGGCCACAGATTGACCGATATGCAGGTAAGTGGTCGGCGTTTTCTGCCTTTCCATGGAGAAATCATTGGCCTGTGGTACAGGATTATGTGATTGGGAGGTATGCCACTGTGGCCGATGGCCCCGCGCATACTTACACAGCTACCCAGTACAATGCAGCCTATTATAAAGATGAAGTAAGTGGCAAAATGACCAAGTTGATGCTTTGTGGTTGTACCAATCAGGATGCCGCTGGATTGTTGCCTTTGGCAAAGTCATGGCTTCGTGCTCCTAAAATGTATTTGGGAAAGCAAGAAATAACTTATGATTTGACAGAACGGGCGTATCGTGTCAATCAGGCATCTGGTCGTATGGACTTGCGGGTTGAAGCTTCTGCCGATCAACCTGTATGTGGACTTTGTGTCGTAGTTGATGGTTGGAAGGGTGGTGATATAGAAGGAATCAGTGTTGATGGGCAACCATTAAAAGCCACTCAATATGCGGTAGGTCGTCATGTGTCATACAATGGCGATCGTCTGGTTGTTTGGCTCGATTTGAATCTGTCGCGACAAAGCCTTATCGTTCTCAAGTGATGCCTTAATAATAAGGCGTACCAAGATGTTTTTAATCATCATTAAGCCTAAAAATGCTTGAGAACAAGGTGCTTACGGATTAATTCTGATAGTACACGTGCTTTACACGTGTACTGATGCTTGTAAGTACTTCGTATGGTATTGTGCCAAGAATGCGGCTCAGTTCGGTGACAGGTAGGTTGTTGCCAAAAATTTCAACTTCATCTCCTTCATCACATACAATATCTGTTACATCAATCATGCATGCATCCATGCATATATTCCCTATGTATGGGGCTTTTCTCCCATTCACAAGGCAGTAAGCATTTCGGTTTCCCAATCGTCTGTTGAGTCCGTCAGCATATCCTATAGGGATTGTGGCAATGCGTGAATCGCGTTCTACGATGCTTCGTCGGCTATACCCTATGGAGTCTCCTTTTGGTACGTTGTGAATTTGCAAAATGGTGGTTTTCAGTGTGCTTACAGTATGAAGTACTTGGTTGGTACAGGGGTCTATCCCATAAAGGCCTAGCCCAAGGCGAACCATGTCAAGTTGTCTGTATGGGAAGCGTTCTATGCCTGCAGTGTTGCATATATGTCGAAGGATGGGTTGGGAAAAGGCTTGTTGCAATGCTGTTGAGGCGCGGTCAAAACATTCGAATTGTTGTTTGCTGAACGCATCAAATTCATCACCATCCGAACCTACGAAGTGTGAGAATACCGAACGAGGGAATACGGCTGTTTGCCTACGCAGGCGAACTATGAGTTGTGGAATGTCATCTTCACTGAATCCTAAACGATGCATGCCTGTGTCGATTTTTATGTGTATCGGAATGTTGTTTGCTCCTTCTTTTTCGGCCGCTTTGATGAGTTCTTCGAGGATGTGGAAACTATAGACCTCTGGTTCGAGCAGATTGTCGAACATGGTTTTGAAGGAGGTCATTTCCGGATTCATTACGATAATGTTGGCAGTGATGCCGGCTTTGCGTAGATCTGCTCCTTCATCGGCTACTGCCACTGCGAGGTAATCCACTTGGTGTTCCTGTAGTGTCTTCGCTACTTCAAGGGCTCCTGCTCCATAGGCGGAAGCCTTTACCATGCATACGATCTGTGTGCTTGGCTTGAGCTGGTTACGATACCAATTCAGGTTTTCTACCAGCGCGCTTAGGTTCACTTCCAGAATTGTCTCGTGTACTTTCAGCTCTATGGCATCGGTAATATGGTCGAATTGAAAGGTGCGGGAACCTTTGATCAGTACCAGTTCATTCTGTAGTTGTTCCAGCAGAGGTGATTGCAGCAGCTCGCTGGTTGTCTGAAAGAAATGCTTCTCCTGGTCGAACAGTCCGGAAAAGGAACTGATTTGGCTGCCTACTCCGATGAACTTGTCGATATGGCAGGAGTTCACGAGATCTGCGACTTGCCGGTATAGTATTTTGTTGTTTTGTCCTGTTTGCAGCAGGTCGGAGAGGATGAGCGTTTGCTGTTGCCTTTGTTTTTGGTTGCGTCGGCTCATGAATTCGAGTGCGATGCTTAGCGATGCCAGATCGGCATTGTAGGTGTCGTTGATGAGTGTACATCCGTTTTTCCCTTCCTTCACTTCCAGGCGCATGGCAACGGGATCGAGCTTTTCCATCCTTTGGGCAATGGTTTCAGGTGAGAGCATCATGTAAAGTGCGACGGCAAGACAGTGGATGGAGTTTTCCACCGAGGCATTGTCGATGAATGGGATGGTGTAGCTTCCTTGGAATCCGATGTAACGATAGCTGATGGTGGTGCTTTCCGTCCTTTTGTCTATCTTGCTTATGTAGAGGGGACTTTCGGTGTTTTCCGTAGACCAGGCAATCTCCTTCGCTCCAAACAGCGTTTTCCCCACACAATCCGAGATGAGAGGGTCATCGCCATTGTAGATGATGATGTCGCTCTTTTCGAACAAGGAGAGCTTTTCCATGCACTTGTCACGTAGCGAGTAAAAGTTTTCTTGGTGAGCTCCTCCGATGTTGGTGATAATTCCTATGGCGGGGTCGATGATGGGCTGCAGGGTTTGCATCTCGTTCATTCCCGAAATCCCTGCTTCGAAAATGGCAAGCTCGGTTTGCTCATTCATCATCCATACGGAAAGAGGCACTCCTATTTGGGAGTTGTAGCTGAGCGGAGAACGTGTAATGACTTTTTCGGGCGAAAGCAGTTGGTATAGCCATTCTTTCACTATGGTCTTCCCATTGCTGCCGGTGATTCCAATCACGGGAATGTGAAACGTTTTCCGGTGCTGTTCCGATAGTTTTTGCAGTGCGCGCAACACATCAGGTACTACAAGAAAGTTCGCGTCTGGACAACTTGCAGCCAGTGAATTGTCGAGTGTTACAAAGTTGCGTATTCCTCTCCTGTACAAATCGGTGATGTATTTATGTCCGTCGTTCCGTTTGGTTCGAAGGGCAAAAAAAAGGGTCTCGTCGGGAAACAGCAACGAGCGGCTGTCGGTAAGTAGCCAAGTGATTTTTGTCGGATTGTTGCCTGTTCGGATGGCTTTTATCGTTTCGCAGATTGATTCAATTGGTTTTGACATTGCAGTATTTCGTTTTCAACAAGAATGAAGGGATTTTCATCCTGAAATTGGTGTAGTTTTTGAATTGTTTGGCTAAGGAATTGTTGCCATGAGGGAGCCTGTGGATTGATGGGACGGTGTTGCAACAGTTTCTGTAATGAATGCCATTGAGCAAGCACTTGCTGCGTGTACGCGTCAAAGAAGGTCTCTTGGAAACGTTCCAAAATGTATTGGAGGGTCACGGATGAAGGATGCAGCATGTCTTCGGCATAGAAACGGTAGTCGCGAAGCTCATCCAACAGTATCTCATACGCTGGGAAATAGACACAATGAGTGCGGTGGCTTACAAGCTTGTCGATGGCTAGTAGCAAGGTGGCTTTGCTCAGTTGGTTGGCATGAAAGCCATCTCGTTGGTGTCGGATGGGGCTTACGGTGAAAATCACTTTGCTGTTGTTGTCATGCAGAAAAGGAAGTGTTTCCCATCGGGCGACAATTTCATCCACCGAAAGCATACGGTGAGTGAATTGGCCTTCGGGCATTTTATGACAATTGCCTACAATCTTTCCGTTTCGTTCATATACCCAGGCGGTACCAAAGGTAATGACAAAGGCATTACGGTGCTTGATGTCGGCATCATCCATGCGCTTTCGGATGAGCTGGAGGGTTTCATCGGCATTGGTGGTGGAAAATGAGCCATGGTGCATCCAGCTATGCCATAACCCGTTGTCGTGAAACAGGTCAGTGACGTCATAGCATTTGTGCCCATAGAGTTGTTGCAATGCCTCGGCAATCGATAGGGGGTTGTAAAGCGTTCCAAAGGGATTGGAACAACACTGGAACTTGTTTTCGGCAAGGAAGTTGCCGAAATTTCCAGCAAAGCATGACCCCATGAGCAATATGCTATCGGAGTGCCCTAAGAGGATGGTCTTGCGTTGTGGTTCTACCTTTGTCCTGAACTCCATTGCTTATCAAATCTTAAAAAGTGCTGCAAAGATACGGACATTTCATATAAAAAGTGTATTTTTGTAAGCTAAATGTGTTTGTGACGATGGAACAAGACGACATATACAAGTATCTGTCTTCGATTGATTCACCCGCCGACTTGCGCAAGGTCCCTTTGGACGAGCTTCCGGTGGTCTGTGACGAATTGCGGCGAAAGATCATTGATGAGCTGTCGCGCAATTCGGGACATTTTGCATCTAACTTGGGCACGGTGGAATTGACGGTGGCATTGCATTATGTGTTCAATACTCCTGATGACCGTATCGTGTGGGATGTCGGGCATCAGGCTTACGGACACAAGATACTTACAGGCCGACGCGATGTGTTTTGTACGAACCGCAAGCTGAATGGCTTGCGCCCTTTCCCATCGCCCGACGAGAGCCCATACGATAGCTTTACGGCTGGCCATGCCTCCAATTCCATTTCGGCTGCGTTGGGCATGGCTGTGGCTGCTGCCCAAGAGGGTAGGAACGACCGTAAGGTGGTGGTGGTGATTGGCGATGGCTCAATGGGGGGCGGACTGGCTTTCGAAGGGTTGAACAATGCGTCTGTCATACCCAACAATCTGCTGATTATTCTGAACGACAACAACATGGCTATCGACCGTTGCGTGGGTGGATTGAGGCAATATTTGCTCGATTTGCACACGTCGAAGGAGTACAATGACATCCGATATGTCTTGTCGAAGTTGTTCAGTGCCTTTGGCATTCTGACCGACGATCGTCGGAAACGCCTGATACGTTTCAACAATAGCGTCAAGGCCATGATGATGCATCAGCACAATATTTTTGAAGGTCTGAACATCAGGTATTTCGGTCCATCGAATGGGCATGATGTGAAAAACCTCGTAAGGATATTGTGTGACATAAAGGACATGGAAGGACCTAAGTTGCTCCACATACATACGGTTAAGGGGAAGGGTTTTCCCGCTGCGGAGAAGGATCCTGCTACTTGGCATGCTCCAGGATGTTTCGACAAGAACACGGGTGAGCGGTATGTGCGGCGCACCGAAGGTCTTCCTCCCCTTTATCAGGAAGTTTTTGGCGAGACGTTATTGGAATTGGCTAAGCAGAACGAACGCATTGTAGGAGTCACTCCAGCCATGCCATCGGGTTGTTCCATGAAGGTGATGATGCAGGCGATGCCACAGCGGGTGTTCGATGTGGGGATAGCCGAGGGACATGCGGTGACCTTTTCCGGGGGTATGGCAAAGGATGGACTCTTGCCTTTCTGCAACATTTATTCCTCGTTTGTGCAGCGTGCTTACGACAATGTGATACATGATGTCGCCATACAACGCTTGCCTGTGGTGTTGTGCATAGACCGTGCGGGATTGGTAGGCGAGGATGGTCCTACGCATCATGGGGCTTTCGATATGGCTTTCCTGCGTCCGATTCCCAATCTGACCATTGCCTCACCCTACGATGAGCAGGAGTTGCGACGATTGATGTTTACGGCCCAGCTTGCCGGGCGTGGCCCTTTTGTGATCCGTTATCCGCGGGGAAGAGGTTCGTCGGTCGATTGGAAATGTCCATTGGAGGAAATACCTGTAGGCACAGGCCGGCAACTGAAGTCGGGCAATGATGCCGCGCTTATCAGCATCGGGCCGATAGGGCATGTGGCAGCGGCGGCCATCGAGGAACTTGAGCGCACGACAGGCCTTTCGGTGGCACATTATGACCTCCGTTTCTTGAAACCGCTCGACGAATCGATGCTGGGTCAGATAGGGCAGCGATATGGAAAGGTGTTTACAATCGAGGATGGAGTCCGGAACGGGGGCATGGGTAGTGCAGTGATGGAATTTATGGTCGATAAGGGCTATTGTCCTGTGATTTATCGGATGGGACTGCCCGACGAGTTTGTCGCTCATGGAAGCGTGTCTGAGCTTAGGAAACTATGTGGATTGGATGTGATGGGCATAGTAAGATATATGGAATCAAAAATAAAGGGATCATGAAGGTAATCATAGCAGGGGCAGGAGCTGTAGGGACTCATTTGGCAAAGATGCTTTCAGGCGAACGTCATAGCATCACCTTGATTGATGAAAGTGAGGAACGGTTGATGAAGTTGAGTTCCAATTTCGATTTGTTGACGGTGAAGGATTCTCCGACATCCATTTTTGCTTTGAAAAATGCGGGAGTGGAGGATGCTGACCTGTTCGTTGCTGTAATGCCAGAGGAGAGCCGCAACATCACGGCTTGCATGTTTGCCAATAATTTGGGTGCAAAGAAAACGGTTGCCCGAATTGACAATCCTGAGTATCTGATACCGAAGAATGCCGATTTTTTGAAGACACTTGGGATACATTCGCTTATTTATCCAGAAATGTTGGCGGCACGCGAATTGTTGGATGCCATACGCACTACTTGGCTTCGTCAGTGGTGGGAGTTTTGTGGAGGTACACTGGTACTTATTGGAACGAAAATGCGTGAAAACTCCCAAATTCTGAATGTTCCGCTTAGTGAATTGGGAGATAGCGACATTCCCTTCCATGTGGTGGCCATTCGTCGTGGCAATGAGACTATCATTCCAGGAGGGCGCGACATGTTGCGGGAAAATGACATGGCATATTTTACCACCCCCAAGGAGCATGTTCCTGGCATTCGTACACTTGTGGGGAAGGATCATTATCCAGAAATGCGCAATGTGTTCATCATGGGCGGAAGTCGCATAGCTGTCCGCGTTTCCCAGTATGCTCCTGAGTCGATGAGGATAAAGATCATTGAAAAAGACCTGGAGCGTTGTCAGTGGCTGACAGAGAAGTGCGATGATGATACTCTGATCATCAATGGTGATGGCAGTGACATGGATTTCCTGAGAGAGGAGGACATCAAGAATGCACAGGCTTTTGTCGCCCTTACGGGTAACTCCGAGACCAATATCCTGGCTTGTTTGGCGGCAAAGCAGTTAGGTGCAGGGAAAACGGTGGCAGAGGTGGAAAACATGGATTACATATCAATGGCCGACAGCATGGACATCAGTACCATCATCAACAAGAAGAAGATAGCGGCAAGCTGTATTTACCAGATGATGCTCGATGCGGATGTGGAGAATGTGAAATGTCTGACATTTGCCAATGCCGACGTGGCAGAGTTTGTGGTCAAGGAAGGAGCATATATCACAAAACATCCGATTAAGTCGATGGGTTTGCCCAAGGGAATTACCATAGGAGGCATGTTGCGCAACGATAAGGGTATGTTGGTTACTGGTGCCACACAGATTCAAGCTGGTGATCATGTGGTGGTGTTTTGCTTGGAAAATATGATTGGTAAGGCTGAAAGATTTTTCCGCTGATGATTAATGTCCGAATGATATGCCGCATTATGGGATTCTTGCTTTACATTGAAGCGGGAATCCTGACAGTTTGTTCGTGCTTTGGCTATGCATTCCACGAGACTGACATGCTGCCTTTCCTTTGGTCTGCTCTCGCCACTGCCGTAGTCGGTGGCATTCTTTCGTTTGTGGGTAGGAATGCGGAACGACGGTTGGGACGGCGTGACGGATATTTCATTGTGGTTGTTGCTTGGATATTGTTTTCCATATTTGGCATGTTGCCTTTTCTGATAAGTGGTTACATATCCAATGTGACTGATGCATTTTTCGAAACGATGTCTGGTTTCACGACAACTGGTGCCACTATTTTGAAAGATGTTGAAATCTTGCCTCATGGGTTGATGTTTTGGCGTTGTCTTACCCAGTGGATAGGTGGTTTGGGCATCGTGTTTTTTACCATAGCTGTTCTGCCGGTGTTTGGGGTCGGAGGCATGAAACTGTTTGCGGCAGAGGCGACAGGCACGTCATATCAGAAAATCAGTCCGCGCATTGAGGTCACTGCACGTTGGATATGGTCGATTTATCTTCTTCTGACTTTGGTCGAAATCGGTTTGCTTTGCTTGGCTGGCATGAATTGGTTTGATAGTGTTTGTCATGCGTTGGCGACTACGGCTACTGGTGGATTCTCCAATTGCAATGCCAGCGTGGCAGCATTCCATTCTCCACTGATAGAATACATCATCATGGCGTTCATGTTCTTGTCAGGAGTCAATTTTACTTTGCTGTACTTTTCGCTTTTCCGTTTTGATTTCCGGAAGCTTTGGCGCAATACTGAGGTGCGCTATTACATCTTTATCGTCTTGTTTTTGGGAACATTCATCGGCCTGGGATTATTCTTCACGTCTCCTTTCACATTTGAAGAGAGTTTCCGCCAGGCATTTTTCCAGGTCATCTCAGTGCTTACGACCACAGGCTTTGAGACTGCGGAGTTTCATCGTTGGACACAGTTGTTATGGGCTTGTCTTCCGCTGATCATGTTTTTTGGAGCTTGTTCAGGATCTACCTCGGGTGGAATCAAGTGTATTCGTTTGGCCATTATGGTCAAGGCTACACGCAATCAGTTCCGCCGCATTCTTCATCCCAATGCCGTACTTCCCATTCGCATCAGTGGACAAGTCATTTCACAGGACATCAGAAGTGCGGTCTTGGGCTTTACGTTTGTGTATATTTTCATAGTGGCATGTGCTTGGTTTCTTCTTATAGCTTTTGGCATCCATTATCGTGATTCGTTTGGTTTGGTAATGTGTTGCATCAGCAATGTGGGGGCGGCTTTGGGAGTCGATGGACCGATAAGTGATTTGGGTTCCATCTCGGTAGCGGCGAAGTGGTTGTGCTCTTTCCTGATGTTGATAGGCCGTTTGGAACTATTTAGTGTATTGCTCTTGTTATCACCTACTTTTTGGACAAAACGTTGATTATTCTTGATATTGTTATGTTCTATACTTTTAATCCTATCTTGAAATCCACACTATGGGGTGGAGCCAAGATTATTCCTTTTAAACAGCTCGATTGTTCACAAAACCAGGTGGGTGAAAGTTGGGAAATTTCCGATGTGCCTGGTGATGAGTCCGTGGTAAGTAGTGGTCCTGACAAGGGAATGAACCTCAGCCAGTTGGTTCGTACTTATCAGGCCGATTTGGTCGGCAAGGAAAATTATGAACGCTTTGGCAATTGCTTTCCCTTGCTTGTCAAGTTCATTGATGCCAAACAGGATTTGTCCATTCAGGTTCATCCTGACGACGAACTGGCAAGACATCGTCACAATTCGATGGGGAAAACCGAAATGTGGTATGTCATCGACAACAACAATGGGAAAGCCCATCTGCGTTCTGGATTGAACAAGCGAATCACTCCAGCGGAATATACCCAAATGGTAGAATCCAATACCATTTGCGATGCGTTGACCAATTATCCACTTCAGAATGGCGATGTCTTTTTCCTCCCCGCGGGACGAATACATAGTATTGGAAAAGGTTGCTTCATTGCGGAAATTCAGCAGACATCCAACATCACCTATCGTATTTATGATTTCAATAGGGTCGATGAACATGGAAACACCAGAGAGTTGCATACCGAATTGTCGAAGGATGCGATAGACTATACCGTGCTTGATGATTATCGTACACATTATGTGTCCGTGAAGAATGAACCTGTTGAATTGGTTTCATGTCCTTATTTCACCACTTCTCTCTACGATCTTACGGAATCAATGACAATGGACTATAGTGAACTCGATTCATTTGTGATTTATGTATTCATGGAAGGCGAAGGGTCAATCACCGATGAAACAGGTTGCACCATGCAGGTCCATGCCGGGCAGTCTGTGTTGTTCCCCGCCACGACTCAAAGTGTGGTAGTCGAAGGAACCTTGAAATTCTTGGAAACATATGTATAGAGCTATTCCATTGTAAGGTGGTTGGAGATACTCGGGGAAGGGTTTATGCGAGAAAGTAGTCCCGACGAGAATCGAACTCGTATCAAAAGTTTAGGAAACTTCCGTTCTATCCGTTGAACTACGGGACCTTGTTCCGATTGGTTTTTCCAAGTCGGTACAAAGGTAATACTTTTTTCGTGAAAATGGGATGCTTTGCGGAAAAAACATTGAAACGGCTATGTAACAATGCTTTTTTGAGTGTTTTGTTTTGCAGATAAAAATAACTTTCCGAAATTTGCACGTTAATAAAATAAAGCAAACAAAAATAGCATAATTATGGCAGAAGAAATGACAGTCAAAGAATTGGATCAGGTTGTGGTTCGTTTCTCAGGCGATTCAGGTGACGGCATGCAACTTGCTGGCAACATTTTTTCGAATGTATCAGCCACTGTAGGCAATGATATTTCCACATTTCCCGATTATCCCGCTGACATACGTGCTCCACAAGGATCTCTCACAGGTGTGTCAGGATTCCAGATACATGTTGGCTCGGGCAAGGTGTTTACTCCTGGCGACAAGTGCGATGTGTTGGTGGCTATGAATGCCGCCGCACTGAAGACACAATATAAGTTCGCCAAATCAACGGCATGTATCATCATCGATACGGATTGCTTCCAGAAAGCCGACCTCGACAAGGCTGCCTTCACAACCGATAATCCTATTGAGGAAATGGGTATCAGGCAAGATGTGATAGCTGCGCCAATTTCTCAGATGGTAAAGGACTGCTTGGCCGATACGGGTATGGACAACAAGTCTATGTTGAAGTGCCGTAACATGTTTGCACTCGGTCTTGTATGTTGGCTTTTCAATCGTGACCTTGCTTTGGCCGAAAGTTTTCTGCGGGCAAAGTTCGCGAAGAAACCGGCCATTGCTGAAGCGAACATCAAGGTCATCCATGCAGGCTACGATTATGGCCACAACACCCATGCATCGGTCAATCATACCTATAAGATTGAGACCAAGGTCAAGGTTCCCGGAAAGTATATGGACATTAGTGGCAACAAAGCCACCGCATACGGATTGATTGCTGCAGCTGAAAAAGCTGGTTTGCGGCTCTATCTGGGTTCTTATCCCATTACTCCGGCTACCGACATTCTGCACGAATTGTCTAAGCAAAAGTCGTTGGGAGTGACTACTGTACAATGCGAGGATGAAATTGCGGGCTGTGCTTCGGCTGTAGGTGCTGCCTTTGCAGGAGCCTTGGCGGTGACAAGCACATCAGGTCCTGGTGTTTGCCTGAAGAGTGAGGCCATGAACTTGGCTGTCATTCAGGAGTTGCCATTGGTGGTTGTCGATGTGCAACGTGGAGGTCCTTCTACAGGTCTTCCTACGAAGAGCGAACAAACCGATTTGTTGCAGGCACTATTCGGGCGCAATGGCGAAAGTCCTATGCCAGTGATTGCAGCCATTAGTCCCACAAATTGTTTCGATGCTGCCTTTGCAGCTTGCAAGATGGCGCTTGAGCATATGACACCAGTTGTGTTGCTTACCGATGCTTTTGTCGCCAATGGGTCCAGTGCATGGCGATTACCCGATTTGAAGGACTACCCAAGCATTACACCTCCTTATGCTCCCGAAGAAATGAAGGGTCATTACACTCCTTACCAGCGCAACGAACAGACAGGGGTACGCTATTGGGCTGTTCCTGGAAGGGAGGGGTTTGCACATATCTTGGGAGGATTGGAAAAGGACGGTCGGACAGGTGCTATTTCCACAGAACCAGAGAATCACGACATGATGTGCCGTTTGCGCGCCGACAAGATAGCCAGAATTGAAGTTCCCGATGTCGAAGTGTATGGTTGTAAGGATGATGCTGAATTGCTGATTGTTGGTTTTGGTGGTACTTTCGGTCATTTGTATTCGGCTATGGAAACAATGAACAGGGCGGGTAAAAAGGTTGCCTTGGCTCATTTCCAATATCTGAATCCGCTGCCTAAGAACACGTGTGAGACACTTCGTCGTTATCCGAAGGTGGTTGTCGCTGAGCAGAATTTAGGACAGTTTGCCGGTTATTTGCGCATGAAAGTCGATGGCTTTGTGCCTTATCAGTTCAATCAAGTGAAGGGGCAACCTTTTGTAGTCTCCGAACTGGTCGAATCGTTCATGTCAATGGTGAAATAGTAAACAGTAAATAGTCAAATAGTAAATAACTCTACGATGTCGAATTATACAGCAAAAGATTTTAAGAAGGGGCAACCTCGTTGGTGTCCGGGTTGTGGTGACCATTTCTTCTTGGCTTCGCTCCACAAGGCGATGGCGGAAATTGGTGTGGCTCCTCACGAAACTGCCGTCATTTCCGGAATCGGATGTTCCAGTCGTTTGCCTTATTATATGAATACCTACGCCATGCAAACCATTCATGGTCGTGCAGCTGCTATCTCAACGGGGTTCAAGGTGGCCAATCCTGACATTACGGTATGGCAGGTCAGTGGCGATGGCGATGGATTGGCCATTGGAGGCAACCACTTCATTCATGCTATCCGTCGCAATGTCGATATCAACATGATTCTTCTGAACAACCGTATCTATGGTTTGACCAAAGGTCAGTATTCACCCACCTCTCCTCGTGGCTTTGTCAGTAAGTCGAGTCCATACGGCACAGTGGAGGACCCTTTTCGTCCTGCGGAATTGTGTTTTGGCGCTCGTGGACGTTTCTTTGCTCGTGCGGTAGCCACTGATGCGGTAGGCACAGTGGAGATACTGAAGGCTGCGGCTGCGCATAAGGGTGCAGCGGTGTGTGAAATCCTTCAGAATTGTGTCATTTTCAATGATGGTACCCACGAATCGGTCTATACCAAGGAAGGGCGATCCAAGAATGCCATCGTGCTCGAACATGGTAAACCCATGTTGTTTGGTGAAAATCATGAATTTGGATTGATGCAGGATGGGTTTGGCTTGAAGGTTGTGCGATTGGGCGAGAACGGTGTTACGGAGAAGGATATCCTGGTACATGATGCTCACTGTCAGGACAACACCTTGCAGTTGAAGCTGGCATTGATGGAAGGGCCAGACTTCCCTGTCGCTTTGGGCGTTATCCGTGATGTGGACGATATGACTTACAATGATGCAGTGCACGAACAGATAGAGGAGGTTAGCAGTAAGAAGAAATACCATAATTTCCGGGAGTTACTGCTCACGAATGACATTTGGGAAGTGAAATGATGGATTGTCAACTTTTAGACATCCATCAACTGTTGATTCTTGAAGGTGAATGTAAAGATTGAATAACCATGCTTTGTCAGCAACGCTTTCTCGAAATATATGGGCGTGAGGCCGGTTCGTTGGCTTTTTGTCCGCAACGGGTGATGCCTGTAGGGGCACATTCGGACTACGGATTGGGCAAGACTACAGGTCTGGCACTTGATCGTGGCATCCATTTGGCCTACAGTCCTAAACGGAATGGTGTTGTTGAGTTGACCTCTCTACAGTTTGGAAAACGAGCTCAGTGGCACATCAGGGAAACCCCTGAGAGTAAGGTCGATGATTGGGCCGATTATTTGCGCGGAGCGACATTAGCCTTGAGTCAACGCTATGTGTTGCACATGGGACTTTGTGGGGTGATTGAGGGTAGTCTGCCCATCGGCGGACTTTCTTCATCGGCAGCGGTGACCATTTCCTTTTTGCAGGCGCTTGCTCAGGTCAACGATGTACAATTGTCATCTACCGAACTCATCCATATGGCATTGTTTGCCGAGCGTTGTTATGTAGGCGTCAATGTGGGTGTTTCCGATCAGTCGTGCGAAGTTTTCGCGAAGAAAGATCACTTGCTTTTTGTAGATACCCAGAATGATGCTTATGAGTTGATTCCTACAGGTAATCACATGAAACCCTACGAAATCGTTATCTTTTTCAGTGGTATGGAACGTAATCTTACTGGTTCTAAACTCAATATGCGTGTCGATGAGGCCCGTAGCGCTGCCTATGCCCTCAAGGCTTATGCGGGTATTGAATATGGGAAGTACAATGAAACGAATCTGCGCGATGTGCCACGCGATGTCTTCGAGGCGTATAAATCGCGATTGCCCGAACCGTGGCGTAAGCGGGCGGAACATTGGTACACTGAACAAGAGCGGGTTGAGCGTGCTGCAGAAGCATGGCGTCAAGGCGACATCGAGACCTATGGGCAACTTTCGTTCTTGAGCGGTGAATCGTCTATTGTCAACTGGGAGACCGGATGTCCGGAACTGAAGGCTCTCTACGACATTCTGACACGCACAAAAGGAATTTATGGAGGCAGGTTTTCCGGTGCTGGTTTCAAAGGTTGTTGTGTTTCACTTATCAATCCTGATTATCGTGAGGAGATTGTTGCCAAGGTTGCGGAAGCATATCTCAAGGAGTTTCCTGCTTTGTCTGATAAGTACCAGACAATAATCTGTCACAGTGCCGATGGCGTACAGTTTCGTTTGTAATCGTTTCAGTTGAACTGTTTTTTATACATGAAGTAATGAAGTGCATCATATTGGCAGCTGGTTATGCCACCCGTTTGTATCCCTTAACCGAAAATTTTCCCAAACCTTTGTTGAAGGTAAGCGACAAGACCATACTCGATTGGTTGGTCGATGACATTGACACGGCCGGCGTCATCGATCAGTATGTAGTTATTTCGAATCATCGCTTTGCCCATCACTTTACGGAATGGGCATTAAGAAAGACACAACATATCACGGTAGTCGATGATGGCACTTCCACTAATGAAACCCGCTTGGGAGCCGTAAAGGACATTCTGTATGCCATCGAAAGCTTGCATCTCTACGATGACATGCTGGTAATAGCAGGCGATAATGTGCTTGATTTTAGCCTGACCAAGTTTATTGCTTACGCCCAGCAAAAAGGCACTTCAGCCATCATGCGCTATTATGAGTCCGACGAGAAGCGTCTCCTCAGGTCAGGAGTGGCTACGGTCGATGACACCGACCGTGTGTTGTTGCTTACGGAGAAGTCTCCTGCTCCAGCCAGCCATTGGTGCTGTCCGCCTTTTTACTATTACACGCGTCAGGATGCTCGTCTTGTAAGGAAAGGCATCGAGAGCGGCTGCGGAACTGATGCTCCTGGAAGCTACATCGCTTGGCTTTGTACCCAGACTACGGTCCATGCAATGCAAATGCCAGGTTGTCGGTACGATATCGGCAATTTGGCAAGTTATCAGCTCGTACAGCAGACGTATAGGGGCATTGTCGTGGGTTGATGCCAGTACGAGGTATGAACTATGTGCATGTTCACATATTTTTTGCTTCGTGTTGTTGTGTGAACGATTGGAAAATTACTGGGCTCTCGGTGAAAATTACTGTACAGAAAATTATTTTACTGTACTCTAATTTTTCACGAGAGACCAGTAAATTTTCTTTTATGCTGCATAACCGACACGTAGCTACAATAGGTAATTGTTGGCTTTGCATTGAATGGTATATGTAACATGCTTGTAACAAGAGTTGAGAGCGACATAAAGACATTGACATGAGTGATTGTAAAAGTTATTTTTGAGTTGATTGCGCCGAATTTGATGAAAAAAATTGTAAATTTATTGGATTGTATATATATTTGCATCGAAATAGATTGCGTTAGGATTGGTGCTCAATGTCTTTCAGCGTTTGTTTGTCTTGTTTGTCAGCAAATCTTTTGGTGTGTGACAAGCAAAAGCAAAGCTTTTATATTTCATGAGAGAATGTTTTTGAAATCATTGAACGGCAACTTGCCACTTCAAAGTCAGTGCAAGACGAGATAGAGTATGAAAAAATGTGTTTGTGTAATAGTCGTATTGGTTGTCCTTGTGAGTAGTTGTAAAAGCAACCATTCACAGTCGAGTCTGGAAGAAATAAATTGTGCGTATGATGAGATTGTTGCCGATTCTACACTCACGCGCGAGGAGCAAATGGATAGGCTTCATGCTTTATTGTTAGATGCCTATGCATCGCATAAGGAAGATAGTGTCGGACTTGACTTGTTTGTGCAGCTCATTTCTGGCTATTGTGATTCTCAAGAGGCGTTGGTCCTTTATGCTAAGGCTTCTGAAATGATACGCAATAATGAGACGGTAAAAGTGAAAATCGAGTCGGTGAAAAATGAGTCGCTTGCTGCGCCAGGCAAGACTTATATGGAAATCGAGGGCACCGACCCGCTTACGGGTGAGATGCGGAGGCTGAGTTCATTTGTCGGAGGCGACAAGCCCTCGTTGGTTGATTTCTGGGCTTCGTGGTGTGGTCCTTGTCGAGAAGCCATACGCAATCATTTACTGGGATTGAATCAGTCTGGAAAGGTGGATATTGTGGGTGTTGCAGTTTGGGAAAATTCGGTCGATGACACCCGCAAGGCCATGTCGGATTTGGGTATTACTTGGCCGGTAATCTTTACGGGAGGTCGTCAAGGTTCTCCGACTGTGCAATATGGGGTTCGTGCCATCCCTGCCTTTGTGCTCATTGATCCTGACGGAACTATTCTCGCACGTGGTAATTGGATAGACGACATATTGAAGCATATCGACTGATAACTTTAGTAATGCTTAAAATCGAGTGTGATGAAGAAAGCCATAATCAGATTGTTTGTCCTGCTTTGCGTGTCGCAGGTTTGTTGTCCTGTTTTGTTGGCAGGTGTACGGTCTGAACAGGTCACTGCCCAAAGTTGGCATGACAACAAGTATTCCATGTTCATTCATTTCGGCTTGTATTCCATGCTTGGTGGAGTATGGGATGGACGGCAGATCAGTCGGGGGTATAGCGAACAGATTCAGGCACATGCTGGCATTTATGGTGATGTGTATGAACGACTTGCCGACCAGTTCAATCCTGAACGGTTTGATGCCGATGCCATTGTGGCATTGGCCAAGCAGGCGGGGATGCGTTCCATTGTGATCACTTCAAAACATCACGATGGGTTCTGTCTTTTCCGTACAGCCACTACCACTTTCAACTCTTACGACAGTGCGGGATGCCACCGTGATTTCATTGCCGAACTCTCCGATGCGTGCCATCGTGGAGGTATCAGTTTTGGCTTGTATTATTCTCTTATCGACTGGCATCATCCTGGAGCGTCAAGCATTACCAGTCATAATGCCAATGTCATTCCGGATGTGCATCATCAGTTGAATCTGAATCAGGTTCGTGAATTGGTCACCAACTATGGGAACATCAGTGAACTGTGGTTCGACATGGGAAGTCTGACGCCACAGCAAAGCAAGCAACTTTACGATCTGGTACATCAGCATCAACCCGAGTGTATGGTAAGTGGTCGCTTGGGCAACGGGCAGTACGACTTTGCTGTCATGGGCGATAACTTTTATCCTGAGGCATCTCTTCAAACGGCCTGGCAGTGTCCTGCTTCCATGTTCGATGCCACATGGGGGTATCGCAGTTGGCAGGAACGTGGCGATGCACATGCGAAAGCACACGAAAAGCTTTGCTGCCTGATACGTGTAGTGGCTGGTGGTGGCAATTATCTGCTCAACATCGGTCCTACGGGTTTGGGCGAGGTGGTTCCTTGGGAGGCAGAGGTGCTCAAGGAGATAGGTGCGTGGCTTCGGTTGAATGGCGATGTGATATACGCTTGCGAAGGGAGTCCTTATCAGCAACCCTTCAGTTGGGGAGGAATTACTCGCAACGACAACAAGATGAATCTCATCCTCTCGGGTGTACGTCCTGAATCCGGTGAGATTACTTTACCTTCGGTGGCCGATAGGCTTGTCGGAGTGTCTGGACCAGCCACAGTAGTGCAGCAGAGGGGCAAGTTGGTGGTGAGACTATTGCCTGAAGCGTATGAGGGGGATATCCAAGTCGTGCGGCTTGAATTTGGCAGTGCAATCCAGCCGGAAGATGCTACGCTGATGAATACCCGTATAGCCGTCAGCAGTTATAATTGTCAGGACTACTATTCCAACGAACGTAGCGAAGTGGGTTATTGTTGGAATATTGATACCAAGCACAAAGGCAAGCAGGCAGGTTTTGTGTTTACGGCCAGTGATGCCGGAAAGGCTGTTTCGGTGGTAGTCGATGGCAACGAACGGTGTTGCACCTTGGGACAAACCAATGCGCAGCAACTACGCTACACACCCGTCGTGGAGTCGGCACGTCGTTGGTGTCGTGTGGTTCGGCATGGTTTCGCCATGGAGAAGGAAGTAGCATTTTCTTCCGGGAAGATGCCAGACGGACAGGTTGTCATTCCGTGGACAGAGACATCACAGTCGCGTGTCACTATCGAGGGACGTCCTTTCGATACCATGTACATGATGGAGACCATCACTTCACCATGCACGCAAGACATCGTGTTGGAGGTGGGAGCCGGAAACGGTGTCGATTTGTTTGTGAATGGGCTTTCTGTCATGAAACACCTCAATCCTTTCCGTTGCTCTTATCGCGAAGAAAAGGTATTGGTGACTCTGAAGAAAGGTGAGAACCAAATCGTATTGCGCTCCTACAACCGCAACGAGCGCGTGCTTGAATCGATGATTCGGGTTGCTGCTGACCAAACCGTATATAGGCTCACTCTCGGCAAGGATGACTTTCATGCAGGCAAATCGCATCGGATAAGTCTGACTCGTACTGATTGTAGTTCACGTCATGCCGACAGCGAACTTCACAACCTGCGTCTGGAGTGGCGATAAGATGAAAAACAGAAATTATGGAAAAGCGAAAGAAAGTATTTGTGTCGGGTTGTTACGACTTGCTTCATTCTGGTCATGTGGAGTTTTTCCGTCAGGCTGCACAGTATGGCGATTTGTATGTAGGCATAGGTTCCGATTGCACCATTCTTCATTATAAGAATCATAAGACCGTATATTCCGAGCAGGAACGTCTGTTCATGGTACGCAGCATTCGTTATGTCAAGGAGGCGTTTATCAATCAAGGCGATGGTATTCTTGATTTCTTGCCGACACTCGACATTGTCCGTCCGGACATTCTGGTGGTCAATTCCGATGGAGGAAGTGATGCCAAACGCAAGGTTTGTGAGGAGCGTGGCATGGAGTATGTTGTCCTTGAGCGTGTCCCGCAGCAAGGATTGGAGGCTCGTTCTTCTACCGACCTGAAGAAGAGCCCTTGCCAGATACCTACGCGTCTCGACCTTGCCGGCACGTGGATTGACCAGCCTTACGTAAGCTGTCATGCTCCTGGCTGGGCCATTACCATTTCCCTTGAGCCATCGTTCGAGATACGCGAGCGTTGTGGATTATCGACTTCCACACGCAACCACATCAAACGTATTTGGCCTTATCAGCTTCCCAATATGAATCCCGAGACTCTCGCCCGCTTGGTGTTCTGTTTCGAGAATAATCCTGAGCGTGAGGATGGCATTATCAGTGGTGCGCAGGATGCCATCGGCATCTGTGTGCCAGGTCTTTGTCGCCATTATTACGACAATCACTTCTGGCCCGAACGTATAGAGAGTAGTGAGGACGAGTCCGTTCTTCGGTGGCTCGAAAGTCATCTGGCACTTATTCCTATTGATGCCCGTCCGATTGGTTGTAGTATTGTGGAAGGGAAGGACATTACCCGTGCCAAGGTACAAGCCCTTGCTGTTGCGGCAGACAAGTGTTGGCAATCCATCATGAGCCTTTGCCTCGATGGATTTGCCAAATATCTCCAAGCTTCGTTCGAGGCTCAGGTGGCAATGTTTCCAGCTATGATACAAGGTACGGTTCAGAGCCATATCGACCGTTGGGCAGTTGATCCCGATGTGTTGGCATGGAAATTGTCGGGTGCCGGTGCTGGTGGATATTTGGCTTGTGTGGTGAATGATGCTACAGTATTTAGTGACAACCATTCCGAGGCGATAGAACTGCGTATCCGACGTAGTGGCATGTAATTTCGTTAATGCTTATGGATTCATCACAACAGTCTCATGGGTGGGACACGTTACGAACGCTTAACGAAGGCATTGGGAAACAGCCGTCGGTGGAGTTACGCCGAATCTTGGCTTCTTATATGGAATCTAACATCCCAAGGCCCTCCCGGTTACATTCTGCTATCTTGTCGGTGGCGGTGAGAATGGCTACAATGTATCCGGATTTTCACTTTGTGCCTTTTCTCGAGGCATGGGGGTTGGAGAATTTGCGGAAAGAAGATAGTGAGGTCCATATTGATGCATCGGGAAAGTCGTATCCTTCATTGGTGGAACGGTTGTCCAAAGCATACGTTTATTCCTTGCTGTTTCACCCCGACGAACGGCTGGATGAGGAATTGGAAATGGTTCTTGCTCCGCTCATTCGCAAAAAGGGATTTTCTTTGTCGGAACCTTTCGTCCCGATGATTGTCACCTCTGTATTCACTTCCGAAGTACGCGGACGTGCCATCACGTTTGCTCGTTTGGTCGCAGCTGATGGAACGGACATTACTACCGAGGTACACACACTTACTGCTTTTTGTCGCTTGCGCTATGCTGACATTCCGAACCGCTTGTTTCGTGTGCTTTTGCGAAATGTCAAGGCTGGATTGCGAGATGAGACTTGGCGGGCAGAGGCTGCCATATTGGAACCTCGTCCTATTCCCGAATTGTTTCCATTATTGATAGGCTATGTCGAACACATCGATTTTAATCACGATCATGTGCACATTTTCGACAATTCTTCATGCCATTTTGTGGCTGTAAAGTCGAACATTCGTCCTGCTGTAGGTCAGTATGTTAGTTTCATCCCTATCATTCCTCAAAATGGCCGTTTCAAAAGTGCCTTAATAAATAAGGTGTATTCGGTCGAAGAAGGGGCACAGCTATTTGGCTATCGTAAGGTACGAATCACGCGAGTCAATACAAGTCCGCAATATTGTGCATGGGAACTTACCGATGGCCTGCCTCTGGTAGAGCTGGGAACCACAGAGCCATCATATACCATGGGCTATTTGTCTGAACAATTGTTGCAGTCAAAACAGGTTGTACCTTCGGTTGGTTCGGTTGTTGAACTCATCGTATTCTTGAAGCGTGGAAAGGATGCCAATAAACGTCCTTATGTTGTGGATTTTAGGATAGATTCGTTTGGGAAATAGGTTAGTTTTGTCTATGGATCTGTTCCCTTATTATAACGCATGTCTTATGAAAATCAGGTTTATACTCTTCTGTACCTTCGCTCTTGTAACTGGAGAAGTCATGTCGCAGAATTATCATATCGTTGAGACATTCTCATCTTCCAATGCCATTCAGGGAGTGGCGGTCGATTCCGAAAGCTTCTATGCCATCGGCAATCAGAGCATCTCCAAATATACGCTCAAGGGCGACTCGGTTACTACATGGAGTGAATCCGACGCGCGGCTCATCAAACATTTTGATGGAGGCATTGTTGTTGACGGTTTACTCTACTGTTCCCATTCCAATTATCCGGATGTGCCCATGGCAAGTTCCATCGAAGTGTTCAATCCTCGGACACTGGAGCATGTCCGTACCATCAGTCTTGGCATCAATGCGGGTTCATGCACTTGGGTGGTACGAGGTGTCGGTTGTTGGTATGTCTGTTTTGCACATTATGACAGAAGCGGATACAATGTAGGAGGAGAGATGCTAAAGGACGCATCTTGGACGCAGATAGTGCAGTTTGACGATGATTGGCACCGTCTTCAAGGATGGATACTTCCAAAGGAGCTTTTGGACGAGCTCCATCCCAATAGTCTGTCAGGAGGATTGTTTGTCGATGGCAAATTCTATTGTACGGGGCACGATGCCCAGAAACTCTTTGTCTTGGATTTTCCACCCTATGGAATGCGACTCCAGCTTACAGACACCATCGACATTCCTTTTAATGGACAAGGCATAGCCCTTGATTCACAAGGCAATCTTTGGGGAATCGATCGAAAGCACAAACAGGTTTGCAAGGCCTCATGCACAAGCCGGAGCGTCAGTCGGTAAATGCACAATCAATAATGTTCATGAAATAAGTTTGGTGTTGTTTGTAAGTTACATAAAATCAATAATTTGCAAATTTTTAGGGGGGGTAGAATCCTTCTTGGAAATATGGGAATAATATCAAAATATGCTTCTGATCATGTGGATCCCAAAATAATTTTTGTTTTGGATTTCATGATTTCATTGATGTCATCGTTCGTGGTGGTGTTGTTGCTTAACTTCTTGGCACGTACTGACTATTATTCGGGTTCATTTGCCTTATGGTGGTTGGGTGGTTCTGTTGTTTTCTCAATGGTCATGATGATCGTTTGTAAGAGTTATAACGTGGTAGTGCGATATGCCACCTTTAGGGATTTCCGCCAAAACATTTTGGTGATACTTGTTACGAAGGTCCTTTTGACAGTACTCATTGCGCTGACGTGCACACTCAATGTTGCGATAGTCGTTGCGGTCATTGTCGATTTCCTGTTGACAGTGTTCCTGACGCTGGGGGTTCGTTTTCTGATGGTTGACTTTTACACCCTTTTTAAAATGAAGATGAAAGATGTTGTACGTAAGCAACGTATTCTTGTATTTGGCACTTCTGATGAGGCGATAGCGGTCGTAACTCGTCTTGGCAGTTCAAAACGTTACCATGTGTTAGGCTTTGTCTCACGCGAATCCGGTCACAGGAATCTCAAGTTAGTTGGTTGTCCTGTAGTAACATGTCAAACAGAGGAGGAATTTAAGTCAATGGTCGAGAGATATTCCCTTTATGCCATTCTTTTCATTTCGGATGCCCATGTCAAGGCAGAAAGGGACGGATATGTGAAGTATTGTGTGGACAATGATGTCAAAATCCTCATTTCACCAACTATTGATGAGATGGTCGGTGGTGATAATAAGAAAGGCATCGTTCGTGGAGTAGAGATAGAAGACCTGCTCGGACGCCCTGAAATTACGATTTCTAAGAATAAAATCAAGAAAGGATTTTGTGAAAAGGTCGTAATGGTTACAGGTGCGGCAGGCAGTATCGGTTCCGAGTTGTGCCGTCAGTTGGCGAACTTCGAGGTGAAGCGGCTTGTACTGTTCGATAATGCGGAAACTCCGATGCACAATTTGCGCCTTGAACTTGAGGCGAGATTTCCAGAACTGGATTTTGTTCCAGTGATGGGCGATGTTCGGCATCTTGAGAGTCTTGATTATGTATTTCGTACTTGGCATCCACAAGTGGTGTTTCATGCGGCGGCCTATAAGCATGTACCATTGATGGAGGAGAATCCTTGCGAAGCAGTTCTTTCCAATGTGTATGGGTCAAGGATAGTAGCCGACAAGAGTGTTGAATATGGAGTGGAGATGATGGTGATGATTTCCACCGACAAGGCTGTCAATCCTACAAACATTATGGGTTGTAGCAAACGGCTTGCCGAAATCTATGTGCAGAGTCTAGGTCTTGCAATAGCGAAAGGTGAGGTGGTGGGCAAAACGGGATTTGTGACCACACGTTTTGGCAATGTCCTTGGGTCGAACGGCTCCGTAATTCTACGCTTCCGTGAGCAGATTGAAAATGGTGGACCTGTTACCGTCACCCATCCCGATATCACACGTTTCTTCATGACGATTCCTGAGGCGTGCCGTCTTGTGATGGAGGCAGCCATAATGGGTCTTAACAATAAGATTTTTGTGTTCGATATGGGAGAACCAGTGCGAATTGCCGATTTGGCTCAAAAGATGATAGAACTTGCAGGATTGAGGGCCGGTGAGGACATTGAGATAGAATATACGCGTCTTCGACCAGGGGAGAAACTTTACGAAGAAGTACTTGCCGAACAGGAAAATACGGAATCTACGTTACACGACAAGATCAGAATCGCAAAAGTCCGTGAGTACGGTTATTCCGATGCATGTAAAGCGGTGGACGAACTCACTTTGTTGTCGAGGTCGTGCCAGATTGCAGATTTGGTGAAACTGATGAAACGGATTGTTCCAGAGTTTAAGAGCCATAACAGCGAATACCAAGAATACGATAAATAAACTGGTTATGGCGATTTGGATTAAGCTGCCTACCATTTCAAAGTAATATTATGCCACAGATACCCGAAGACCTCTTGCAGCGGTTCATGCAGACGACTGGCAAGTCACGCGAAGAAACCGAAAAGGCACTCTCAGAATTCATTTCTGAGATAATCACTGTCCCTATCTCTAAGAAGCAAACACCTAAACAGAAAAGCAAGCGAAGTTCAAAACCCGAGTACGACGAGGTGAACTATCCTCATTTCCTTCCTTCTGACGAAGTCAAGAAGTACACCATACGTGTTGCGCTCAAGGGCACTACTCCTACCATTTGGCGTAAGTTCGATTGTCCCTCAAACATCTCCCTTCGCCATCTTACTGAACTGGTGTTGCGGTTGATGGGATGGTGGAATGAACATCTCAATCAGATAGTAGGCACCCATGATGCGTACTATGTACCTTACTATCAGTATTGCCGTGACGATAGCTGGGGCAACACTTTCTTTCAAGAGGAATATAAACTTTCCGATCTTCTCAACGTGAGAGGCAAGTCCATTAAGTGGGAGTATGACTTCGGTGACTCATGGGAGCATGAAATCCGCCTCTCTTCTATTGAGGAATATAAAGAAGATGAACTCCACGAAATAATCTTCAAGAGCGGCAAGGGAGCCTGTCCTCCTGAGGACTGTGGTGGTGTGTGGGGCTATCAGGCACTTCTCGATATTCTCGAAAAACGTAGGTCTCGCAAACGTCTGACTTCCGATGAGAAAGAACGGCTCGAATGGGCAGGTTGGAACAAGGATTATGATCCGGAATATTTTGACAAGTACGAATGTATTGATATCTGCGACAGTTTTACCGATGATGAATCAGCCGAGGAAATAATGGATGCATCCAACGGTGCTCGTCTGATAAGCCACGACCTTGATTCAATGGCAAAAGAAGAGCTCGCAAAATGGTCTCCCCTTTATGACGATATCATTTCCCTCTCTTTCAAAATTCGTGAAAGCGAGTTATGGGAGGATCTTGACGACTCTGATGTTTTTGCCATTCGTATGCAGGATGGTTCAGAAATCTATATTGCCACCATGGGGTACGGAGGTGAGACCTTCGATGTCCAACTCTATGATGGAGCAGACAGTTTCCAAACCTACATATTTATGGCGAAGAGTGTCCAAGTCCAATGTCCAAGTTTCGAATTAATGGAATTACATTATTGGGCCGACTACATGTCTGTCATATTCGATGACCCTGAGGATGGGATGATGCGTCCCGAGCGGTATCGTCAGATTGAGCTATGGGCGGAGGCACATGATCAGAAGATAGAAGGTTCTCATGGTTATCCTTTCCCGCAAATCTTTCGTCCCCATTGTGTTCCAACCAGATTGCCGAGCGATGACACACAACTTGCTCGTATTAAAGAGGCGCTTGAAGCTATCGTATGGTTCAGTCAACAGATTATGGATACAGATGACTTGACAAAATTCGGATTCAAGACAACTCGCGTGTATGCCACAGAAAAGGGTGGGAAGGAAGTGCCTCTCGTGGTAAAGACAGCAGAAGGCTACAAAGTAGAGCGTACCAAACTACCAGGTCTGACTGACAACTTCACAACAGTCACATTGTCCGAAGACGAAATCACACCTCTTCGTCTCCTTCAGAAAATTGGCACAGAGTTCATACGCCTTCTACATTTCCCTGGATATATCGGCAACGAAGCAGAACCTGAGAAGGCTTTTCTGGCACTCACCCTGTTTTCGGTCGACAAAAACACATTGATGACCAGCAATTCTGATTTGTGCGAAATCTCTGACGACTATGAGCGAGACGTTCTTCTTCAGTATGTTAATAAGGCGAAATCTTCCGGTCGTATTCCTCAGCGTATTATCACCGATGATTCACGTACTGAAGCCCTCTTGAAACCCTTATGTCAGCAACTCGGCATCATTCTCGACCGTAGGCGCAACCGCATTCCACAACTCAGCGAGGTGTGTCAATACATGCACGACGCGATGAAACAATAAAGAAGGGGGATTCTCATGCCCAAGCAGCCCCCAATCATAACCCATTTCAATTTTCGATTCATCACATAGAGCGTTACGCTTGTTCCACAAGTTCAGAATACGCTAATTTGGCACGCAATTTGCTAAAACCGCTGACTTCTGGCAACTGACAATTGATTACTGACACTGATTACAGGCAATTGTCAATTCGTATGTTTCAAAATAATGTGAATATTACAGGTAAGACCATCCTTGTTACTGGTTCTGCGGGATTCATCGGCAGCAACCTCGTGCTGAGTCTGCTCAATAGCGAATCTCCAGTTAAGATAGTCGGTTTCGACTCCGTCAATGGCTATTACGATGTGTCGTTGAAGGAATGGCGCTTGCAGCAAATCGAAAAATGTGCGGTCGGGCATCCAGAGAGCAAATACACCTTCGTGAAGGGAAATCTGGCGGACAAGGAGCTAATCTATAAGTTGTTCGAACAGTATCACTTCGACATCGTCGTCAACTTGGCGGCTCAGGATGGAGTGCGGTATTCCGTCGAGAATCCAGAGGTCTATGTCGAGAGCAATCTGGTCGGTTTCTACAACATACTCGAAGCCTGCCGAAGAAGCCTTCCCCTATCCCTCTCCCGTAGAGGGGAAAATAAAGTCCTCCCTACAAGGGAGGATTTAGGAGGGGCTTCCTATCTTGGCGTTCAGCATCTGGTTTACGCTAGTTCCTCCAGCGTCTATGGCGGCAACAAGAAGGTGCCGTTTGCAGAGTCCGATCAAGTCGATAATCCTGTCAGCCTGTATGCTGCTACCAAGAAGTCGAACGAACTTTTGGCGTATGCGTATAGCAAACTCTACAGCATCCCTTCCACAGGCCTGCGCTTCTTCACCGTCTATGGTCCTGCCGGCCGTCCCGATATGGCCTACTTCGGCTTCACTAACAAACTCATAAAAGGTGAGCCCATCAAGATATTCAACTACGGCAACTGTCAGCGCGACTTCACCTACATTGACGACATCGTGGAGGGTATTCAAAGGGTGATACATAAAGCACCCGAACGGAAGATTGGCGAAGATGGACTGCCATTGTCTCCTTATAAAATATATAATATAGGAAACTCCAAGCCCATGAACTTGCTAGACTTCGTGCAGATTCTTCAAGAGGAACTTATTCGTGCTGGAGTTTTGCCCGATGACTATGACTTTGAGAGTCATAAGGAACTGGTCCCTATGCAAGCTGGTGACGTTCCCACCACTTATGCAGATACTACTGCCCTTGAGCGTGATTTCGGATTCCGCCCGAGTACTTCGCTCAGAGATGGACTTAGATCATTTGCTGAGTGGTACAAGAGATACTACAAGTGCTAATGGCTCATTTCCACATCCTTCAATGCAACGATGGCCCTTATGATGTTGATGGTACTACACATTTGGAGACAAGATTTGCAGAACACCAGAAAGGTCGTTGCCGACATATTAGATTACGAAGATTTACCGAATGGTATAATAAGTGTTATCTATGAAAATACTTGTAACCGGAGCAAAGGGATTTGTCGGAAAGAACCTTTGTGCGCAACTGAATAACATCAAAGACGGCAGGGCGAAGTGTTACGGTGACCTTATTGTAACCGAAATCTACAAATATGACATCGACTCAACACCCGATCAGCTGGATCAGTGGTGTCGTGAGTGTGACTTTGTCTTCAATCTGGCCGGAGTCAACCGCCCTCAGGTTCCCAAGGAGTTTATGGAGGGCAACTTCGGCTTTGCCTCCGTTCTGCTGAACACCCTGAAGAAATACGGCAACAGTTGCCCGGTCATGATCAGCAGCTCCATCCAGGCCACTCTGACAGGCCGTTTCGGAACTTCCGAGTACGGCAAGAGCAAGAAGGCCGGCGAAGAGCTGATGTTCCAGTACGGCCGTGAGACCGGTGCCAAGATCCTAATCTACCGTTTCCCGAATCTTTACGGCAAATGGTGCCGTCCCAACTACAACAGTGCAGTCGCCACCTTCTGCAACAACATAGCCAACGATCTGCCCATACAGGTCAACGACCCCAGCGTGGACATGGAGCTGCTCTACATCGATGACCTGGTCGAGGAAATGATTTGCGCCTTGAAAGGTCAGGAGCACCGTTGCGAGTTCGATGGTGTTGACACCGTATTGCAGACTGACGGACGCTACTGTGCCGCCCCAATCACCCATCACGTGAAGCTTGGTCAGATAGTTGACCTGCTACACCAGTTTCATGACATGCCCCGGACACTCATGATACCCGAGATTCCAGCCGACAGCTTTGCCAAGCGCCTGTACTCGACCTACCTGAGCTATCTGCCAAAGGAAAAGGCTATCTTTGATTTGAAGATGAACGTTGACCAGCGCGGAAGTTTCACTGAACTTGTGCGCACACTCAATTGCGGTCAGGTAAGCATCAACATTTCAAAGCCCGGCATAACCAAGGGCGAGCACTGGCACCACACCAAGTGGGAGCAGTTCATCGTTGTCAGCGGTCACGGCCTTATCCAGCTGCGCAAGGAAGGTACTGACGAGGTTCTGGACTTTGAAGTAAGCGGAGACCGCATACAGAGCGTGATCATGCTCCCAGGCTACACTCACAACATAATCAACCTGAGTGACACCCAGGATCTTGTGACTGTCATGTACTGCAATGAGATTTTCCATCCCGAGCGTCCCGATACCTATTTTGACCCCGTGGTTCAAAAAAGTTAAGATGTTCCGAAAATCCTTATGGGTGTACTGATGTTAAGATGTTCTGTCCGTTCTACGTAAACACCTCTAAACGTCTGAACTATCAGTACCTCCGAGCAATAAACAATTAATTCCAAAATAACAATGAGCATTTTCAAAGACAAAGTCCTAATGATTACCGGCGGAACCGGTAGTTTCGGCAATGCCGTTCTCAATCGTTTTCTTAAGACCGACATCGCAGAGATTCGCATCTTCTCACGCGACGAGAAGAAGCAGGACGATATGCGCCACGAGTATCAGGCCAAGATGCCAGAGGTGGCAGCCAAAATCAAATACCACATCGGCGACGTGCGCAACAAAAACTCTTTGGGATATGCCATGAAAGGAGTCGATTACATCTTCCATGCAGCCGCCTTGAAGCAGGTTCCAAGTTGTGAGTTCTTCCCTATGGAGGCCGTCAGTACCAATGTGATTGGCACTGACAATGTGCTCACTGCTGCCATTGAGTGCGGAGTGGGTGCGGTTATCTGCCTCTCCACGGACAAGGCAGCTTACCCCATCAATGCTATGGGTATCTCCAAGGCACTGGAGGAGAAGGTGGCTGTTGCAAAGTCGCGCGTGAGTGGCGAGACCAGGATTTGCTGTACCCGATATGGCAACGTGATGTGCTCCCGCGGAAGCGTCATACCTCTTTGGATAGACCAGATTCGTCAGGGCAACCCCATTACCATCACCGACCCCAAGATGACCCGTTTCATCATGAGTCTCGAAGAAGCCATAGATCTAGTCCTCTTCGCTTTCGAACACGGCCAGAACGGCGACATTCTGGTCCAGAAAGCCCCTGCCTGCACCATTCAGACCCAGGTCGAGGCTGTTTGCGAGTTGTTTGGCGGCAAGAAGGAAGAAATCAAGGTCATTGGCATACGTCATGGGGAAAAGATGTACGAGACCCTTCTCACCAACGAAGAATGTGCCAAAGCCCAGGACATGGGCAACTTCTACCGTGTACCAGCCGACAGCCGCGGCCTGAACTACGACAAGTTCTTCCGTGAAGGCGACGAGAAGCGCAATGTGCTCACCGAGTTCAATTCAGACAACACACGTCGTCTGAACCTCGAAGAAACCAAGGCGAAGATAGCCAGCCTCGAGTATATCCAGAACGAACTTGACGGAGTTGCTAATCTTGCGAAATAATATGGCAGAATTCAAGAATAACGGGAAGCTGAAGCTTCTGATAATAGTGGGCACCAGGCCGGAGATTATCCGGCTGGCGGCGGTAATCAATAAGTGCCGTCGGTATTTTGATGTGGTTCTGGCGCATACGGGCCAGAATTATGACTATAACCTTAATGGGGTGTTTTTCAAGGATTTGAAGCTGGCGGACCCGGAGGTTTATATGAATGCGGTGGGTTCCGACCTTGGCGAGACGATGGGGAATATCATCGACAAAAGTTATAAGCTGATGGTGGAGATTAAGCCGGATGCGGTGCTGGTGCTGGGGGATACGAACAGCTGTCTTTCAGTCATTGGCGCCAAGCGCCTCCATATCCCGATCTTCCACATGGAGGCGGGGAACAGGTGCAAGGATGAGTGCTTGCCGGAGGAGACGAACCGCAGGATTGTGGATATCATCTCCGATGTCAATATGGCTTATTCGGAGCATGCACGCAGATATTTGGCAGAATGCGGACTCCCTCGTGAGAGGACTTATGTGACCGGTTCGCCCATGGCGGAGGTGCTGCATGAGAATCTCGCTGAGATCGAGGCTTCGGATGTGCATAAGCGTCTGGGGCTTGAGAAGGGGCGGTATATTCTTCTGAGTGCACATCGGGAGGAGAATATTGATACTGAGAAGAATTTTCTTTCGCTCTTCAATGCCATCAATGCGATGGCTGAGAAGTATGATATGCCGATACTGTATTCGTGTCACCCGAGGTCGCGCAAGAGGCTGGAGGCGAGCGGGTTTGAGCTGGATCCGCGCGTGATTCAGCACGAGCCGCTTGGATTTCACGATTATAATTGCCTGCAGATGAATGCGTTCGCGGTGGTTAGCGATTCGGGTACGCTGCCGGAGGAGAGTTCGTTTTTTACTTCGGTGGGGCATCCGTTCCCGGCTGTGTGTATCCGTACTTCGACTGAGAGGCCGGAGGCGCTGGATAAGGGGTGTTTCTTTATCAGCGGGATTGA